>JBDLJC010000004.1:0-110340 GCA_039714535.1 Thermodesulfobacteriota bacterium | reverse complement strand
AATTTTCCAGTTTTGACATAATGCGCCCGTAGCTCAGCTGGATAGAGCAACGGACTTCTAATCCGTAGGCCACAGGTTCGAATCCTGTCGGGCGCACCATATATAGTAAGGGATTCAGCTTTTCGGCTGAATCCCTTTTTTCGTTTGGGGTGACAATAGGGTGACTATAGGGGGTGTGTTGCTGCTGTAGGATTGTAGGCAGCCGTGAGGTATGGAACCAAATGACGCGGGGTATGGAACCCCGTATCTGCTATTTAAATGGTTGTTTTTATCCCTATTGGCCTAGGGAGAGTCCTTCTTTCGTTTCTTTAAGGTATAAAGGAGATCGAACTTTTGAGTAAATTTTGAAAAGAGGGTCTTTAAATGATATGCCTCGTGTGTCAACCCTTTTAAGAAATTCGGGCTCTTTGATGGAAAGCAATACCGAGAGCACCTTTTTAGGATCACGAACCCCTCTTTTCCGGCAGAAACCAAAAACATTATCTTGGTCTATTCTGTTAGGGATTTGAGCGGCGAGAGCCTTCAAAAGTAACTCTCGTTCTTGATCATTACCTACAACAGTTTTATATATTTCTTCAAGTTTCGGCTCATATTCAGCAAATTCTTTTAGCCCATTGATTAGGTGCTTCTTTGCCAGGCGAAATTTATTGTCATATCCATTGACAGATATTACATGGTCTAAGGCAAGTTGACCAAATAATTGAACATAATAAGGAAATCCATAAGATCTTTCCTTTACTTCTTTTATAAATCCTTTTTCGTATGTAATTAAATTGTTACTGTTTCGGTTAGCTAACACAAAAAGATTGTCAATTTCATCATCACTCATTGGTGAAATTTTAATTTTTCCATCATACAACTGCCTCTCTATTGAGGCATGTGCTTTAATTAGTTCAGTGTAAGATGTTGCAATACCAGAAATCAGAAATTTTGTTTTATTTTTTGATAATGTTTTTATTAAGGAAGCCATCTTTGAATTATCTTTAACCCTGTCAAACTCATCAATTGTTATTAGTAGTCCTTCTCCTTCTTTCAAAACATTTTGGTTGATTATTAATATTAAATTAGTGAATAGCTCATAAACAGATACTTCTTGGAAAGACTTAGCGGTTATTTTCTCTTCTCCACTGAAACCTACAGACATTAAGTTTTGCAATAATTTTATTGACAAACTATTTTTAACTGTTGTTTCAATTTTTTCAATACAAGGACCAATCAATCCACTAATGCCTTCGGGGCTAGTGATCAGCCTTTGTAAAACCTTTTCTGTGGTATCGACGTCTTCATCGCATTCTATGGATAGGATTTTGTATTTAAATCCGCTAGGAGGCTTGAGTCTTGACATTTTGTACCGATGAATAAGTTCAACTTGGTCTTGAGCTATTAATTTAACCATCTCAATAAATGACGTTTTGCCCGCACCTCGTTCACCATAAACTAAAATACTAGTCCCTGGTCGGCATAATGCTTTTATTGCCTTCGCAATACTATTTTTTCTGCCTGCAAATTTATCTGGATTAAGTATTTCTTGTGCCGGGGAAAAAATATCGTGAATATCGAATTGTTTTTTCATAGAGGTTCCAAATTTGAGTAAAAAGCCTATTAGATTGTGCATACTAAAGGTGCTTATTTCTAGGGGAACCCTAACATTCTGACAGAACTGGAGCTACTCCTTTTTTGTGTATTCTTATGGAAGTGGGTTCCCGCCAGCTCAAATATCCTGCACTTTTCTCAATTTATTAATCTTAACGACAAGCTCATTTTCAGTGCTTATTACAGGTTGTTTTTATCCTTCTCTGTGGGGTCTCTCTCCCATCATTTTTTTTCATATTGCCCGCTACTATAAAACATGCGATTACGATATGTATCGTATCTTTGTATATCTCCGTAATCATTAGTTAAATACCACGGGTACGCTTGACTGTGTGTATACCGTAATGTATGTTTGTTACTAAAGGTATATGACATTTTACATAAGGAGATAGAAATATGAATCAAGTTGAAATCAGAAAAATCCAAAAAGGTGACATACCTATTTCGCGGAACACGGCATACAAGTGGCATTCCGAAAAGAAACATCCGAACCTTGTTTATAAGGTGGCTGGGATTCTTATTTTTGACCTGGATGAATGGGAGAAGATGTCACAAAAGGCAAAAAAGGAGAATGTGAAAAATGCAACCAGTTTTAGGCAATTAGAGGCATAAGGCAAAGCGGGGTTTTGGTTGCAATGGCGAGAAAGAAGGTAAGGAAAGGCAAGCTTAAATCTGGAACATGGATTGAACGAGAAATGACTATGTCCAGAGCATATTTGTCACTGTCTGGCTTTGCACCTCAATTACTAACGTTGTTCCTTCTGAAGCGGGATATTGACTCGAAATATGTATGCCAGAACTTAACTAATATCAACATGACCTATGCTGAACTTGAAAATATTTTTAACAATGGAATGCAGAATAAGGGTTTGCCAAAAGATGGGATTACCAGGCCAAGGATAATCAGAGCATTAGATGACTTAATGGCAAAAGGCTTTGTTGAACTTATTCGGCGCGGCGGGATGTATAAACAAGATAAATCTGTTTATGCATTAAGAGAAGATTGGCGGTGGTGGTTAGAAGGTAGGGTTGTTTTTAAACGTGAAAAGGATACCCGTGAACGTGGCTACCGGAAAGTTAAGTTGCCGAGTCAAATATGCCAAAAAGTTTAAACGTAACGCACGAAAACGTTACTCATACACACGCATGTAAATGTTACCCATACAGACCAAAAATGATGCTTTTACAGTAACGAAAACGTTACCCATGAAAAGTAGCTGAATGAAAGGATCAGTAAGGGAAAAGTGGAAAAGTGTCTTTGGTGGCATGGGTAACGTAAATGTATGTGTTTACATGATAGCCACTATCCGGCCCGACCAAGCACCAACAAGCTATGGTCAGCCGTATTGACTTGAATGACAATATTTACTCACCAAAACAACCACAACACAAATAAATTAAACGATGAGCAAAAAACACCCTAATCCATGTCTCGCAAAAATCCACCGTAACTACACGGTGGAAGAAATCGCCATTTTATACGGCAAGCATAAACATACTGTGCGCAGTTGGGTCAAGGATGGGCTTCCCATTATCGACAAACAACGTCCCATGCTGATACTAGGCTATGACCTAAGGGCATTTCTCAAAGCACGGAGGGAAAAAAACAAGCGGCCTTGCAAGCCAGGACAATTCTATTGCGTCAAGTGCCGCGTCCCGAAATTTCCTATGGATGGCGTGTTTGATTGTAAACCTGTGAACGAAACGATTGGTAATCTAGAAGCGATTTGCCCGGACTGCGATTCTATCATGAACCAGCTTGTTAGCTTAGCCAGAATCGAGGAGTTTGAAAAAATATGGGCATCACATTACCGCAAGCACTGTGACACATAATTGATTGAACCAAACCCACCGTAAACAGTGACTTGAGACAAGGAGTACAAACCATGAAAAAGCACAACTCAGCTAATGAACGGATTAAACGCAAGTATCTAGACTTTTTAAAGGAAGCCAAACGTAACAACGAATCAACAGTCGATTCAGCAGCGAAGGCATTGAATCGCTTCGAGGTTTATACCAAGTTTAAGGATTTCAAGAGATTTCATATTAGTCAGGCAAAGGCTTTCAAGTATTACCTTGCAGAACAGAAGGGGCAACAATCCGAGAAAAAACTAAGTAAATCGACATTGAATACTACTCTTACGCAACTCAAACGCTTCTTTCAGTGGTTGGCGCGGGAACCGGGCTACAAGTCGCGCATTGATTATAACGATGCCGAGTATTTCAACCTGTCAGACAAGGAAACCCGAATCGCTACGGCAAAACGTCAACAAAAAATGCCGACCATAGAGCAAATTGAATGTGTCATCAATACGATGCCGGTAGGAACAGAAATTGAGCGCCGTGATCGCGCTTTGATCGCATTCACACTTCTAACGGGCGCGAGAGTTAGTGCCATTGCTTCTATGAAGCTGAAACATGTCAATCTTATTGATGGCTATGTCAATCAGGATGCACGGGAAGTTAACACGAAATCCAGTAAAACTTTCAGCACCTTCTTCTTTCCGGTGGGAGAGGAAATTAACGGTATTGTGGCGGAGTGGGTATCATATCTTCGGGAAGAAAAGCTATGGGGCAATGATGATCCCCTATTTCCTAAGACTCACATTGCGCAAGGGGCATCTCACCAATTTGAAGCGGAAGGACTGGAAAGGAAGCACTGGAGGACTGCTTCTCCTATTCGCAAGATATTTAGTGAAGCCTTTGACCGTGCAGACATACCGCGTTTCAACCCGCATAGCTTTAGAAACACTATTACCCAACTTGGCCAGAAAGTTTGTAAGACCCCAGAAGAACTCAAGGCTTGGAGCCAAAACCTTGGACATGAGAAGGTTTTGATAACCCTTACAAGCTATGGTGAAGTTGAGTGTCACCGTCAGGGGGAAATTATGCGCGATTTGGCGATGCCTCAAAAACCCATACAAACAGGTGCTGACGAAATCGCTGAGGCAGTTGTCAAAAAATTACTTAGGGATGGAGTAGATGTCTGAATAAAAGATAATCAGTAACTTAAATTTTGGTCGTTTTATGATTTATGGCGATAAACATAAATCTCAGTTATTCTTTCCTCTGGTATAAACCAAGACAGAATGTTAGGAATTACTCCTTTGACAAATCCTGTCAGATCAGGAGCGGTTTCGCTTTCCCTCCATACATAAAAGCAGAGATTTTTTATGACAGAAGATCAAAAACAAAAACTGGAACAGCAGCTTTGGAATATTGCAAATGAGCTGCGTGGGAAAATGGGTGCGGATGAGTTCCGCGACTACATTCTCGGCTTTATTTTTTACAAATATTTATCTGAGAAACAGCATCTTTATGCCAATAAATTACTTGAAACGGAGGCCGTCAAGGACTACGCCGATGTTACTGATGAAGAGGATATTGAAGCAATCAAGGAAGAGTCGCTGATTAAACTTGGCTATTTTCTTCGCCCCAACGAGCTGTTTGCTGAAATCACCCGCAAAGGAAACGCCGACGTTGAAGAGGAGAGCAATTTCATCCTCGAAGACCTGCAAAGTATTCTTAACAGTATTGAACAAAGCACCATGGGCACGGAAAGCGAAGATGATTTTAACCAGCTTTTTGAAGACCTGGATTTGGGCAGCACCAAGCTTGGCCGTAGTGTTGAGGCGCGAAATACCCTTATTGCCAAAGTGCTTTCCCACCTTGGCAAAATTGACTTTGGCCTTGAAGAGGCGGACTCAGACGTTTTGGGTGACGCCTATGAATATTTGATTGCTCAATTTGCCTCCGGTGCTGGTAAGAAAGCTGGTGAGTTCTACACCCCGCAGCAAGTTTCAAAAATTATTTCTAAAATCGTTACCCTGGACAAAACGCGGATTAAATCGGCCTATGATCCTGCCTGTGGTTCTGGTTCTTTGCTGTTGCGTATCGCCAAAGAAGCTGAAGTCGGTGAGTTTTTTGGACAGGAACTCAACCGCACCACCTACAACCTGGCGCGAATGAATATGATCTTGCATGATGTCCATTTCAGTAAATTTGATATCCGGCAGGAAGATACGCTTGAATATCCGCAACACCTGGAAGAGCGTTTTGATGTCGTTGTTGCCAATCCCCCGTTTTCCGCCAAGTGGAAAGGGAAGGATAACCCGCTCAACGAAACGGATGACCGTTTCAGTCAATATGGTGCAATCGCCCCGGCAACGAAGGCAGATTTTGCCTTTGTCCAGCATATGATCTATCAACTGAATGATAGTGGTACCATGGCCGTGGTCTTGCCCCATGGCGTTTTATTTCGGGGAGCTGCTGAGGGAAAAATTCGTGAATATATAATCCGTGAGCAAAACTTTCTTGATGCTGTGATTGGTTTACCCGCTAACCTCTTTTATGGCACTTCAATTCCCGCCTGCATCCTGGTACTTAAAAAATGCCGCGTCCATGACAGTAATATTCTGTTTATTGATGCCTCTCAGGATTTTGTCAAAAATGGTAATCAAAACACGCTGACCAATGAGCAGGTTGAGAAGATTGTCGAGACCTATCAAAAACGCGAAAATATCGACAAATACTCCTATGTGGCTTCTCTCGAAGATATTAGAGAGAACGACTACAACCTCAATATTCCACGCTATGTGGATACTTTTGAGGAAGAAGAGCCGGTGGATATTGACGCTGTAGTATGTGAACTCAAAGCCCTTGAAACCGACATGCAGGAGACCGATAAAACCATTGCTGGTTTTTGTGAGGAGCTGGGTATTCCCAGCCCGTTTTAAGCAAAGGATGATTATGACCACAACACAAGAACAGACTGTGCCAACTTTGCGATTTCCTGAGTTCATTGGGGAGTGGGACAGTTTGAAATTAGGAGATGTTGCTGTTTTCAGCAAAGGTAAAGGTATATCAAAAGCCGATATTGAAGAGGATGGGGCGATTGAGTGTATTCGTTATGGTCAGCTATATACTGACTATGCGGAAACTATCAGAGATGTTAAATCCCGAACGAATATCCCCCTCAAAGACCTGGTTCTTAGTGAAGCTAATGACATCATTGTCCCAGCGTCAGGTGAAACCCAGCTAGATATTGCAACTGCTTCATGTGTTTTGAAAAGTGACATTGCTTTAGGGGGTGACCTCAATATCATCAAGACAAAACATGACGGCGTTTTTCTATCCTATTATCTTAACAGTAAACGTAAGTTAGATATAGCACGGTTGTCCCAAGGCATTTCTGTAGTTCACTTATATGCCGCTCAATTGAAGTTGCTACACTTGAATTTGCCAGGGGACACTGAGCAACAAAAAATAGCATCGTTCCTAACTTCCGTAGACACCAAAATTGAGCAACTCGGTAAGAAAAAAACCTTATTAGAACATTACAAAAAAGGCATGATGCAAAAGCTCTTCAGCCAGGGTCTTCGTTTCAAAGATGAGCACGGAAATGATTTTCCTGATTGGGAGTCAAGGCCCTTTGGAGACTTTTATGAATTTAAGTCTACTAACTCTTTTTCGCGTGACAAACTGAATTATGAAGCTGGGCAAGTCCGTAACATTCACTACGGAGATATACATACAAAGTTTAAGCCTGGCTTTGAGCTATCTCGCGAGGTTGTTCCATTCATAAACCCGGATATTGACCTTGACAATATCTCTGAGGACAAGTTCTGCAAAGAAGGTGATCTAGTTATCGCAGATGCATCAGAGGATTATGCCGATATCGGTAAAACCATCGAGATTATTAGTCTGAATGGTGAGAAAGTTCTAGCTGGATTACACACGCTGTTGGCTCGTCGTTTGGATAAAGAGATTTATATTGGTTACGGTGCTTATATGATGAGGAGTGAGTACGTCAGGAAGCAAATTAAGCTTATTGCTCAAGGTATTAAGGTGTTGAGCATATCAACTGGGAGAATGAGAAAGATCAAGATCCCTATTCCTTCTCCAGATGAGCAACAAAAAATTGCCGATTTCCTTTCAGCAATAGACAAAAAAATAGAACTCATAGCTACCGAACTAAACCAAGCCCAAACCTTCAAGAAAGGCTTGCTCCAACAGATGTTTATTTAAGAAACGGCTATGGAAAAGCTCAAGCACGAAATACAAAGGGTAAAGCGTCATAATCTGGAGTATTACCAAAGCCATCTCACATTGGTTGAAGGCTATATCGAAGAAAAGCCGGATATTTCGATTGAGACTTGCAAGGCACTCATTGAAGGGATTTCAATACTTGCGCTTTACCTTCTAAAGCAAGAACCTTTAAGCTCACACAACAATGATAACCTTTTTGATGTTTTTACACGAGCCTTGCTGGAATTACAGAAAGGAAGAGGTTTTTCAGACGTTGACATGGTGAGAAGAGTGGGATCAGTGGTGCATCATCTAGGTGAAATTCGCAATAGTCACTGTGATATTGGCCATGGACGTGCATCCCTGAAGGATCAGGTTAATGATGCCGATTTTGCCGAATTTATTATCGGTATTACAGATAACCTCTGCACATATATGCTGCGCCGACTCGATCAACTCAGCGAAAAAGAGCTGAAGTATGAGGATAATCCCGCATTTAATGAATATCTGGACGAAGAAACTCCTATGCCGGGGAAAATACTTTATAGCAAGGCATTATTTGAGCAAGAGCTTGAAACCTACGAAATCCAACTTGGTGACTATATGTTGGAAAATGACCTGGAAGAATAATGAGCACGCAGCCAGAACAAACCCTTGAAAATAACCTGATCGCTCAACTTGAAACTCTGGGCTTTGACAGGGTAAAAATTGACGATGAAGAAGCACTTGTCCTCAACCTCAAAAAACAGCTTGAGAAGCATAATAAGACCCTGCTTTCTGATTTGGAATTTCGCCAGATCCTGAACAAGCTGGCCAAGGGAAACATCTTCGACAAAGCCAAAATCCTGCGTGATAAAGTTGACTTCACTCGGGATGACGGAGAGATCGGCTATGTTGAGCTGATCAACCAGATCAAGTGGTGCAAAAACGAATATCAGGTGACGAATCAAGTCACCATGAAAGGTAAGTATACAAACCGCTATGATGTGACGATTTTGGTCAACGGCCTGCCTCTGGTGCAGATTGAACTTAAACGCCGTGGTTTGGAAATGAAAGAGGCCTTCAACCAGACCAACCGTTACCACCGCCATTCATTTTCAGCAGGTTATGGGTTGTTTGGTTATATCCAGGTTTTTGTAATTAGTAACGGGGTCAATACCAAATATTACGCCAATAACCCGGTCAGCAAACGCGACTTTAAGCAAACCTTTTTCTGGGCCGATGAGGACAACAAGAAAATCAGTCAGCTTAGTGAATTTGCTGTGGATTTTCTGGAGAAATGCCAGCTTTCCAAAATGATCACCAAATATGTGGTGCTCAATGAAAGCACAAATATGTTGATGGTGCTACGCCCCTATCAATATTACGCGGTGGAAGCCATTGTTGAGCGGGTGCGTGACACCGAAAAATACGGTTACATTTGGCACACCACCGGTTCAGGAAAAACACTCACCTCTTTCAAGACCGCGCAAATTCTTACCCAATCGCCCCATGTGCATAAGGTGGTCTTTGTAGTTGATAGAAAAGACCTCGATTACCAGACCATTAAAGAGTTCAACAGTTTCAGTGAAGGCAGTGTCGATGCCACCACCAACACCAAGAAGTTGGTTGGACAGTTTGCCGATGACAACACCCCTTTGATTGTTACCACCTTGCAAAAACTCAATACCGCGATCATTAAGGAAAAGTATCTTGCCAGCATGTCAGAACTGCAAGACAAGCGCATGGTGTTTATTTTTGATGAATGTCACCGCAGCCAGTTTGGGGACACCCACAAGCGCATAAATGAGTTTTTCAATAACGTGCAGATGTTCGGCTTTACCGGCACTCCGATTTTTGCCGCCAATGCCGCCAAGAATGCGCTTGGCAAACGAACTACCAAGGATCTGTTTGATAAGTGTTTGCATAAATATGTGATTACTGATGCGATACGGGATGAAAATGTCCTGAAGTTCTCAGTCGAATATATCCGAACCGTTAAGCAGAAGGATGGTGTGGCTGATATTGAAGTGGAAGCAATTGATACCGCAGAAGTGATGGAAGCCCCTGAAAGGCTCAACAATATCACCGATTACATCATTGCCAACCATAACCGTAAAACCCACGCACGGGAGTTTACGGCTATATTTTGTGTTTCAAATATCAAAACCTTAACGGCTTACTATGATTTGCTGAAACAAAAAAAAGAAGCCAAAGAACATAATCTGCGGGTTGGAACAATCTTCTCCTATCAGGCAAACGAAGAAGACAGCGACGCCAATGGTTTCATCGAAACGGTACTGCCGGATGATAGTAATGATGCCCCTGTTGATAAGCATAGCAGAGAAAAGCTTGATGATTATATTGACGACTACAACGCAATATTCACCACCAATTATTCAACCGATAATTTCTATAGTTACTACAAGGATATCGGCAAGCGTGTTAAGGCACGGGAAATTGATATTCTGTTGGTGGTGAATATGTTCTTGACCGGCTTTGACAGTAAACCGCTCAACACCATCTATGTGGATAAGAACCTCAAATACCATGGTTTGATTCAAGCCTATTCCCGAACCAACCGAACCATGGGCCAAAAGAAATCCCAGGGGAATGTTGTCTGTTTTCGGAACTTAAAACCTGCTACCGATCAGGCCATAGAGCTATTTGCCAATAAGGATGCTATTGAAGATATCATCCTTGCCCCCTATGAAAACTATATCGAGCGTTTTTCTAAAGCGGTTGCAAACCTGCAAGCGATTACCCCAACTGTGGAAAGTGTTGACGACTTGCTCACGGAAGAGGATGAAGCTAAATTTATCCAGGCATTTCGTGAAATTATCCGGCTGAAAAATGTTCTCGATTGCTTTACTCAGTTCACCTTTGATGATCTTCCCATGGATGAGCAGCTTTTTGCCGATTATCGAAGTAAATATCTGGATCTTTACGACAAGGTTAGGAGCGATAAGGAAAAAGAAAAAGTTTCTATTCTTGATGATATTGATTTCGAGCTTGAGCTTATCCGCAGAGATAAAATCAATGTGAGTTACATCATAGCTCTTCTGCAAAATATGCAAGACGCCAAACCGGCAGACAGAGAGAAGCAGCACAAAACAATTTTGGCCATCCTTGACACAGAAACGCAGCTACGCAGCAAGAAAGAGCTTATTGAACGTTTTATTGCCACCCATTTTCCAAACATTCCAAAGGGTGGAGATATTGGCGAAGAGTTTGAGACTTACTGGAATGCAGAAAAAGAAAATGCCATCAAGGAACTTAGTGACAGCGAGGGCTTGAACCTAGACGGTTTGCACAAGGTCATAGGTGACTACTTGTTCACCGAAAAACCTCCGATGAGGGATGATGTTATTGGGATCATGAATAAACGCCCCGGCTTAAAGGAGCGTCGTACTTTAGCGGAACGTATTATTGGTAAGATCAAAGGCTTTGTGGAGACATTTATTGACGGGGTGGATTGAAATCGATAAGTTCGCTTTTGACAATGCAACACATATTAAAGATTGGCCGCGTTATGATGTGTGGTGGAAATTTTTTGACTTGTTCGCATTGACTCGGCATATATCAGAACAATATATTTTCCTTCCTTTTCGCTGTATGACAAAGAACTTGTCGCAGTGTTCACAGAAGCCGTAATAGTCCTGGCCTCCGAGAAAAAGAAAGTCAAAAAAGATGTTTGAGATAATGGCTAATGCTGGGACATGTGTATAACGACCATCTTCTTCCTGAATAGGGCTATCTGTCAAGGATCTCTCAAGTGTGATGGTATCGTTATTGATAAATAAAACATCAGAGATTTCATTATAAGCATTTATAAATCTAAAAGGATCTACTTTATATGATAACGTAAACACATCGTCGGAGGCTGTTGGATTATTATCTAACTCTTGGCATATAACCGGGACTGATTGTTGCCAAGGTCTGTTACTATTTTTTAAATGTTGAGCTAAAAGACGAATAAAGTTTATTAATCCAAAAAAAACAATAACGTCATCAACTGGTGCGGAAATTTTGAAATACCCAACAGATTTTTCTTCTAATCCATTTTTCGTCATTGCTTGTACGGCACTATATAATTCCTTGTTTGGATCATCACCAATTTCTTTTGGTGAAAATTCTATTTCAGGTAGTTCATCCCAAGGGACTTCTTTTTGAATTTTTCCAATTTCTTTTCTTAATTTATCAAGTTTATTAAAGTCAGGATTTTCTTTTTCATATTCTTCGGTTTCATTGAATAAAAAGCTGATTAATTTATAGTTTAATATATGGATTTTGGAGTAACGAAAAACAATTGCATCACTAAGTGTTTCTTTTTCCCTAAGGTTAATTTGATCAATTAACTTGATGAAGTGGGCATTTTTTTTAATGTTGTAGTTTATGTTCAGCAACGAAGCTGCATTATTTATTAAGCCAGCGATTGACCATTGGCTTAGGTTGTTATCGAGTAAAGATTCCAGCAATTCACCATACCCTATCATTTTCAAGTATTCACTTTTAGCCATTTTTCACATTCTCCAGGTTGACAACTTCCGCTTTTTTCTTTGGCTTAAAAAGCTTCCCTGATAATTCAACGGCGTCACGTAAGGCATGATCCGCAAGGTGCGCGTATCTTTGGGTCGTTTTTGCGTTCTTATGGCAAAGTAATTTTTGAACGGTGTATAGAGGCACTCCATTACTGACAAGCGTAGAGGCGAAATTGTGGCGTAATCCATGGAATCGAAAGTCAGAAGGGAGTTTGGCGGTTGCTCTTATATTAAGCCAAGGTTTCTTGAAATCTGTTAGTCGTTGCCCCTTCTTACCATAGAAAACAAAAGGTGTATTCTTCCTACGTGGGGTTGCTTTTAAGACCTGGAGTGCTTCGTCTGATAATGGGATGGTTTGATCAATTATCCCTTTGGGGTCTCTTAAAGTTGCTGTTCTTCGCTCAAAATCAATATCTCTCCATTCAAGTTTAAACTGTTCGCTCCTACGAACCCCTGAAAATAGGGCAAACTTTATAAAACAAACACTCATTTTGTCTGGCCATGTATCCAGCACATCAAGTAGTCTTGAAAGCTCTTCTTCAGTTAGAAATTCTGTCTTTTGGTTGTTCAATTTTGGTTTTGTCACACTATGGCAGGGGTTGGCTCCATGATACATATTCCATTTACCTGCAATGGAAAAGAGGCGGGAAAGTAACACAATCTGGTGTTTAATTGTTGCCGGAGTATAGTCTCTACCGTGCTTGCTTTTCCCCTTTTTCATCTTCGAAATAAGTTTTTCAATATCAAAGGGGGAAATCTGATCAAGCTCCTTATCTCCAAAAACTGGCTCAAGGTGTTTGCGATAGTATCCATCGTCCGTCTTCCATGATTTTTTATTTTCCTTTGCCCATGGGAGAAAACGTTCCCAAACATCATTTAAAGACGGGCTTGCTTTTTTCTTAACAAGGTTATACTCCCCCCGGCTAATATCAATCTTGAGTTTAGACTCAATTTCCCTTGCAAGCTCTAGATTGTGAGTGGTTTTGATAACTCTCCGACCATTCATTCTAACAATTACTCGGTAGGTTTTACCTTTTGCAGGAATCAACGTCCCACATTTACGGCATTTTTTAGCAGAAAGCTTCATGTCTGCTTTGCATTCATTGTTCTTACATCTAATGTTAATTGCCATGACTTCCCTCCATACAACTTATTGGGGTGACAGCAGGGTGACACCAGGGTGACATAATTATATAGGTACGGTACAAACCATACATACCGTACTATTGTTTATACCCTGCTAATACAGAGAAAGTCAAGAATATATGAAAGGAGTAATAAGGATTACAATGGACTTCTAATCCGTAGGCCACAGGTTCGAATCCTGTCGGGCGCACCATATATAGCAAGGGATTCAGCTTTTCGGCTGAATCCCTTTTTTCGTTCTCCGGTTGTAAGCGTGCAGATGAACTGTAGCCCGCCGCGCGGTCTGGAACCAAATGACGCGGGGTCTGAAACCACGCAACTGGCTTTTAAATTACCTCTAGGCGCTGATTAAAAATTGGTGTAAATCAACTCTGTCCGTTGCCGCCCTCGGCCCGCCCCACCCACCGTATAATTAATGGGTACCTCCCGCACCTTGAACCCCGCAAATACCTCCTCAATCTCCGGGTGCTTATTGATGCTCAATACTGCCTTGCCTTTCATCTTTTTCATGACTCCAGCCATCTGCCTGTACTGCTCAAAGCCAAACTCAACCCCGTAGCCTTCCGTCTGCCAGTATGGAGGATCGAAGTAAAACAGGGTGGCTGGCCGATCATATTTAGTTACACAATCAAGCCAGGACAAATGCTCGATCACGGTTCTGGACAAGCGGAGATGAGCCGCGCTCAAGTCCTCCTCGATCCTTAACAGATTTAAGCGCGGCGGTGAGGTGGCTGCCGTGCCGAAGGTTTGGCCATCCACCTTGCCGCCGAAAGCAAGCTTCTGCAGATAATAGAACCGGGCCGCTCTCTGGATATCGGTTAAAGTGGTGGGGTTAGCATCCTGCAGCCATTTATAGATCTGGCGACTCACCAGCCCCCAGCGGAACTGCCGATTAAATTCATCAAGGTGGTGCTGAACGACCCGGTATAAATTAATCAGGTCACCGTTAATATCATTGACCACCTCGACCTTGCTCTGGTCCTTAAGGAAGAACAGCGCCGCCGCTCCGCAGAACGGTTCACAATAGCAGGTGTGTTCAGGGAAGAGAGCCAAGAGATGTTTGGCCAGACGGCGCTTACCGCCGATCCATGGGATAATTGGTTTAGACATAATGGAACCCCTTGCAGTTTATTGCACGATTATGCTAGGATTCTCCCGCCGTGTCGACGCGGTAGGGGGAGCCCTAGGCCTGGTTCACAGTGTCTATTGCACTGAAGCTGGGTGGCCGGGTTGTGTTAGCGCACCGCCCGGCCGCTTCCCTTTTTTTCAATAAGTCATCTTGATCAGTTCTCCACCGCCAGGATCTCCAGATGGTCAATAATATTGCGCTTGGCTGAACCAGGCACATGGCGAATCTTCAATACTTCACAGACAAAGCCAGCCATATTGTCGAGGGGGTAGGTCAGGTCGATGATATCGCCAGGCTCGGTCTCCATATTGTCCAAAAAGACCGAAAAGCTCGGGAGCTTGCGGCTGTCTTTCTGGAAACTCAGCCAGTAGGCGCCGACATGGTCGACCATGGCGGAGACAATTACCGCGTCGAAGTGGAACAACTCGGCCCGGGCTGGTTCACGAACTCCGTAGCTTCCCACCGAAGTCGCATCGGTAAAGGCAGTCGCGCCCTGATAGGCATCCGGGCCGGACAGTCGCCAGTCCCGCTGCCAGAGGATATTGAAGGTATTGACGATATCGTTTTCAGCGCTGCGCCGGATCGACATAGAGCCCTGTTTGATCTCAGCTTTGGGGATGGCATGGCCGGACACCTGGCCGAGTTGGCGAACGATCAGCTGGGCCACTCCGACCGGACTGACGAAAAATCGACTCCGGCTCTGCAAGGCCAGTTTCATCAGTAGATTGTCTGCCGAAATCGGTTGATTGATCAGGAGGGCAAAGGAATAGGAATTGATATTATAAAAAGCGCCGCTAGTGGCAAAAGAATTACCGATATTCGCCGCTGGGTATTCACAGTAATAGGTCAAAAGATGCTTGATGACATGGTCCGGTCTTTCAAGCAAAGCGTAAGGCGTGCCGGTGACCGTACCAGTGGCGTCATCACGCCAGCCGTCAAAGTTGGCGGTGATCAGGGTGCCCACCTCAACATCGGCCACGGAATTACCGGTTAAGGTGACAGCCCCTTCCCTGGTTACAGTGCCGCCTTTCGATGCCGCGCCTGATTTAGCTGCTGTACCCGTTTTAGAAGCAGCCCCGATTTTAGATGCCGCCCCTGACTTACTGGCAGAACCGGTCTTAGTTGCAGCGCCGGTTTTAGAAGCGGATCCTGATTTTGCTACACCTGTCGCCGCTGATGCCGGGGCCGGGGGGGTGATTTCTATCTCAATCCAGAAATCTTTGACATACACATTACCAGATACATCCATGTTGATTAAACCATACTGCGCATTCCATTCCGCCCATGTGTCAAGCGCAGCAGGAACAGAAGTCCAAACACCTTTTTTCGTTGTATTGGCATCACCGCTATCAACAGCTATTGATCCCCCTCCACCGTTCATCGAAAGCGTCATTTCCCCTGTAGTTGGAATATCCCCCAACGCAACACAAATACGATACCTATATGGTGTACCCTCGTAATCCTGGTAAGTTGCCTTATAAAACTTAGCCTGTTGATTTGACGAGCCATAAAGCCACGATGGGTTGAAATCACCGTCAATAGTGCCTTGCAAAACAGTGTCTGAAACGGATGATGCCCCGGTGCTAACTCCATAATCAAACTTCCAGACAATGGTATCAATATTGCCACCAGTGTGGGAGTGGTTTCCGGTAGAAACAGCTATCGTATCGTCAACGTTGATCAAGTCACTGACGGCAATGGTGTCACTCACGTCGATAGTATCATCCACCAAAATCGTGTCGCTGACACCGATGGTGTCATACACTCCAATAGTATCAACTACGTCAATCGCGTCGTTGATGGTCAGGCCGTCGTTCACCAGCAGATCAACAGCCGCAGCGCGGGTAATCCTGGCCGGGATAACCGCCACGGCCATGCCCTCGAAGCCGACCTTTTCATCACCGGTCTGGCCGGTGTAGAAGATAGCAATATCGGTAATCCTAAAATCATCAACGAACAGTTCGTAGGCGGTCTTGATCGGATGGCTGGCCAGCTGATAGACAAACTCAGAGGCAATCTCCCAACAGACCATCGCGGCATCATGGGCTGCGGCGGTGGTCCCGTTTACACCGCGCGTCACACCCGTCAAAATTTTGCCATTATTGCCGGTATAGGTCATCTCTTCCAGTTCGCAACCCAGCATGCCGCTGGTGGGGAAGCGGCCCGCGTCTGACAGCTCCAAGGTATTCTGGGTCTCATTAATTGCGGCAAACAGATTATCAACCGCACCGCTATCGATGGCCGGGCATCTGATATTTACCAGGGAGCCGTAAGCAATGTTGGCCATCCGGCCGATATCTTCCAGATCGATGTCGGGGAAATCGTCGGGGCTCAGGATCAAATCATTACCGATCACCCGGTTGTATTTGTTCCAGATCCCCTTGACTGTCAGTCGATACTCCAATTCATCGTATTGGGGCTGGCCCCGGACAACGCCAACAAAGATCGGCTCTTTCTCAGAGAGATCGGTGCCGACAAACCATTGATAGAGGGTGACCACCACCCCCTCAATGGGGTCGGCAGCGGTTGAGTTGTCGGAGAATCGCGGTGACTGACTATTAATAATCGTCAGCGCCAGGTCGGAGGATTCTATCTGGCCGATAATGGAACGGCCCGGCACTTGCCCACCACTGGAATCGACAAAACCCCAGGATTTAACCAGCCCCGCGTACTGCAATACTTTCAACTGTGTTTCCACAACAACATCGTCGATATACGAAGTCGTGTCCTGATTGGCATTGATGGTGACAAAGGCCTGGTCACCACCGGCTGTTTCTGTGTATTCGTGGCTGATATACTGCCAGGCACCTAACGTCACTACGGTCGATTCTGTCAGAACGTCAGCCGTCCCGGCGCCATTGCGGACAATAACTTCGACCGGACTGGTGTCCGCTAATCGGTACAGCCAAAAACCGATTCGGCAAGTGGAACCCGTAACCGTGGTGAAAGTGTTTGCTGAATCTGTGATCCCACTTGAGACTGCCGCGACAACCAGTTTCCGGCTGTACGTACCGGCATATACCTGCTCGGAACTTCGCTCGTTGGTGACGACCAAATCCCCGGAATCTTCCCAACCGGAATCAAGCTCCATGTCACCGTTGGGGACAAGGTTTATCCCTGACCAACCTAGGATCTGTTCCTGCAATTTAACATCATCATAATAGCCGGTGAATATATCCCACCCTTCAAGGCTCAAAACCCCGTTAGCGCCGCTCACCGTTCCGTCAAAAATAAACTCGAATGGTTGCCACACATCATCAGTGACTATATCAATTTGTCCTGTTAATGCTGTTGTAGTGCCATCACCAGCCTTTACCCGGGCCAGACCTACCGAAAAACCAGCGGAAACATTTGATCTGAATATCTGGCCAGTCAGTCTGTAGTTTGTCCCACTGGTCAGTGAGAAATTATTGTCATTCTCCATACCGCCCCAAGTAGCGCCGCCGTCAAGGTACCGGCTGTACGTGCCCTCAGCGACTTCGGTGGAGCTTCTTACCTGTGAAACTAATGTGGGGCCGATACCGCTATAGTCCGAATCAAGTTCCATGTCGCCGTTAACAAGCAGATCCGAGCCATAGGTGTATGTTTCAATCTCGACAACGATGTTGTCGATGTATGTAGTCGTACCGCTTTCAGCAGTAACGGTGACAAAGGCCTGGGAACCACCGGCTGTCTCGGTGTATTCCTGGGAGAACGAAGTCCAGGCATCAAGTGACAGAGCAGAAGAATCTACCGACAAGATGTCTGCCGTGTCCGCGCCGTTACGAACTGTGACATGAACCGGACTGGTATCAGCCGACCGGTATAATTTGGTGGTGACGCGGTACCTGGAACCTGTTGAGGTGGTGAAGCGGTCGCCGGTGTGTTTAATTCCACCAGCACCCCGGCCTACCACTAGTTTCCTACTGTAGGTGCCGCCATGGGCCTGGGTGTTTTCGCGGGTGTTGCTGGTGACGAAATCCCCGGAGTCAGGCCAGCCATAATCCAGCTCCATGTCGCCATTGGTGACAAGGTTTATCCCATCCCAGCCAGGGACGGTCACATCCGAATCGGACAGCTTGACCGGCGTGGCAAAACCAAACTCCAGCAGATTACGCGGAGCAGGGCCTTGATCGCGCTTGTTCTTTTCGGTGGTGAAGGCGGCGTTGAAGACTCGGGGCATTTACTACTCCGCCAGAGCGGCGATAAAGGCATCAAACAATACGCTAACCTTGTCTTTAGCGGCGACAGTTGTCAGTTTCCCAGTTGATTGGGCCTGGGCGACCGCGTTTAAATCACCGACAAGCTTCACCAGCAATTTATAAAATTCTACAGATCTCATACTATATCTCCTTTCGCAGTCTGATGGTGCCGGAATGGCGGTTGTGATCGGTCTGGCGGATCGGGTATTCGATATCCATCCAACGGACGGTGTGATCAACCCCGGCCTGATCGGTATAGGTAAAGGTATTGAGCGGTCCCACGGCTTCCGTTTCGTGAAAGCTCCGACAGCCCGGCTCGACATCGCTGTCCATCTTGTTAAAAACCAGCTCGAAGAACTGCTCGCCCGGCCCTTTGTTATAGGCGTAGAGTTGGCCGCCGTCGGAATAACCAACGACCACCCCGACCTTGGCCGGATCTCCGACCGGAAAGGCGCGATCACAATTGGCGGTCCAGACGGTGCCACCTCGGGTGAATTTGATTCTAGGCATTTCTGAGTTGCTCCAGGATCTCGGGCATTAATTCATCACGGACCTGTCTCCGCAAATCCATATCCTGGCTTGCTCCGCCGCCGCCCTGGTTGTAAATATTGATGTCGCCGAAGGTTATCTTTTTGTTGGCTCCACCGCCTACCGATCTGGCGACCCGGTTCTCGGCCACCGTAGAGACCCCTTCGCCTTCATGCAGCAAATAAGGGCCGGTCTTCGGCACCCAGTCGGTACCGGTGGCGTAGGAGTCAAGCACCGGCACACTAGTGCTGCCACCGCCGCCGTAATTGTCAATATGGTTGGTGGTGATGGTGATGGTCTTGTCATGGAGCAGATCAACCTCGCGCTGGATATCCCGCACCACCGAGCTGGCCAGGTCTTCGCCCTCCAGGGCGATAACCTTGTCCATCGCTGCTAACTGGTCATCCAGATCATAGATAGTGTCCTGCAACTCATAAATGCCGACCGCAGCCAACTCGGCCTCCGCCTGCAACTCCTGGCCCCAGATCTTGTTGGTCTCGATCTGCTTTTCGGAGGCGGCGGTCATCTCGGCCATAAGTTGTTTCTGGATCTCATAGGCCCGTTCAATATCCTGGATGGCCTGGCCGGTGATCTTGTCGCCAGCCAAATAACCAGCGCCACCTTCAAACTCCTGGGCGAGGCTATTTATCGCCTGTTTATATTTCTCCAGGGCGTCAATCTGGTCCTGGCCACCAAGCATCTGGGCGGCCTGAAATTGCTGGTCAAGTTCTGCTTTGGTAGTCTGGTATTGCTTGAGGGGATCAACATTATTGACCTTACCTAAACCGGCCAACATCTCCTCGGTTGAACGCCGTAGGTTCATCTGCTGGCGATAGAGGTTGTTCAGGTCCAGGATATTTTGCTTTTCTTTTTTGGCATGGGCATCGATCTGCCGACCGATATCGTCATAAAATTTTTCATAGTCAGCCAGCCGCTTAGAAAGGAGCTTCTGATCACCTTCGAGCCGCTCCCGTTCAAGCTCTAAAGTCTTCGCCGTTTCATACTGGATAACGGTGTCCTGTACTGCCATTTCCTGCCCGGCTTTTTGCCAGAGATCGTTAACCTCTTTATCCAGCGCCCACTTTTTATATTCATATTCCTCAAGGGTCAGTTGTTTGATTTCGCTGGTGAGATCCCGCTCCATCTTCAGCCTGGCACCAGCTGCTTTTTGAGCCGCTTTAAGCTGATCGGAGGACATTCCCGGAGCCATCTTCGGCGCGATGGCCGTCCCGGCCGTAATACCAGAACCGATATCCCTGGCCGCGTAATACTCGTTCAGTTCTTTCTCAAATTCATCCCGAAGATTGATGGCCATCGCTTGGCCCATTAAAGAACCACCGGCGGCAAAGGAGGTCTTTGCGCCGGAGAAATCACCGGAGGTGAGCTGAACCATCGCCTCAACGTCTTTCCACATCGACTGGCCAATCAAGCCGACAACCTTGGAGACCGGCCCCAGCATGGCCATGATCTGGCCCCAGCCGTCGAAGATCATCCCGGTCAGATCGCCGACCAGGGTCAACGGCCCTTCAAAGGCCCCGATGAGATTATTGATGACCCCGAGGGTGTTTTTCACATCAACCCAGCCGGTGGCGATCATTCCCTGGATCAGACGACCGTTCTCGGTCAGATCGCCGTTCTGGTCCATGATCGACCTATTCAGATCGGTGGCCAGATCGAGCAGATCCTCATACATCGGTGTCATGCCGCCCCGCAGCACTCTGGTGTGGATGGTCTCCATCGTTGAACCGATTGCCATCCAGGTTGAGGAGATCAGGTCGGCGGAAGCGCCGAACCCTTTCAGCAACTCGCCAACATTCTCGATGACGGTGCCTTCCTGTTTCCAGATTTCCAGATGGCTTTTTAGTTGCGGGTCAACAGCCTGTAACAGCTTCGGCAGCCTATCGGTCATCCGGATCTGGCCCAGCATCAGGGAGTTGATTTCCTGGCGCATCTGGATGTCCTGGTTCTGCCCGGCGGTGACAAGTTTCAGGGCGTTGGCTATATTGACAAAGCCATCCTCCTGCTTTTTATTATTGACGTCGAGCAAGACACCGTTCATGGCCATGGTCTCGGCCATGATAGTCAAGTCCTTGCCGGTGGCCACGGTCCTGGCGTCCAGCACTTCCAGGCGGGGGATCAGGGCCGTGGCGTATTTATAGGCCTCCTCAAAGCCACCGGCGATATCGCCGTCCTTGGTGGTCTGGCTGAAGGTGGAGATAAAGGCGGACATCGAGGCAACCTTGACATTAAGGTCCTCGACTGCCTCCAACCCCAGAGTGATTTCCTGCCGGAAAAGCCGCACCCCCTCCCGGCCCGCTGTCATGGCCAGCTGGGCCACGGCAAAACCCTTGGCCAGATCGACCACATTCTTGTTAAAAAAGCCGATGGACTGGCCGCCCTTTTTAAATCCCTTATCAAGCTTGTCGCCGGTGCGCTGACCCTGGTCGCCGAGGTCACGTATCTTTTTGATCGTGCCGTCGTCCTTAAGCTTGATCTCAATCTGGATGGTATTGCCGTTCATTTCATCCGCCCATCAATCCAGTTAGCATCTGCATGATTGTCGTCAACAAGGCCTGGTCCCTGGTCGGCAGCGCCGCTTTAACATCGCCCAGGTCCAGCCACTCTTCATAGGTAAGGTCGTTTGCCCGCCAGTGGTAGCCAGCCAATTGCATATGGTGGATCCGCAGCAGCTTTAAGGTGTAGGGGTGCAGGTCCCTGACTTTTTTCTTTTCACACTTAGCGCAGCACTCGGCCAGGTGGTCCTTCTCGATCTCGTCCGCGCAGTCCGCTTCTTCCGCTTCGTCACAGAGACCCGCCGCTATTGCGTCAAGGTCTCTTGCGAGTTTTTTGTGGGCAAGGTCTCCTGGGCTTTATTTTCACCGGCGATATCCGAGGCATCTTTGCCCTTTTTGACCGGCTGGGCGGCGGCAATACTGCAGGGCATATCGAAGACCCTGGCGGCCAGTAGCTCAACCAGATCCGCGCCACTTTCCAGCACCAGATCTTTCCAGTTTTCGAGATAATCAGGGTGGTCAGGTTCATGGGAAAACGACTTCTCATTCTCAGCGCCACCAACTGCCGCTGCAACACGCTGCCCAAAATCTCCGAACCGAAAACCGGTGAGGATCTTCAGGCCGTACTCCTGCCGCGCTTCGCCCTTTTTGACCACCAGTTCGTCGCCCTCGCGCTGGATGCTCATATTGGTGTAGCTGGCCCGCTCCTCTGTGGTTGGGTTGCGCCAATAAAGATGGATTTGACCTCCGCCGATATTGTCATTAAAGATTGCCGTATTAATTACCTGCCCAGAAATCCTTGCCATTTTCTTGTTCTCCCGGTTTTTAAAATTGCCTTTACACCGCAAGGGCATAAGTTTCGTGTAAGCCGACAAGCGACTTAACTCAGCTTTAAATCCTGATTAAAACCCGGTCATATCCAACCGACCGGGCCATTCAGTTTATGCCGCATAAGTGGCCTGTAAATTCTTGACCTTGGCGATCACGCTGCCGTAGGTATCGTCCTCCAGCACCACCAGATCGCCAGCCTCGGCCAGCCGCTTACCGTCCACTGAAATCGGCGAGGTCAGGACCGCGCATTTCGGAAAGATCAACTCCACCTGGTATTTATGCGGGGCGTCAAAGACCGCCCCTTCAGCCAGCAAATGAACGCCGAAAGTATCGTTGCTGTCGATATGCTGCTGGAGGATGTAATCCCGGAACTCACGGGTCATCTTCAAAGTCTGGCCCCGACCGTCCCGCCAGATCCGCGAGGCGTAGGCCCCGGCGGAACCCGGCACGAATTCGACCTGGAGGTTATTATTGCAACCCCATTCCACCGAACTGATCTCGCTGGTCATCTCCCGTCCGCCGTCAAAAGCCGCACCGTTCCAGGCCCCGCCAAAATTGACGGTCAACCCCGTGACCCGCAGCGGCGTTTCAGTCACTCGGGCCGGGAAGGTCGCCCACGCGGCCTCGGTCGGAACATAGAGGATCTTGTAGTCAATGGATGACAGTCCGTCGCCGCCCGCACTGGTATTGGTGATCACCGCCGGACTCGCTGCTGAGACCGCCGAGTAATCCACTTCGGTCCAGACTCCGGGGGTCAGTTCCGCTTGGATCCGCTGGACGTTGTCCAGCCTGGTTTGGGCATCGGCACCCTCCACGCCATTGGCGGCCAATGTCAATTCGACGGCATCATTCAGGGCCGAGACGGTCTCCTCGATCACGCTATTGGTGACCTTGCCGGTGCCCTTGAGGGTACCGACGATCTTGCACCAGGAGTCCTTGGCAAAGGTGGCGGTAAAGCTATCAACGGCCAGCGAAGCAAAGAGCCGTTTCGCAATGACATCACCGAAACGCTGCGCCCCGGTAAAGGTCGGCACCGACCGGTCGCCGTCCAGGTCGCCGTCGATTGGGATAATGGTGTGCTCGTAACCGGTCCCGGCCGCAACGGTCGCGACCTGGCCCAGACCGAAAGCCAGCAGAAAAGCAAAATGCTGGGGCTGGGCCTTCTCGAAGTTAAAAGACCCGCTGGCCAGCGCTCCCAGATCATAAACGGTGTCGGGCTCTTCCTTGCCGGTCTGCTCATCGCCGTTATTCTCCCGGCGCGGTTCGAGGTTGATTACATCACCCATAGCCACCAGCATGGTGGTGTCCAAGGTCTGCTCGACATTGATCCCGGTCTCACGATTATTGGCCGAGACGGCCATCAGGTTCTTATTTGCGCGGGGCGATCTCATGATGATTTATCTCCAGTTTTGTTTGTCTGGTCGGCAGCGGCAATCTTCTTATCCTTGACCTTCTCAAATCGTTTCAACTCACCGGCCGGGATCTGGTCTTTGTCATAATCCCGGCCCGGCCCGTAGCTGCGCCCGGCCAGCGGCCCGTCAACCACCGTGAATTTCTCTTGTCCCTTCTTCAACCTGTATTTTGTCATCTTCTACCTCCCGGTCTTTCGACCCCTAAATATCAACCAGCTCAATGGCGCAGATCCTGCCCTCGAAATAATGGCAGAGCACCGTGCCGAATTTACGCAGTTCCAACAGATCGGCCTGCAGGCCGACCGCCCCGCCCATCGGTCCCCAGTCGGGGTGGGTGGTCTCGCAGGTATTCTGCAAGCTCTCATCAGCCAGCAGGGCCGCATCAATCCCGTCCACCTGGTCCTGGAAAGCCGCCTCGCTGTTCGCCTCATCCTTCAGGCCATACCAGCCCCGGATCATCATCACCGAGGCCTCTTCAACCTGACCGGCCGTCACCGAGCGCCGGGCCTTGGCCTTGCGGGTGACCGTAAAACCGTTGATCAGCCCGTCGGTAGTCTTGAAGAGGGTCAAAAAATCCGACCAGCTGCTCTTGAACCTCTCCCGTTCATGAATCTTGGCTTTCGGTGCCACACCTTTAATAGTGGCACCAATCGCCGCGATAATTTCAGTTCTCGCCATTATTCGCCCTCCCGGCGATTCGGTCCGGAATCGTCTCAACCTGGGCCATTATCCAGCTATCCAGATTCTTGAATGACTTATCGAACATATGCGCCCCCTCAGTGCCGTGCTGGTAGATCTTCCACTGGATGCCCCGCACCGCGCTCCGCAATTCCCTGCCGGAAAGACCCAGCTTGCGGGCCGCCCAGAGGATGATCGGCCGGGCCGGTGGAAAATGCGGCCTGGTCCCGTACTCAACCGGGGCGGCATGGGCCAGCGGCGAACCGACCAGGCCGATGATCTCACCGGTCCGCAATACCACCTCGCCATTAATGCTGCCCCGCAGACCGGAAGAGCCGCCCACCCCGGCCGGGGTATTACCGACCACCTCGTTTTCGAGCCGGGCCACGATCACCCGCATCACCGCCACGGACTCCTCGGCGGAGATCTCCGGATACTGACGGGCCAGCCGTTGGATATGGGAAAAATCGACACCGAAGCCGAGGGGTTCCGCCATTATCTGTATCTCCGGGGATGGGTCAGACGGTCGCCGCCGTCACTGTAATTCACATCCATATCCTGGATGACGTTGGCCGGTTTGGCCTGACCCGGTTTGATACCCAGGTGGCGGTAATATTCGGCCTCATAGTCCTTGGCCTGGTTCCGGTAACTGCGCCGTTTACCACCCTGTTCAACCTGGTCGGCCGCAATGGTCGAGTCCTGGTCCTGGCTGTATGAAGCCGCCAACGCCCGGCAGAAATAGGCCGCTGCCAGCACCATCACTGCGTCTTCATCGGCGCCCGGCACCGTGCAGGCAGTAGCGGTGCAGGTATGGCGGGCCGAATAGGTGATCCGCATTGATTCATCCGCCGCCGCCCAATCCCGCAGGAAATGCAACTCTTTGCCGGTGGGGGCCTGATAGATTTGCCAATCCTCTGGTTCCAGAATGTCCTTGGTCTCACTGCTGTCATCGACCGGGAATTCCACCTGCTTCACCTGGGAGAAGTCATCCTCCCAGTCGGTCAGTGAATCCAGAGCATAGGCAAAGCCACCGTCGCCAACCAGATCTGCCACCAGCTCACGGGGCCGATGTTGGGAATGCTCGCGCATCGCCTTGGCAATCGCCCGGTCCCAAGTCGCCTCGGGGACATGGCCGAACTCTCCAGGCACTTCCTGGTCAATGGCTGTCCGGTAATCGGTAAGATCTGGCATCTTCTATTCCTCAGTAAAAGACCGGGCGGGGCCATGCCCGGCCCCGGTCTTTTTAATCCGCAAAGTTCCCCGCAACACCCATGTCTTTATAGATGTTGCGGGAAAAGGGTCTAAATAACCTGGCTCTTGCCGCCGGTGACGTAATCAACCACCGTACCGGCATACTCGTGACGGATCTTGTAGCGGATCTTGTCGCTCAAAAAGACCGCCTCGGCCTGGGGACCATCGGCCAGGAACAGTTCCGGATCCTGGCGACCATTGAGGTAACCCATCTCAACCATATCTGCGGCATCGGGCGGCAACAGCATGCCCCAGTCGTTGGCATCGGTCAGGAGGGAGATCTTGCGGCCATCAATCTTGCCAAAGAGCGGATTCCTGGTTTTGGTGGTCAGATCGTTACCGGTGAAGTAATGCTCATCGTTGACGATGGATTCACCAGCAGCCATCAAACCGGTCGGGTAGATCAGGACCGGTTTAACGGTCTCGTCGTCAAGCATGGCAATCGGCTCACCGCTGTCCTTCTCGGTCATCCCGGCCAGGGCCTGGTACATGGCAAACGCGCTGGCAAAGCTCAGAGCCGTGGTGACCAGATTGCCGTGACCGGCGGTAAACCAGGCGGTGCCGTCGGAACAGTTGGTGTTGGCCATAAAGAAATTCCAGACGTATTTGCCATGGGTCCGGGCAGCCGCCCGCATCAATCGTTTAATCAACCTCTGGACCACGGTGACGTCATCGTTGAGGATCATCGCCCTGGTGATGGTCAGAATATTACCTTTCTGGCCGACCTTGTAGGTGGACTCCTCATCGGTCGGCGCTCCGATCTCCTGATAGTCGCCGGTCTCCGGATCAACATCAGCCAGATCGCCGAAATAGCCGAGATTGATCGCTTCCTGGGTCCGGAAGTCCTTGACCGGTTTCCTGACCGAGATCATCAGGTCCTCGCCGAAATTGACATCCCGATAGACCTTGACCGCCCGCCGCCCCATGGTGTTGCCCAACAGGTTCCCGAAGGTGGCGCTGGTGATATCCTGGGAAGCCCGCAGGTCAGGCAAGAGATTGCGACGGTCAAACCGGCCATTAACCTCAGAATCACCGGTCAATAGTGCGTACATCTCGCCGATTCCACTCAGGGAAGCCACCACCGCATCATCATCGGCCGACTGGGCGGCCCGCATATCAGCGAATAGCGGCTTACCATCGAGCCTGGTCATCTCACCCATTGCGGCCCGATCATCTTTGGTTAGTCCGAACATCCGGTCGACCGCGATCTGGATTTTGTCGATGGAGCCCAGTCCGACATCGGCCCGGCCTTGGTCGCCCAGATTCTCAAAACCGGGGGCTGACATCTGACTGAGATATTCCTTTTCGAACTTGATGGCAGCGGTCAGGTCATCGGCTTTAAAGATCGTGTTGCCGAACTGTTTCCGGAGCCGGGCCTGGGTCAGTTCCGGCAGCTTACTGGCGGTCAGTTCATCACCAAGGGTCTGACCGCAGGCGGCCCGCTGTTCAACTTGTTCGATGCCAGCGGCCAGTAATTTTTTGACATCAGCAGCGCTAATCCCGACATCCTGGGCGGCCCTGGTTGTCTCCTCTTTCTTCTTGCCGCCATCACCACCGGCGACCGCATCGGCCATGGCCTGTTGGGCCAGGACCAGCACCTCCTCTTCGCCCAGCTTGTCCACGTCCTTACCGGCCAGGAGATCCGGGCGGGTCTTTTGCAGCATCTTCAGAAACTTACTTTTCATTGCGTTTTCCTCCGCATGTTGATTCAGGCCCATAACGGCCCGGATGAATTTACCTCCGGCGGCGGGGCGCGTTACCACGTCCACACTGCTGGCGGATACGATTTTTGTTACCCATAAAACCTTGTAGTCATCGACCAGGACCTCGAAGCCTTTGACCCGGCTATCAATGGACAGACCCAGCACTTCCGCGTTGCCTTGATCGAGACCCTGCTGGATCGTCCGGGGCAACCAGGCCTGCTCGGCCAGAAACCTGATCTGGGCCTTGATTCCGACCCCGGTCTCATACCAGGCCTTCTCAATGACCCCGACCTTCTTGGCGGTCAGATACCGTTTGACATCCTCCAGCATCCCCATATCCGGGATCGGCAGATGGCTGAAAAAATCGGCGGTCAGTTCGTAGGCGCTGATATCGACCCCCACGAAAATATCGACCGATTCGGCCAGCAGCTCCTCACTCCAGAAAAACGGCGGGTAGCTCTTGCTGATACCCGGCGCGATAACCACCGCCTCCCAGAGCAACCCGGAGTCATCGGCCTGGCGAGCTGCCCGGAACAGGATATCCTGGGCGCTTTCCGCCGATCCGGTTACCAACTCGCGGGGTTGCCATTGTCCGGAGACCTCCTCAAACTGGGCCTCAAAGGCGACCTTGGCCAACTGCCCGGCCAGGTCGGGCTCTTGACCGCCAGCCATCACCGCTCGATAGAACCCTTCGGCCATCTCTCGGGCAGGCCCCGCCAGTTTTTTTATCCATTCAGGCAGCATCGCTTAAGCCCTCCCTATTTCCGGCTGGCTCTGTTCAGTCCTCGCTTGGCGGGGGCTTTTTTTTGGGTGGGGATGCCGGATACTGCTTGGGCCGACAAAGCCTCGACCTCATCACCATCGAGATAACGGACCTTGCTGCCGCCGTTGGTGACAATCACCGCCGCCCCGGTCAACGGATCGATCCCGGCCGACAGGACATGTTTTTTGGCGATACCGTAGGCCTCACAGGCATCATTGATCAACTCCTCCTGCTCCTCAGTCAGGCCCTCATTCTCGTTTGCCATCAGGTCGGTCTCGGCCTGCAGCTTGGCAAATTTTTCCTGGACCAAGATCAGTTCCTCTTGACCGGCCTTCAGCTTTTTGAGACCTTCTTTAAGCGCAGCTTGATCATCGCCCAATAACACCAAGTCTGTTTTTAGTTTTCCCTGGTCGGTCTTGAGCTTGCCCTGGGCCGTTTTTAATGTCGCCTGATCGGCCTTTAACTTCTCCTGGCCCTTGACCAATATTTCTTCCGGTGTCGGCATGGTAAATCCTCCTCTGTTTAGTTGTAGATGGCCCGCTCGTGATATACGACCGGACCGTTATCTGGTACATCGTCCCAATCGGCGGCAACCAGGGTATGGGTGCAGCCGCAGTTAATAGTCTCGGCGGCGGACAATCCCGGCGCGTGGGGATAGGGGATATATCCCAAAAAGTTATCGTCAATCGGTACCGTCACCTGGTCGAGCATCTTGTGGGGATAGCGAGGATGGAGCTTGCCGCTGCTATGCCATTTCTTGCGCCACTCAATCTCCGGTGCCGCCTCGATGGTCGCCTGGATCCGGGCCTCGCGGGCCAGGGAATTGATCCGGCCCGTCTCGGTCCGGGTGATCGCTTCGGCCCTGGCCCCGATCCCCTTCATGATCCCGCTCTCTTTCAGATTGAGACCGATGGCCTTCATCACCTCGGTCTGGCCCTTGCCGCCCATCACCCCCATGATGATCTCGTTAGTCACCTTCTTTCTGATATCGGCTGAGAGTCCACCGATAAGATCACCGGAATAGGCCTGCATCACCTCTAAAGCGGTGCGGGGGATCTGGCTGATCGACACATAAAACCCAGCCTCGGCCAGCGGGGCCGCAATCAGGTCCTGCCCGGCCTCCCACATATTGGCCAGCGCTCCCTCTTGAGAGGCCGCGTAGGCCAACCGGAATTGTTCTGTTGCCGCATTTACCGCCGCTTTCATCTCTTTGATCCGCCAGACCTGCCACTCACTGGCCGCCACGGTGTCGGTCAACTGCCTCCGGAGCTGTTCGAGAAGGACCAGGATCTTCTCAACCTCACGATCTTGAAGCCGTCCGGTTTTATAGAGCAGCTCCGCCACCTTCTTTTCGTATGCCTTGTTGTCAGCCATCAGACCTTGTTTAAAAACCCTTTAAATTTTCCTGTAAGCGACAGCACCCCTCGCCCGCGCCGCTCCGGTCGCCTCTAATCGCCAAAACGCCGCTCAGTCCGATTCCGGGCCTTTCCGATTCTGGGCCTCAATTGAGACCTTGACGATATCCATCAACTTGTCCATCAAGCCCTCTCGGGCCTGGTAATCTTTGGTCACCGGATTACCGTCGGCGTCCGTTTCGGCGGCAGCTTTTTGTATTTCGGCGGCCACATCGAGATCCACTCCCACCTGACCGGCCACGGCCAGGAAGACCTTGGCCGCACCTTCCTCACTGATCCAGCCCGAGACCTGGGCCACGGCCAAGCCTTGGGAAAGGGTAAGGAGGCCGCTCACCGTCTTCTCCAGATCGTTATCGTTCATCTCCGGCATATTGACCGTGGCCTTGAGCCGCTTGCCGTCGGTCTCTTTCAGGGTCCCGGCCAACACTGCCTGGTCCAGGACAAATTGAAGGACATACTCCAGCATGTATTTGACGTAACGCTGGCGACTGCCGAGATCCTTGAAGGTCGGCGCACCCATCAAGTCGGCTTCGGTCTGGTAGGCTTTGCCGCCGCTGCCCAGCCACGAGTCGGGCCGGTTCATGCAGGCCGACAGATAGGTTTTCATCAAGTCGAAGACCGCCTTGTTATCAGAATGCTTAAGGTCCGGGGCCACCGCGTCCCATTCGACTTGCTCATTGTGGACCCGCATCGAGCCGGGCTTCGGCTGCTTATTGTTTTTCAGGAAGTCCCGGATATCATTTTCATCACCCCCCTTAAGGGTGACATCCCAGACAAAGGCCTTGGCCTGTCTGATCCGGTCCAGTTCGTCGAACAGCCCCTCCTCGAAATTGTCGATAAAATCGAAGAGATGGACCAGATCGGAGCGGCCCCTGGTGCCGTTAGGCGGGTCGTTGATACTGAAGAAAAAACAGTCGCCCATCAAATAGCCATAACCCGGTGACCGCCAGTCGCTCTCCTCGCGGATCGAGGTTAGGGTAGCGCCGGAGCGACCGCCGTTGCCCTTCAGTTTCACCGCCGCCGTCATCTCCGGGAAGAACTTGACCTTATGGACCTCATCAATGTTGGCGGGGTCCACGTAGGTCAGCCGCACTTTGCCGGTATTGGGCTCAACCGATGTCGGCCAACACTGCTCTCCCAGCAACCCCAGAAATTCGATCCGCTTCTCCAGCCGCATCGCCATCTGGTTATAGGAGTCGTTCCAGAATTCATTGACCCAGGCCAGGGCGTCACCGGCCTCGTTATCATTGGCGATCTCAAAGGAGACCCCCTCGCCCAGGACAAAATTCTTGGTGTCGCGGACAAAGCGCTTAACCAGACCGCTGGTGTCGTAGAGGCGATAGGCCAGCTCCAGCATCATGTCCTGGCTGAGGGCGGTCAGGTCACGCTGCACCGCATCGCCGCCGATCTTCCGGTAGCCTTCGCCCTGGGGGTCGTAGTCCAGGTTGACCGGCATGGCCAAGCGGGCCGCCACCACTTCCTCCTTGACGATCTCGCGCAGTTCTGTTTCGTCTTTCAGGCCAGGGGCCAGTGTTTTTGCGACCGCTTCTCTCACTTCTCTCCAACTCATGTGTGTCCCCTTATATTCCTAAACATCCGACTGGCTTGGCCCCGTTGGATCAGCCGGGTGCTGCTATCTTGGCTATCCTCTTCACCGGGACGCCGGGCCGGGGACATCATCTGGCCCCGGTGGTGTTCTTCCGGCTCAGCACTTGCGTAGGCAACCGGCCCGCCTTCCTGCCGGGTGGCATACCAGGCCAGCGCCCCGGCGATGCCAAGATCGCCATGCCGTTGTTTATTGTCTTTGCCTTTGTTTTTTGTAGCTGGGAGCCTGCCGATGCCCTTGATCACCCGGAAGGCCCGGAGATCAGCGATAACATCGGCGTCCTTGGGCAGCAGGATTGAGCGATCTTCAAAAGCCGCCTTAAATTGCGGCATGTTTTCCCGATACCAGGCTTCCGACAGCATCACCTGAGCGATCCGGTGGGGGCCATATTTTTGCATGGCCACTTCGGCCAGATATTGGCCGTTACCTCGGGCATCAAGAGCCCCGAACCGGAAACGGGGCAAACGGTCGACTATATAAAAGAGGACTTGTTCCTGTTGCTTAAACGGCACGTTGCGCAGTTCGACAATAAAAGGGCAGCTGAAAGTAGCGTTCTGGTTCTCGGTCAAGGGCATGATGCCGGTCAGGTCGCCGCTACGGCCGAAATCCTCACCGAAGTAATGGTCGCGGTCGGGGTCAAGTTGTGCCAATAACGGGGCCAGATGCTCATCACACCAGTCGTTGACTTCCGCATGGCGGATATGGTCCGGCAGTTCAGCAAAGGCCTGGGTCTGTTCATATCGTAAAACCGGCAACTCGGGAGACAGGCAAGTCTCGATTAATGCCCTGGTCAGATAAGCGCCGGTGCCCTGGCTGGGGACGCAGAACAACTCCTCATCCGCCGCATCGCCGTAGAAATCGACCAGGGACTGGCGCCATCCGGCTTCCGCCTCAACAGACCACTTGCGACCGAGCTTGAGACAGATCCTTTGGTAGAGTCCCTGGGCCAGAGCGTCGTCCAGGGTGACCCGATGCAAGCTGTAGGGCTTTTTCCCGGCCCGAATATCATTGACCAATTCGTTGAACTGATTGGCGTCACCATCGTGGGTTGAGATAACCCGCACCTCGCCGCCCCACATCAGGAGCGCAATCGCCGCCTTCAGCAACTCGTCGAGGCCGTCATGAAACGCCGCCTCGTCAATGACCACCCGCCCCTGCTTGCCCCTTAAATTTGAGGGCCGGGAAGATAGGGCGGTAATTTTATGACCACTACTGAATCTGATCCGGAAAGAGAGGATATCCTTGTCCTCGTCCTTGAAGATCTCCTCCTCCATTTCACCAGCGGCCAGTTGGTACTGTTTGGCCCAGAAAGCGCAGTCGCCAATGAATTCTTCGGCCATGTCTTTGTTGTAGCCGATATACCAGACATCATCGCCGGAGTCGGAAGCGGCATACAGCGCATCATCCGCAGCCTCGGTCCAGGACAAGCCGATTCGGCGGCTTTTCTCCATGACCTTGACCGGACTCTTGTCCGCAGCCCATTTCTGCTGATAGGGCAACAGCACAGCCGGGGCTGTACTCTGTCGTGATCTTTTGATATCGTCTTCAATCATTGCCGATGCCCAAGATAGATCGCCTGATATTGTCCACCGCTGGGTCGCTTAAGCCCGCTTTCTTTACTTCCCTGACCACATCCTCTGCCACCCGCTGGGCCTTTTCGATTTTGTCCCAACGCTCCAGGAGCGAGCCCATCTTGGAGAGCGTATCCATCATCGGCGCAGTCCGTTCTTCTGGACGGAGATCTTCCATGTATTCCAGTTGCTCGCCAAACAGGTCCCGGAGCCGCTGGATATTGCCGCGCTTCTGCGACCGGGCACGGTCCCAGCCGTCCAGATCCGCACCGGTGATTTTGCTCTCCGCTTTCCACTTGTAAAGGGTGGTCGGTGAGACCTCCAGGGCAGCGGATATGGCCGGGATCGCGTTGCCGTCCGCGTACATCCGGCGGGCCTGGGGTTCCAGAATGGCGCGATCTCCTTTACTGGCCATTTAAACGCTCCCTAAAGCCCGGTTAAGTTTGTCGAGTTTCAGCTGGGCCGCGATGATGTCGCCGTAAAGCGCGACCAGTTGGTCCATCTCGGCCGCCGCCTTGGGGATATCCATCTCCCCGACCTCGGTCAGGTTATGGTTGACCAACCCGGTGATGGTGTCGCAGCACGATTCGGCCTGCAGCTTCTTCTTGGCCAGCCGCTCTTTGATCTCCGCCCTTTGGCCCAGCATCGCCGCCCGGTTTGTATCCAGCCCCATCACATTCCCCTTCTGTCATCGATTTTGTCGACCAGACGGGTCATCGCCTGGGTGTTTAGATGGATGATCGCCGCCTGGTCCGCTGCCAGCTTAGAGTAGCTCTTGACCAGTTCGACGTTGTCCTTGTACATCTGCACTGCCTCTAAATGGCGGGTCTCGTAAATCTTGACCGAGACCGAGATCACGTCCTTGATTGAGTCGACCAGTTTGACCGTCTCCAGGTCATGTTTGGCGGCTTGCTTCTCCAGGGACCGGGCGATAAAGAACATCACCAGCCAGGGGCCGAGGATGGCCACCGCCACTGACAACCCCAGCGGCCAGCCGCCGATCATCTGCAGGATGCTCAATATAGTCTTCATCCAGGCCAAGGCCTCGGCTCCGGTCATTGATCACTCCTTGGTTATGACTGCGGACGGCTTCTTAATACGAAGATTGAAGGTGGACCCGGTAATCGGAATCGGTGTAACACCGTCATCCTCGACCTTCTGCGCCCGAATCGCCGGCAGCAGGTCGCCCTGTTTCATTGGGAATACTTTAATTGCCACCCTCTGCCTCCAGTTGACAGGCCACACACCTGGTCGCACCCCGAACCAAAGCCCTCCGCTTGGCCGGGATTTCGTCGCCGCAGTCCTCGCAGGTCTTGGCCCCAGGCCCGGCATTGTCCATTCGGGCTCGATGATCGGCAAGAGAGGCCGCATTGAGTTTAGCGGTGGTCCGGGTGGCGATGTCGGCATCGTCCATTACACCAACCTCCCGGCCACTCTATTAACGGTTGCGCTATGCACCCCTAGAGGATCTCCAGCATGGCAATCTGTCTGTCCAGCCAGGACCGCAGGAGATTTGCGTCGACATTGCTGATAAGCTGCTCGTTGGAAAATCGCTTAAGGTAGATCCCTGCCACCACGAAGAGACCGGGGTGCTTGGCCGCCGCTTTTTGGATGGCTTCCTGGACAAACAGGTAGGAAATCGGGTCATCCAGTCCGTTTCGGATATCAAGCAAAACCGTACTCGCCTGGTCGGCCGTATAACTGCCTTTCAAAATGGCGGCTCTGTTGGCGACGATCAGGGAATTACCGATGGTCTCCAACTGCACACCTGTCTTGGTTGCGATGTCGCAAAGATAGGAATCGCCAGCCGGGATACTCTCGCATACCGAGGCCTGCTGTCCGGTCAGACCACACCCGCCCAGAATTCCCAGGACCATCAATGCCAACAAAAAAACGCTGATTTTCTTCATGCTTCCTCCTCTTGTTTTGATAATTACGCCAACCCTCCGGTCAGCTTTTGCATAGTCGTCTTGAAGTGTTCGGCCTTGAACCAATCCGAATGTCTAAATTTTGGTTCAGCCACGGTTTCCACCGGCAGCGCCGGGTTAATCGGCCCGCTCTTCCCCAGAGCGCCATAGCCCAACAACCGGCCGGTAATGGTGTCGGCCAACCGCAGAGCCCTGTCGCGTTTGGCCACATACACGCAGATGCTACCGATCCGGGTACCGGCCTCATTAAGGCCATTCTTGTCAAAATCGGCCTCGCAGGCCCCGCTGAGCAGATGCAGTCGCTCGATTCGTGGCCAGTCCATTTTCCGCAGGGCGTCCAGGATCACGTCGCAGCCATTGGAGTGGCCGACCAGGATAATGCGCCAGCCCTGATAGAAACGCAGGGTCTTGATCAGCTTGCGGGCGCGTTTTTTCTGGCCCAGGACGCGGCTGATCGGCCCGACTAGATACTCAACTTTCTCGGCCCGAAAGGGAGTGTTGAGATGGGTCCAGGTTACTGCCTTGCCGTTCCAGTTATCGGACTCGCCCGGCAAGGTCAGGATTCCGTTGACGAAGATGCAGACGGTTTTGTCGGCTGGAGTGGTCATGCCATCACCCCATAGATATCGATCTCGTCCAGCAGTGTGTAAGTAAATGAATTGCCAAAGGCCGCAGCACCGGCCTCGCAAAGGGCCATGAAGATGTGAAAGTCCCAGGGGTTGGCAATTACCTGGCAGAGCGCCGACCATTTACCAACCTCAACTGACTCAATGAACCCCGAGGCGTGATGGATATTGCCGCCGAAATAGCCGCTCTCTTCCCGACCGCTGTCCAGATCCAGAACACCGTCGCGGTTGAAGTCCCGGATTACGGTGATCTCGCCGCCGCGCTGGACCAGGGCGTTATATTTGTTTTGATGTTTGCCGATCTTGTAAGCGCCACGATACTGGCCCGGCTTCATAATGCCGGTGCCGGACTCGACCAGGGGGCTTTTGAGATAGTAAAGGCCGGGGTCGGTCGTGGCCGGAAAGACGTTGTAGCACCAGGCTCCAGCCCGGCGATGAAAGACCACGATCAGATCGTCAAACCGGCCCGCCTTGATCTCCCTGGAGCGGATGCCGACGATATTCAGATCGAAGCCGCTCTCGTTATCAAAAACGGCGTAGTCCTTATGCCGCATGGCGCTTATGACCTGCTCAACTGTTGGGGTTCTCATCGTCAACATCGGGTCGCCTCCTACAAAGCCAGAAAAGGGCGGAGCAAAGGGCTTGTCGGCCCTCGCCCCGCCAGAACCGGGAGAAAAAGAATGTAGGGCACAACATAACGGGGTGGTCAGGGGGATATTAGCTGAAGTGTTTCAGTAGGTAGAAACAGGAATGGCCAGGCAAAAGCCCGGCCATTTAAGATAGATCGAATTAGTGAGTCACTAAGGTTTTACTACAACAACTGGTTGCCAAAGTCAATCGAAGGGGGGTATACTGATTTACTGGTTAGGGGTGGCATTGTTTTTTTAGAGCAAATTGGCCCCGAGATAAATGTTTTTAACAAAAAAAAGGCAACCTACTATGGAAAAAGAATGGATCAAGTTGGCTTGGCAAGAGTTTCAACTTTTGCAACAAATTATTGATCGACAAATGAATATTCGCTGGCGTATTCGAGGATGGTTGCTTGGGTTGCAGACGGCACTAGCTGTTGCTTTATATACTGAAAGGTTAGATTCCTCAATTTTTCTATCTATCGCATTGTTTGCTACGGCTGTTGCTTGGTTTCTTGAAATGTCGGAAAACTTTGTAACTTCAGAATGCATTAAACGACAAACATTAATTGAAGATTCAATTAACTCTCAATATCCGAAAGATAACCCACCCCAAGGGTTTTCTGTATTAGGCACTTCTTCTGTGCTTAAGAAAACATCCGAACTTCTCCCTTCTTTAAAATATATTGGTTATAGCCTGTTAAAACCAAGGCGTTTATTTATTTTACTTATTTTTGTTTTGCTGCCCTTGCTCATTGAATACGGATTTTAATTAATAAAATTAATCCAAAGGAGTGCGTGTGATGGATAAACTGAAAATATTTTTTCTTAATGTGGGGCATGGTGATTGTGCATATATTGACATGCCAAATGGTGCCCGTATGATGATTGACTGTGGATGCGGGGAAGATCATTGGCCATCAACGTTACTTAAACATTACAATGTAACCAAAGATAATCCTGTGCCCATACTTGAAGAAGATCGGGCATATGGTATTGACGAACTCGTTATTTCACATCCTCATGGGGATCATATTGCTGACATAAAAAACATTAGAGATGAAATAGGATTTTATCTGTTATCCGGAGGATATAGCGGTTTTATAGACAAGTTGTCGGCTGATGATATAGATTTTAAGAAACGAGGAAAAGATGCAGCAAATATTTTCTTTGAAGTCGTTAAAGGTCACAAGGGTGGAATCTACGAACAAAAAAAGGATAGAGTTTACAACGCTAGACCAAGCTGCGTTGTTAAGAGCAGGCGTTTCATTAATTATTCGGAGGGTATGGATTTAAATGAGTTGAGTTTGTTCGTTTCGTTTTCAATTGGAGGGCATAAAGTGTTATTCACAGGGGATATGACGGCAACTGGAATAAGAAAAATACTTTCCTCCCCCTCTGCACAGGAGTTTGTTGATTTTGTAAATGGCACCACCGTGTTAAAAGTTCCACACCATGGGAGAGAAAATGGGTGTTCGGAAGAAATGTTCAAGTTGCTTGGTGGTAAACCAATTGCCTGCATTGCCTCAGATGAAACATTGAATGAAAAAAATGCAGGAACTTCCAATATAGATTGGTACGGAAAGAGGACAAGCGACGAAGACATTATGGTTAATGGAAGGTTAGAGTCGCGTAAGGTTTTTACTACACGAAATGACAAGGATATTGCATGCAGCATTACTACTGATGGTGATTTGTCGTTCGATACCAATGTTTTTTCAGAACTGAAAAATCAAATATATGGTCGTTGATTGCAGAGCAAGGATATTCACCAGATGTAAAAATAAATCTGTCTCGGTTTGATTTATTTTTTGTTTAAAAGGGGAATGAATGAAAATCCAAGATGAACATTTGTATCATGGTGCAGCATTGGCCCAAATCGCTGAAGATCCACAATTCACTGCAATAAATGCGCTTAAACTTTCTGGCAAAAACTCTAGAAGCGCATATTTAGTTAATGACTCAATAGCAGTGTATTTGAAATATGCCTCAAAGCCCCTCGGAACATACAAAGAATATAACTTTACATTTAACAAAGCAAATCTTGCTGAATTAAATAAATTAGTAGAATCTGAACACAATCTTCATGTCGCCATGGTTTGCATAAAAGATAGGGAAATCTGCTGCATATCATATAAAGAATTAATTTCCCTAATTAATAAACGAAAACGATCATATGGCGCACAAGAGCCACAGTATACCATCCTCTGCACTTTGAAACCCAGACAAGCGTTTAGAGTTAATATCAATAAGCCAGGTAGAAAAAACACTTATGTCGGGGAACCATTGTTGGTAAAACGTAACAATTTCCCTGCCGTATTATTTTAGGAAAACCAACAATAGATTTATTTTCTACCCTTAAATAACGGCAATTAATAATTAGAAATACTACCCCATAAATTACGCGAAAATGAAAAAAACCATACGGCAACCTGAAAATTGGCAAGATTTTGAATCTCTATGTAAAAAATTATTTGGAGAATTATGGCGTTGTCCATTGAAAATAAAAAAGAATGGACGATTGGGGCAGCCTCAGGCAGGAGTAGATGTCTATGCTATTCCATCTGGATATGAAAATTATTGGGGCATTCAGTGTAAAGGCAAGGATAGCTATAAAAATTCAAAACTGACTACAAAAGAGATTGATACAGAAATATCAAACGCAAAAAAGTTTAAACCCAAATTAGAAGTTTTCATTTTTTGTACTACAGCCGTTAAAGATTCCAAAATTGAAGAATATGTAAGGATTACGGATATTGAGAACCGGAAAAAGGGTAGTTTTGAGGTGTTGCTTTACTCATGGGAAGATATTGCAGATTTAATTGATGAGAACAGAGATACATATAACTGGTATGTAGACAGAATCCAATTTAAAGATCAATTTGACATCCAAATAGATTTTTTTGGGGTGGAGGATGAACTAGTAGGCAAACCAAAATTCAAAAAGATAACAACTAGATACATTGCTGACAAACAAGCTATTGATACTTTCAATAGATTTGACCTGTCAACATTTAACAGGCTTTCTACTCTTTTCGAACATCCCTTTCTAGGCTCAAATAAAGTTAATCATAGCTGGTGTAGTTTTGAGACTGTAATAAAAAATACAGGAAGTACGGTAATAGAAGATTGGAAGTTTTATCTATATTTTGATGAGAATGTTAAAGAAATTGATGATGACTTTACAGTTGGACCGTTTATTTCTACTAAAGCATATAAGTATCGCACTACTTGGGCTCATGAAGATGATAAGAAGATAGTATTCTCACCTTTTGAGGACAGACCTCTTATACAGAAAGACAGCAGGAAATTTAAATCATCTTTCATCCCTAAATTTGAAAGTACTCAGGTGGTAATTCGTTGGGAATTATTAGCAAGAGATTATAGTCGAGAAGGTACTGTCAATTTTGAAATTCTACCAGAATACGAAAGTGAAGACAGGGTTGTTGAGGTTGAATGTAAATCTGAAGAAAGGGAAGAAATAGAAATTTTAGAATTTATTGAAATGAAAGAAAGGAATTAACAACACACCAGCTCATCATTTACCCGCCACCCCAAACAATCCCATCTGCCGCTCATCAACCTCGGGATCCCCGCTGCCGAGGATATTCCAGATCGTCTTTTCGGACAGCTTGTAGCGGCGGGCCAATTCCGGTACCAGCTTAGAGATCAGCTCGCCTGCAGCCAGCCGTCGATCCGCCTCGGCCCGGATAGCCCGGTTGCGGCACTGTCGCTCCAGATGGTCCAGGTTGCGGCAATAGATATAGGTGCCGCGAAAGGCCTCGACCAGGGCCAGGGTTTGGCGCACCCCGACTATCTCAGCCACTAGGGCCAGATCCCCAGGCAATTCCTCGGCCCTGGGCAACGCCTCATCCGGCAGGCTATTTAAGGTTTGCTCAGCCATCTAATTATCCATTTACGATCAATCAAGATTAGTCGCACATCCAGACAGCACAGCAGCCAGCCGCAGGTCTGTAACAGGTCCCGGCGCTGCCACTCCTTAAGATGCTCAATCAGCCTGACCTTCATCCCCGTGGTCGCAAAGGCCAAGGCCTCGACCCCAACCATCCTCTTGCAATACTTATTCAAGGCCGACTCGGCCGGGTTCCGGACTGCGCCGCCCTTGGCCAACGTGATCCACAGCGCCCGGATCTTGCGGGACTGGGGATCGCTGGCCATTGCTCTTTTGCTTTTAGCCTTGCGGGGCGGTTTCGGTTTCCAGCCCAACGTCTTAAAGTGGTGTAATAGATCCCGGACTTGGCCGGGCTTCAGATCTTTGGAGGTCTCCAGCCCATAGCGGTCGCCCAGGATCTGGTATTTGTCGATCCCCAGCGCCTTGCAGGCGATGTTGATTTTGGCGTATTCAGCGTTGCTTGGCATCATACTCCTCAATAGCCTGGGCCAATGGGTTTGTGGTCTCTAGCTGCGGTTGGCCGGTGGTTTTTATGGGCCGCTGGCCGTTTGTCTCTGCGATCCGGACTGACGATTCTTGCTGGCGATCAGCCGCATCGGCCAGGTCATAGGCGACCTTGACCAGATAATTATGGTTGGGCATGGGCAGATTAAGGGCGTGGCGCTGGTTGACCATGGTCTCCATCGCCGTTGCCCAGATCAGGGACGGACAGCTACGATCAACCCGGCCTCGCACCGTGACATAGCCCTTTGCCACCAGATCGCGCAGCTCGGTCAAGACTCGCAGCGCTTTTTTAGGGGTCAGGCTCCGACCGCTGGCCGGACGGAATAGCGACAGGTAAAAAAAGGCCTGCTCTGTCACCGGTTTGGGCAATCCAATCAGCACCGCCTCAAACTGCCGTCTGATCGGCTCGTTCAGGAACCATTCAACCGGCGCTACGGTACCGCATGTTTGACACATCCCGTTCATAATTCCGGGCCCCTAATTAATCTCATTATGAAATGTCCTTTTCACATTCAATCTGCATAGCTACCGGACACAATTCGCAGTATCCGCCCGGACACCCCACGAGCAGGTTTCGCAGGCTGCCATTGTCCCTCGCGCCTCCCGGCACCACTCCAGAGTCGCCCCGGCCCCGCTGCCGGTCGTCGGCCAGGCCGGGCAGCCGATCTTGCGTGGCTCGGCGGCTCTTTTGGTCGGGTATGCTCTGTTCAGTCCTCGCTTGACGGGGGCTTTTGGGATCCATTTGGAGGGCATTTTTCAATTCTTAATTGCGGTTCAGTTTGCTAACCACGGCTGGCTGACCGCTTTAACCTTGCCGTCAACCGTCACCTCCCGGTAATGCAGATCTTGACAGTGGGGGCAGTAGACTTGAGAGGTGAAGCTGTCTCCACTGGCTGGCACCAGACAAAAATTAGGCTCACCGCAATCCGGGCAGGCGTAATCAACTAGCTCGTTGCCAATAGCCATCTGCTGTTCGACCCAATCAAGTTGTTTCTGCTGGGCCGGACTCACGATCCCTCTCCCGACACCCCGGCCAGATCCAACCTGATCGTCTCCCATTCGCTGTCCCGGTTTTTCCGTACCTGAAAATGGCAGTAGGTCTTACGCCCGGTGATGGTGATCGCTACGGTGATCAGATCCATGGCCTCCCGCCATTCCCGGTCCTTGATCTGCAGCTTGCGGAGACGCAGGATCCGCTTGATATCAACCCGGCCCTTAAGATCGACCTGAAAGGCGTCGAACACCACCGCTCGCAGGTTTGAATCGCCGCCTTTACTCCAGCGGTCCAGACAGGAGTCAATCTTGGTCTTGGCGAACTGGAGCCGCTCATCGAAATCGATACAGGCATTGGTCTTGATAATCAGCCGCCGATTGCCGGAGAAGTTGGGGAAGGTATAGTTGCCGCCGGGGTTGTTAAGCTCCATCCCGGCCTCGGCGGCGGAGGCGGTCAGGAAATAATCGACCTGCCGGTCTATCAACGACCGGAGAGCGGCTAACTGTTGATGGACGGTCTGGGCCTTTTTGAACAAGCGCTCGACCATTGCGTCGCGCTTCTTATCAGTCTTTTGGACGTGTCGGGCAGGCACTGCGTCGCCCATTGAATCGATCCAGTCGCCATTTTGTTTTTTATCAGCCATTACTTACATCCTCCCTGCTTTTTGCCGCGTTTTTCGGCGTTTTCTCCAACCGAAACAAGCCCGGCGCTTAATCGTTGCATCCCCGGCCGGGGCCTGGGGACAACCCTGGCAACAACCGGGGAGCCGTATTGTTCGGGCAGAGGCGACGAGACCAATTCTAAGAGTCCTGTCCTGGTTCTCGGCCTGATACTCGGCGCAAACAGTCTTGGTTATCCGGGCATTAAGCCGCTTACATTCAAAGGTGTTAGCGGCCAGCCATTTATCATGTTCCTTGCTGGCCATGGATACCTCCTGCCACGATGTCCTGCAGCGAGCCTCTGATCTTGGCGTTGAAATAGCAGTTGATCCTGTCGACCGCCGTTTCGGCCTGGAGGGAGATCGCTTCCAGTTCAACATCGTCCATCACTGCATCGGCATCCCGGCGCAGCAACTTGGACCCCAGTTCCCTAAGAAGCGCCAACGCCTCCCGCCGATAGTCTGCAACCGGGCCTTCCGGGCTATCCTGCGCGCCGCGCTCCTGTTTGGCGCCAACCGGCCTCAGAGCCGTAGCCAGCAGAGCCTTTAGCCGCCGTAATTTACCCAGGGCCTCACTGTTACCGTTCTCCAGGAGTGGTTCCGCGAGATCGCATGCCAGGCTAAAGGCCTCTGCCAATCTCTCATCCAGTGCTACCAGGGTGTTGTTGGTTTTTTTCGCAGTATTTTCCATAATTGCCTCCTAGTTCCGAACCGCACATTTAATGCAGGTTTTATAGAGCTTTAAAGTGGCCGGATTGCCGCATCGAACCCCGATCTTTTTGGCCAGGTTAAAGTTTTGGGCGCAAAGGGCTGGCTCAATCTCGCCCAGGGCCGGACAGGCCACCAGACCCGATTCAGTACCGTAAACCGCCAGAACCTTGCGCTCGACGTTGGCGGTTTTGGCCGGGTACTTCCCGGCCAAGATCAGTGACAGAGAGGTCGGTGAGATCCCGACCTCACGGGCCACCGTGGCAGCGCCCTTGGCCTCGACCTGCTGTTTAAGGATCTTCAACCAGGCAGCGTTCATGATGCCGCCTCCTTGACCTTGGGCCGCTTCGGCCCGGTGTCTTTAACCAGCATCCAGAGGACCTCTTGGCCGTCTTTACCGATCCGCCGGATGATCTTGTCCCGCTCCAGGAGGAGCGTGTAAGTTTCGGCGCTGCCTACCCCGCAGCCCGCCAAAATTACCAGATTGGTCCGGGTGAAGCGTCGCCTGGCCCGGATCACCGTCCACATCTTGTCGCGGAGGTTGTGGGGGCGACTCTTGAAAGTAGGCCGGTCGCTGATGTTCTTTTTAGAGTTAATCCGCCAGGTTGGGTTGCGCCGGAACCGCCCGCATTCACCTTGGCCGGGGGCGGTGGGGTTATCGGCGATCTCTGCCAGATAGCCCTCCTTAGCCAGTTGGTCCAGCATCCGCAGCACCGGGCGCCGGGGCCGGTCGATGGCGGCCAGCATCTGTTTCAGGGTGATTTTTCGGCCCTTATATCCGGCCAGAAAAGCCCTGATCGGCTCCAGGATCGTCATCTTGCGCCACCTTGCTTGACCGTGCGCAGATGCTCGATCCCGACCTCTTTCAGGCTGTTGTGCTTGGCTAATCTTTCGGCCCTGGCAAACCAGACCATGGTCCGCCGAAACTTGCCCTGGCCCCGCTCCAGGATAAATTGCAGCCCGGTATCGCTGATCGGGGTCTCGCAGATCTGCTTGGCGATTTGCTCAATATCGGCCCGGTCGAAAAGTTTGAAGCGGATCACCGAGGTGAACCGGTCGTATAGATGGCGGAACCGTTGCAGTTTCTTGCTGATCATATGCATGCCGACCATCACCACCGGGCAGTTGGTCATATCGTTGATGTCCCGCAGGACCTCGACCATGCCGTCCTTGACCAGGTAATCAACCTCATCGACGATTATGGTCCGGGGCCGTTCCAGGAGTTGATCGAGGATCTGGGCAAAGAGATCGTCTGAGCGGAAGGCCGGGGCCTCGCCAAGTTCGCCGACAATCGCCGACAGCAGGCTGCGCCGGGTCATGATATCCGTGGCCCGGACATAGATGCAGCTCTCATTGTCGGCGGCGTATTTCTGGGCCACTTCGGTTTTGCCGGTGCCGGGGTCGCCCTCCAGGAGGACCATGCCGATCCGCCCCTGGGCCGGGTTTTCGACCGCCTCCATGCCACCATAAAACCGGACCACATTGTTGGTGCTTGCAAACATCTTCCGCATTCTGTATTCTCCTTTTTAGCTTTGTTTCATTGTTGTAAAGGTCGGGACTGTTGCCAGCAGTCCCGGCCCGCCTTTGTTTTAAACTTGGTTTAGAGGATCACCATTTAATTAGGTATCCCTGAAATGGCATCCGATCTGCAAAGAACTTGAAGAAGCAATCTACCCCCTCAAAACCATCATCAGCGGCCAACTTCTCTACCGCATCATCCTTCAAGATGTCGCCGCTGACGAAGACATCAATCCTCCCGTCCTCGTGTTTGTCCATATACACTGGCAAAGCCTGACGGCAGATTTCTTCTCCAAGCTTACGGCATCCCTTTGTCCTCATTCCCGTATAGATAAAAAGCTTCTGGCCGACTCTCGGATTTCTGCCATCTTTTCGACATGCCCGAATGGTCTGTTTCTTCTGGCCCGACTCAATAAGAGGAGCAAAGCGCTTTTGGAAGTTAAGTGCTGGCATAACCCTTAATTCTCCATTCTCAATTCATCAGGCCCAACCGGTGGCCGCAGGTCACCTTCCAGATCCATAAACATCCCACCCGCTTTGGTCTGATAAAATTCGTCAAGGAAAGCGGTCTCCTCCGCAGTCAACTTTCTGCCGCCAACAATCTGGTCCCGGAGCCACTGATACCGCTCGGTCGAACAAGTAAATAACGGCACGATCCCGCTCGCCTTTTTCTCCTCGTAAACCACTGTCTCCTCTTGCCTCTCGGTTGCAAGATCATCAAGCAGCTCGTCCATCTCCTCCTGCTCACGGCTGGCCTGGTCATGGCCGATCACCGCCTTGGCGGCCTGGTCCAGGGCCGGGGTGGTGTAGTCTTCAGCCACCTGCGGGAAATCAACGATCCCGGCGATCTGGCCCTCACGGTGCTCCAGGATCTCCATATGGATGTCCTTGGCGGCGGTCTGGCGGGCGATTTTCTTCAACTCCTTGCTGCCCTCGCGCATGATCGTCTTCTGGATGGCCTTGCTCTTGGCCGCGATCTCAACCCGGTCATGACCGGTCCTGATCGGATCAACCGCCGTGCAGATATAGTCACGGCTCTCACCGTCAAAGATATAGATGGTCCCGTAGTCGGTGGCGTCCAGCAGCACCCGCACCTGAGTGCCGGGCTCGGGCAGTTCGGCGGCGATAAAATAGGTGTTGTCGACCTTGACCCCTTTCTTGGCCACGGTCCTGATCCCGTCGCCGCCCGGCGCTTCCGATAACAATAAATCTAAGGCCCGCGCGTTGGTGATCCGTTTAACAGGCTCGGTCCAATCCCTGGCCATCGCTGCCGGGGTTTCTCCGTTTAGGCCGCCATGCTGGTTCTGCTCGTAGATCGCCTGGCACCAGCGGTCGCAGATGTCCTGTAATTCAGCGGAGGTCATCTTGTTGAGCTCCACCGGGTCGCCGCCCTTTTTCATCAGCCGGTCGGCAAAGGAGCGCCGGGCCTCAATGGCCTTGCGGTCGGCGACGCTGTGGCCGATATAGCCGGGCAACAGCTCCATAATGTCGTGGGAGAAGGTCTTGAAGAACCGCTCGATATGCGGTTTTGATTCCGGGGTAAAGGGTGGGCAGAGGACCTGCTTGATCTCCAGACCCTCGAAGACCCGGACCAGATGTTTCGATACGTAATCCGCGCCGTTATCGGTTTTGGCGATCTCCGGGATGCCCCAGTCGAGGATGGCCCGCCGGGTCAGGGCGGCGACCGCCGATGCTTTGGAGGTGGGGCTGACCAACAGTTTTGGGCGGCGGGAATAGACGTCGATTACCCCGATCAGGTTATAGCGCCCGTCTTTGAGCATCACATCGGTCGGGGTCGAGTCGAACTCCCACACCTGGTTGAGGCGTGAGACCTGGGCCGAGGCGTCGCCCTGGGCGGTCTGATGTTTGTTTTTCCAGACGTCGGGGTTGGCGATATAAAGGAGCAGGCTCTGGTGTTTTTTGGTCCATCTTTTCACATAGCGGCGGACCGAACTGATATGCGGCACTGATCCGTCGAAACGCGCCTCCAGAGAGGACATGATCTTGACCAGGCTTATATGGGGATGGGCGGTCAGCAGCCCTTTGATCAGTTCCCGCTGGGGTGGGCTCAGGGTGGTTTTACCCTTGTTCGGGCTCTTGTAGCCGCTGGCCAGTCCGGCCAGGCCCGCATCTTTATATGATTGCTGCCAGCGGTTGAGGGTTGACCAGGACAGGGTTGCGCCGATGATCCTGGTGATCGCACCGGGCAGGTTTAGGTTGCCCTCGCAATACTCAAGGGCAAAGGCCTGGCTGCCCCGTTTCATCGGCAGGCAGGCGGCTTCGATAAAGGCGTCGCGGGCCTGGAGAATTTCCAGGCGGGCCTCGGCCTCGCGTTGTCGCTGTTCGGGCAGTTGATTGAATGCGGCCAGACCACGTTCCCGGTTGATCCTGGCCTGCTCGGCCGATTCGGCCGTGTCCGCCACTCTGGTTTGGCCCAGCAATGCCCCGGCCTGAGCGCCAACGCCGAGGGGGGCGGCGGTGGCGCTCACTGCGGCAGCAGAGAAAGGAGAGGTAACTCCGCTGCCGTTAATGGCCGTATGGCGGGCAACTTTTATTCTGATTGGTTCCGGTAATAATACGGCTATAAAAGACTTGTAGGCTGGTCCTTTACATTTTCGAGTGACATAACGCCAGCCTTCATTAATGGCTTGGCGGGAGACGGTTCGACTCGTTTTACCGAGGATCGGGGCCAGTTCTATTGCCGAATATTCGGTCTGCATCGTTAGCCAACCTCGATAACTGCCAACAGACCTTTAAGGGACCGGATCACCACTTCTTTGTCGGTGGTGGCCCAGTCGCTATCGTACTCCTGCTGCACTACCTTCATCAGCGCGTCGTATGTCTTGGTAAATTCCTCGCTGACATGCTCAGATTTAACGACGGTCTTTTTGGCCTTCTTGACCGCCTTCTTGACGACTTGCCCGGCCTTGTCCTTGACTGTTTTGCTCAAATGAGCAGCGGTGACCTTGCCTTCCGGCGCGGTTTCGACCGCCATCTCGATGATCTCGGCCAGTTTATCCGGAGTCTTATTAAAGACCGGGATCAGGGGCCGTAATTGCGCCTCGTTTTTTGGCTGCCAAGGGGAGTCCACAGTTGTGGACTCTTCGATAAACTGGAGTAGGCGTCCGCCATCGGCAAACTGGAAAAAACGACTACGGGAAAGGTCAAAGCGCTCTCTGGCGTATTCCGCAATCGTCAGGGCGGCGTCTCGATACAGCATCTTTTCCTGAATCTCGGCGAAGGCCATGCAGACCGCCACGAACCCCTCCAGATTCTTGCTGATAACTCCCTCCAGTTTCTTAAGCCGCTGCCTCTCCTTGGCCGATAACGGCTTGACTTGCTCCTCCAAAACTAAACTCATATTTTCTCCCCTTATTGAATGGTTATATTTCACCCAACAACACGGCCACGTCTCTCTGGTCGCGGGTCTGCTATAAACGCATTGCAAAACATTGCAGTTAATGGGTATTCTGTTTCTGTTGTGGGGTAATTTTTGTCTGGATACACCTTTCCAGATTGGCCGACTACCACCATGTTTGGTGTTATGGCCTTGTCCTCCCATTTTTCACGCCCATTGAGACAACCAAGGAACCAGCAGGCGCACAACCTACAGTCTTTTTTCACGCTGTTCTCAGCCATTATGCCGCCTCCATCCTGACCCATGCTGATATTTCAAGCTGGTCAGTTTTCTTTTCACATTCAATTCCTGCCCAGTGAATTAATTCGTGACACAAAACCCTTTCTTGTTGGAAACGGAGCAGGCTCGGTCTGATGGCAATATGCGTATCGCAGCAATATCCAAGTTTTCCTTTAGGTATCCGACTGGTAAACTCCACCTCCGGCAGACACAGGAACCGACAACCTAATACCCTTTCCACAGCCTGCGCCGCTCTGTTGATCATATAGCTCATGCCGCCTCCCTCATATCATCCGGCAAGGCCAGGTACCGCACCGGGCAACCTTTCGCCACCAGCAGCCGCAATACCTTGCGGTTATTCTTCCGCCCGGCAATGGTATTGCTGACCACCCCATGGTTCTTAAAACCAATTTCCCGCTGGATCTTGGTCACCGACAAACCATGGTGCCGCATCCAGTCATCAATCTTGAACCAGTTTCTTCCTCTCTTACTCATAAAATTCCCGCCTCTAGCTCCCGCATTTCCTTCTTCAAATTCTTGGCCTTATGGTAGGCCCTGGCCCAGTCCAGCAGGTTGACATCCTGATCGCTTATCAGCTTGCCGCCCAGCAGCCGGGCCATCACGGCCAGCGGTTCGTTACATTCGATGGCGGCGCAGAATACAGCCAGACCGTTAAATGACGGCACCCGGCTTTCCTCTTCCACGTTCAGCCATTTGGCCAGGGTATCCATGGTCAGGGCTTTGCCGCTGCCTCCCACCAGCCGTACCCCGAAGCGCAGGGCCAGTTCATTAATCCTGTCCAGCACCTGATCGCGGGACAAGCCCGATTTTTTGACCGCCTCATTCATGGCGGCTTTGATATCGTGGTTCAGGCGATTAAAAGAGGGTCGATTAAATAGATCTAATTGGTTGGGTGTCACTGTTTTTCTCCGTCCACAAATCTGCCGGATTCAGTCCAAACGTTTCATTAAGTTGGACATTGACCGTACATGCGCAAATCGGGTACGATTATGCGCATATAAACTAGGAACCGGCGTTCCTAGTTGATGAGCATTATAAACGCCGATATCTGCTTTTGTAAAGCACAAATCGGCGTCCGAACTAAAAAATATGAATATCTGGGCGTTTATTCGCTTAACGCATTGTTATTCCGTGTAGAAAATTATTGCATAAAATATTAACATCGCGTCCATACCTGCGTCCCTACTTAAGGGTTTCAGTATGGACGCTCATAACGGCGATCCATGGAAATCAAAGACAAGCTCAAAACAGCGCGAGAATCTCTGGGGAAAAATCAAAAGGTGATGGCCCGGTCTCTGAATATTGGCTACCGGACATACCAAAAGTATGAGCAAGAAGGCGGTAATATCGATACTAAGGTCTGGACGGCATTTACCAACCTTGGTTTTAATGTCGGCTGGTTTTTTAATGACAACGTGCCAATGCTTATCCAGGAGTCTACCAGCTCGCCAGCGCAACAACCGACTCCCTCAGAAACCTCTGTCGCCGCCGGGGATATCCCTGATGACGATATCGGCCTGGGCGAGAGCGTGGAGCTGTTGGCCAAGATCTACAACTCTGGCAACCAGGTGCTGGTCCGGGCCATAGCCGCCAACCTCCACGCCTTCAGCGAAGCGGTCGACAACAAAGCCCTAGCTATGAAGACAGTTGGTATGATGGAGGAGATGAACAAGAGGATGCTTTCTTTGGAAGAGAAACTGGCGAAGATGGAATCGGAAGGGGATGGCAAGACAGCGGCCTCCGCCTGAAGCGGATAGTCGTTAAGTTGGCCCCAGAACAACGGGCTAGGAGTCCCGACGGGAAAATCATTTACCCGTTTGCCTATATATAAGTTAGTACCCCCGCAAAACGACACCAACAAACAATATACTTAGAGCCAAACAAACTATCGCAGGAGTTCCATATACCATGCACACCCTTTTTCGCTCTCGCTACGCCGATTGTCGGAAAAATATTTTTTTCTCACTATCTACAAACCCTGTCCACAAGCGGCTTTAGCTGTGGCGCGGCAGAACCAAACTGTTAAATGCCTCGACTAACGTCCTTTTTTAGCCTATCTTAATTTAACCGCTACAACCATAAGGAGATGCCCATGAAAACCATATCCAGCATTTTGTTGGCCATTTTTTTATTAGCCTCGCTGCAAGCCTGCGGTGGGCCGGTTGAAGGGGGTACAACAACAGGAGATACGACAGGGGCTACCGCTGGAGACACAACAGGGGATACGACAACCTGTGGGGCTAGTGAGAATATCGTGATTTGCGACTTTTCCGGCAACGTCGCCGACCGCTTCGCCTCTACTACTATTGAGCTTAATAACACCCCTGATGATATCTCAAATCTGATTGTTAGATTTGAATATGATCCGGCGGTGGTCGAGCGTTATACTGTATTGGCAGATGATCAATTTATGAGCAGTTACGGTTTTGACTTAAAAACCCTCAATCTGTCTGGTTCCGGTTGGTCTGCCATCGAACTTGAATTTTACACACTCGATAGCACTATATATCTCCCCCAGGGATCAAGCGGGGTTTTAGCGACTGTGACTTTCGAGGTTTTGCAGGATAGCAACACGACACTTCCATTTGTGCAGACAGCGTTCGATGATGATCATCCAGATTGGACTAAAAAAGATGGCGTTTTTACGGTTTCTAAATAAACACAGAGGATGGTTTCAAACCTCGCGTCATTTTTATAATTTTAAACCCATTTAAACAGTTTTGGTTCCAAGCAACTATTTTTCAACCAAAACTTAATTTTATTCAACAAAATCACAACCTTTCAAACTTTCTTTCCTTATCCTGTTTGGTTCCATCCCCCACACCCCCCTACATGAACTCAGAAAGTCTTGCATATATACTCAGGGAATTTATGAGTGAAAATTCACATTAATCAGAAGGAAAGGCATTAAAGCCCAGATCAAACACGGTCTGATGACAAGAACAATATGACCATCAATTTCTGCCCACGCCGAAATATTGAAAACCAGCGTCTTTCATTTTATTTGGGTCATACACATTTCTAAGATCGATGAAGATCGGTTTATTCATTGCTGTTTTGATCCGACCGAGGTCTAAGGCCCGGTACTGGTTCCACTCGGTCATCAGCACCAAGGCATCGGCTCCGGTAGCCGCTTCGTAACTGTTGGCAACATAGGTGAAATCAGGGAATAACTTCTCGGCTTCTTCCATTCCCTGCGGATCGTGGGCTTGGATCTTTGCCCCTTTCTCAAACAGTGGCGGCAGAATAGATAAGGCTGGGGAATCGCGGAGATCGTCGGTTTCCGGTTTGAAGGTCAGGCCCAGTACGCCGATGGTCTTGCCGGCCTCGCTGCCGCCCAGGGCATCCCTGATCTTCTTGACCATTCTGGCCTTCTGGGAGTTGTTTGCCTCTACCCCGGCTTCCACCAGTCGGGAGGCGACCCCGTGTTCTTGCGCGGTGCGAAGCAGGGCCAGAGTATCTTTGGGAAAGCATGACCCTCCGTAACCGGGGCCGGGATGGAGAAACTTACTGCTGATTCGGCCATCCAGCCCCATACCTTTGGCGAGGTCAATGACATTGGCATTAACAGACTCACAGAGGTTGGCCATCTCGTTAATGAAGCTGATCTTCACCGCCAGGAATGCATTTGCGGCATACTTGGTCAGTTCTGCTGTTTCCAGGTTGGTGGTGACAAACGGGGTGGAGAATAGGTAGAGAGGGTCGTAAATCTCCTTGAGGATTTCCAGGGCCCGGTCAGAATCTGTACCTAGGATGATCCGGTCTGGTCGCATGAAATCATTGATGGCGGCACCCTCCCGGAGGAACTCCGGATTCGAGGCCACGTCAAAATCGGCATCAGGGTTAGTTTCGGTAATGATCCGGTGGATCTGCCGGGCAGTGCCGACCGGCACAGTACTTTTGTCCACGATAACCGTGTAATCCTTGAGGCAGCAGGCCAGTTCTTTGGCCGCAGCATAGATGTAACTAAGATCGGCATAGCCGTCACCGCGCCGGGAGGATGGGGTGCCGACGGCGATAAAGACCGCCTGGGTCTCGGCTATTGCGGCCTCCAGATCGGTGGTGAAATGTAGCCGCTGGCCTTCGATGTTTGTTTTGACCAGGGTGTCGAGCCCCGGTTCATAGATAGGGATTTCGCCAGCCAGCAGTCGGTTGATCTTGGCGCCATCCTTGTCCATGCAGGTGACGTTGTGGCCTAACTCCGCAAAACAGGCGCCGCTGACCAGGCCGACATAGCCTGTGCCGATCATTGTAATATTCATCCGTAATACCCCCGATACCACTTAACAAAATTTCCCAGACCTGATTCTATTCTGGTCGCTGGTTTGAATTTAAAATCACGAACCAGTTCATCAATATTTGCATAGGTCGCTGCAACATCGCCATCTTGCATGGGCAGGAAGTTTTTGGTTGCCTTTTTCCCTAAGCAATCCTCCAGAACCTCAATGAAATGCATGAGAGTCTCCACCTGGTTATTGCCGATATTGTAAATATGATACGGAGCCCAGCTGGTAGCAGAGTCTGGATCAGCTTTGTTCCATAATGGGTTGGCGGCAGGTGGTTGCTGGATGATCCGGGCAACACCTTCAACAATATCGTCAATATAGGTAAAATCTCTTTTCATCTCACCATTATTGAAGATATTGATTGGTTTTCCGGCCAGAATAGCCTTGGTAAAGAGAAAATAGGCCATGTCCGGTCGTCCCCAGGGGCCATACACTGTAAAGAAGCGTAACCCGGTTGTTGGCAGGCCGTAGAGGTGGCTGTAGGCATGGGCCATCAGTTCGTTTGATTTCTTGGTGGCGGCATAAAGGGAAAGAGGGTGGTCTACATTGTCATGAACTGAAAAAGGCATAGATGTGTTGCCGCCATAAACAGAACTTGATGAGGCAAAGACCAGGTGTTCCACCTTGCTATGACGACAACCTTCCAGGACATTGACAAAACCAAGAAGATTAGAATCAGTATAGGCATGGGGGTTTGTTAAGGAATACCGGACTCCTGCCTGAGCCGCCATATTCACTACGCCATTAAAATGATGATCGGTAAACAACTGCTCCATGGCCGTGCGATCCGCCAGATCCATTTTTATGAAAGTGTAATTTGGTTCCGGGCATAACTGGTCCAATCTTGATTGTTTCAAGGCAGGGTCATAATAGTCGTTCAGATTATCAATCCCGACAACTTCAAAGCCCGAAGAAAGCAATTTCTTGCTCAGAAAAGAGCCGATAAAGCCCGCTCCGCCAGTGATGAGTATTTTTTTCATAATAGAACCGTTTTATATGGAGTGAGGTCTGACCTTGAAATAACTTTTTCGCCGTTGATTCTGTTAGGTACGTCTGGCTTGTATATGTCTTTTTTGACTATTAAAAAGGCTATAACAAAAAAAGGGGATTAGAAAGCAAAAAGGGCATAAACTTTGCGTTTATTCCGGTCTTTCCAGGGAAAAAGGTGATGTTGGCCATCTGGAAACCGGATTTGTATCCGCAGTTAAAGCTGTCTCGATAATTTGCAACCGTAAATCGGCTATCTGCCATGCAGGGGCAGGCACGGCTATGGCATAGAAATTCTAGGATGCGCGGTGTTACCATTAATCTAACTGGAATTTCATGCGATTATGATCTCCACTCGTTCCTTAGTTCTCAACTTTTAACACCTGTTGAAAATGGGAGGATTATCCTTCCGTCGATTGTAAAGGTTGTTCTCTGATACCCCAGAATTCCTCCGCCAACTGCCGAATTGGCTTGGCACTTTCTTTCATTAGCTGAATTGCTCTGATTTTAAACTCTCTGGTATCATTTTTCCCCCGCATGTCGTTCATCTTGTTTCGGCATTATAACCGATAAACAGGGTGTCCAACGATGCGAGGCAGGATGATAATCATCCCAGTGCTCCCCAAAGATTAGTTCTTAGGCTAGAAAGCTTACATTTTTTCTTGAAACCAGATCCACAAATACGAAAAAAATACACCTTTTAGCTGATTGACCGAGCGACTCTTTTTTTGTGAGCATAGACATAAGAGGCGCTTCTGAGTGTAGTTGGCGGACAGAAATGACCGTTTTTTCTTGGAATCAACATCAGAAGGAAATGAAGGAAGAAGATGATACTAGGGCAGAATGTCAACAGTAGTAGTCGATCGGCCTCTACCGGCGCTGTGTTCGGAGCGGGCGTGTCATCACGGTGTAAGAAGCTCGGTGGAGTGCATAGTCGGCGCGGTGGGGTAGCTCTTGTATAAAGGAGGATGAGGTGATGATGCACAGCTTGTTGAAGATGATGATTCACGTACTATAAAAGGTGATTTGGAATGAGCAAGGGGATTATTCAAAAAAAAGGAAGGGAGGGAGACATGAAAAAAAAACAAGAACATTTGATTTGCACTGGACTGCTGCTTACCCTGGCATTGGTAGCATATACTGGGTGTTCTGGCGGTGGTTCTTCGGGGGCTTCCCCGGCATCTACCTCCAGCTCCAGTATAAAGGGGACGACAACCGGTTTGCTTGGCACGGTGGTTTTGCAAAACAACGGAACAGATGATCTTGTAGTTACTGCGAACGGAACGTTCAGGTTTCCTACACGTGTCAAGGATGGAACCTCCTGTGACATAACCATCCTGTCCCAGCCCACCTCTCCGGCGCAGACTTGTGAAGTAGTCAACGGTGGCAACAGAATGGTAAACGGGGGAGACATAACAGATGTGCAGGTGAGCTGCCTTACCACAATTAACGAGACATTTGACAGTGTGGCGCTGAATTCAGGTTATTGGCACTCGAGCGGAGCGCATGACCGAAAACTTGTCGGCGGCCAGCTGCAATTCAACCTGGCATCTGCTGGTGAATACGCTTTCAATCACCTGCCGTTAATGGATACTGGCTGTGGAAAGCTTTCCGCTGATTTCACGATCATGGACACTGTTTTAACCGGCACGGGTAATGGGGTTTTCCGTACGCGGCTACAGAGTTGCGGTTATCATACGGCCACGGATGGTGAGGCGCCTGGCAACCGTACCGGTGACGTTAACGCCGCGATAATCTGGAGCGGTACCCAGGCTTCTTATATGGTCTTCCGGTGTTTAAACGATGACTGCAATACGGCGGACTCTGTCGAATACCTCACAGTTGGCGACAGCGGAGGCGTCCCACTGGGGACAGCTTCGCTAAACTCTACCGCAACTCTTTTGATTGATTGGAACAGCATCTTGGCCCCCGGTCCCGGGCAGTTCACCTTCCAGTTGAACAACGACCCTCCTATGTACTTTGATCCGGTGGCGGCGGGTGCAACTATCGCTGCCGCTGTCCCCACCAAGCCCGAAAAATACCTTGGTGTACAGATAGCCTTGTCAAACCCGGATGATCAGGCCGAAATGATTGTGACCGTTGACAATGTAATAGATGGGCTCCTGTCTGATAATTTCGACAGCGGCAACTACCTGGACGGTTCTTTCTGGAAAAAGACCAACGGAAGACGGCAGGTAGAAAACGGCAGGCTTGTTCTGGAGAGTGGCCAGGGGTTTGTGGATGATCTTAGCGCCGATAACCGATTTAACAACACCACAGACCTTCGTTCCAATTATGGCATAATCCTCAACGGCGCCGAAGTTGTCGAAGCTGATATCACATTAGATCCGGCGACGTTTGTTGTTGACTCCGGCGGCAACCCCGCGCAAGTTTACGCGCTACTCGATATGGAATTCCGGCCTCCCGGTGTGAATGAAAATGATTACACGAATTTCTTTGTGATTCGAGCCTCGTTGAAAGAGGACTCTCTGGGGGTTACAGCTGAAATGCTCGCGGCGGGATGCCAAGATTCTTCCTGCACTTCAAAGTACACTATAGCGAATGATAATCTGAGCTTCACCTCGCCCGTTGTAAAGGACCAGGCGTATCACATGAAAATCGAGTACCGGGGCAACGGAGTGTTTGACATAACTCTGGATGGCACAGAGACACTTTCAGTAGATTTGTCAACCATTACAGAATTTGCTTCAACAGAATTCTCTGCGGTGAGATTAAGTACGGCTACCCAAGGAACTGACACATTTGGAGAAGAAGCATTTATTCGGGCTTTCTTTGATAACGTTCATGCTGGGAATTGATAAAATTCGTGCTAAAAGACCATCAAAAAAAGCTTCGGCTATTCAGACGAAACGAGGAGTGGCCAACCCTCCTCGTTTCGTGACCGGGCTTCGGAGAGGTCGGGTTTTTTAAGGAATAATGTCGTCGAATCTCTAAATCCTTATCGTCCAGGCGAGGCTGATTAGAAAAAGCATTCTCGCTTTCACCATGAACTGCTTTCGCCAATTGTCAAGGTTGCTCTTTGATACTCCGAAGTACTTCCGCCACCTGCCGAATCGGCTTGGAACTCTTTTTCTGATTTGCCGACGAGTTCTAAGCAGAAAGATATGCTCGGGCGGGCTCCTGGGCTCTAAATAGCCCAAAGAGGGTAAGCCATATAAATAATCAGATTTGTTCATGATACGAAAAAAATACAGCCTTGCGCCGATTGATTTGGCCCAACTTATTTTGGGATAAAAGAGTAATACATTGCCGCGAATGGCGCCTGTAACCTGTAATGATTATGAGGAGAGTGGTTATGAATGCAAAACGGATTCTGATTTTTGTTTTTTTCATGTACTCAACTCTTATATCACCTCTCTGGGCTGCAACTTATTATGTGGATAATGCCGGCAGCGATAGCAATGCTGGTACACAGCAAGCTCCCTGGAGGAACTGCCCAGGATTGTCAGGATGGTCGGGGAGCGCAACGCTTCGGGCAGGAGACGTTGTATATTTCAATAGTTCAGGCACATGGACACAAGCTGGCAGCTCTGCTCTTCTTTCAGTTAAAGGCGGTGTGACTTATGATGGAAGTTCCTGGGGGGGAGGACAACGAGCTACCTTTAGAATGCTGGGGAATAATGGTTCTGCTAATCGCCCTGGAATAATTGTGTTTTATGATGATAATCCGACTATAGAAACTGTTGTCAGAGGTTTCGATATTGATGGCAATAATAAATTAATAAGTGGGATTACAGTTAATTGGCCAGTATCGGCCGGGTCTATGATTGGGGCAACTAAAAGAATAGAAAATTGCATTATTCATGATTTTGGTGATCCCGGAGGGACTAGTTATGGTATCTATGGACTCAAAGTTGGGGCAACAAAAGATACCTCAGTAGAAAATGTAGAAATTATTAATACTGTTGTATTCAATACACCACGGAGTGCACTTTCTATATATGATGCAGTAACTACTGGGACTCATGAAATCAGAAATGTGCTCGTGCGAGGATGTGAAGTACATAATGGAGGGAACAGTCCCAGCATACGTGGCAACGGAATACATCTAAAAGATAAAATTACAAATGCAATAGTTGAATACAGTACTACTTACAATAATGATGGAAGAGGTATTTTTGTTGAAAGCGATCCAAGCAGACCAGGGCCTAATAACATAGAATTAAGATATAATATTGTAACAAATAATGCTACGGGAGGAATAGGAATTGCCCAGCCTGCCAGTATGAGCGTTGATATATATGGAAATTTAATTTTTAAAAATAGAAATACTGGCAGTGGTGGAAGTGGAATATACTTCGAGAGCAATTTACGGGAAAGTTTAGATATCAAAATATATAATAATACCCTTTTTGAAAACGCTAATGGGGGAATATTAGTCAGTAGTGCAGCAAGATTTACAACGTTTGAAATCAAAAATAATATATTATATTCGCTTTCCAGCAAAACCCCTCTTGTTAATAATTCACCAGATCGAGTAACAGCACATTCTAATAATATTCTATATCGACCGGATGGAGGGACTCTTGTTACAGATGGTAATATCTATCAATCATCTAATCTTAGTTCGTGGGAGTCAACAGCTTTAGCCTCTAATCCCCTGCTGAAAAGCGTTTCCAGCCTACCTAATGGTTTCGCAGGAACTTACGGAGTTAATATCACCCCAAATACCGACGGATTAAATATCACCACGGCTTCGCCAGCGAAAGACATGGGGGGCTCTTTAGGTAGTGTTTACAATGGTAGTATTAATAGTATTGTTAGGCCTGTTGGTGCTAAATGGGATGTAGGTGCTTACGAATATGGTGTACCAGTATCAACAGTTGAGCAGCCAGTTGAGCAGCCACCAGTTGAGCAGCCACCAGTAGAAGTTCTTCCAAGCACTGTTCTGTTTTTCAAAGCTGAATCAGGGGCATTAACGGCACCGATGCAGATTGTCTCTTCCCCTGATGCTCCAGGAGGTTCTTATATCACAACACCCACCAATTACGTTGGATACGCTGATTATAGCTTCAATATCGTTGAACCGGGTGCTTATAAAATTGTCGGTGAGGTTTATGGTTCAGATCGATTGGCTGATTCATTTCAGGTCATAATAGATAATGGTCCGCAAGACGTTTGGGACTTCAATCCAAAAGAGGATCCTGCTCTCTACAATGTCTGGAGGCAAGATGAAGTTACCAGACGAGGCACTGGAACAATGGATGCTCCGCAGTTTGATCCATTGACACTACCATTGGAGGCAGGTCCTCACACTATCTCATTTAAGGGCCGGGAGAATAATGCTAGATTGGCTTATTTTTATATTTTAAGGGTCCCTGGAGGCACCGGGCTTATCGAAGCTGAATCCGGAGTCCTTACGGCACCGATGGAGATTGTATTATCTGCGGAGGCATCTGGAGGCGCTTATGTTGCAACGCCTACCAATTATGTTGGATATGTTGATTATAACTTCAATATTGTTGAACCCGGTACTTATAAAATTATCGCCAATGTCTATGGTTCAGATCGATTGGCTGATTCATTTCAGGTCATAATAGACAATGGTTCGCAAGACGTTTGGGACTTCAATCCAAACGAGGATCCTGCTCTGTATAATGTCTGGATGGAAGATGAAGTTACTGCTCGCGGCACTGGCACTATGGATGCTCCGCAATTTGATCCATTGATCGTACAATTGGAGGCAGGGCCTCACACTATCTCATTCAAGGGCCGAGAGAATAATGCGAGATTGGATAATTTCTATTTGAAGAAATTATCTGCAGCACTTGAGCTTTTCAAATTAGAAATTACTGAATAATCCAGCATAAATGTAGGGGTTGTCCTAAATAATTTTCATTATCTAGGACAACCCCTACATGATAGATTGTATAAAGAAATTACTTTGTAACTGTACAGTAGTTCCGTTGGTAGCCGCTTGATATTGTAACTTTTTCTTCGGCAGATGGTGAATAGAGTCAAAGCGCTAGGCGACTCTATTCAAATCAACGTCAAAGGTTTCAAACGGAACCACAATTTGTTATGCGAGGAACAAAGATGACAGTTAGCAATCTTTGGTTTCGCCGGCAGTTCTTAATTGCGCCTGACACCTGTGCGTCTCTTCGTCATTGGCAACATATACGTTTTGGCCATCACCATTTATATGCTCATCCGGACTTACAGCTTTCCACCGTAACATCAACCGATGCAAATGTGACTGTCACGCTTTTGGGGTACATCATTGACCCAAGTTTCCCGGAGAGATCTAATACCGATATATTAAACACGATACGCAATTTCACTGATTCGGTTGAAAGCATTAGTGACTACCTAGGTTCTGTTTCTGGTCGGTTTGTCTTAATAATAAACACACCAACAGAAACATTGCTGTTTCATGATCCATGTGGACTACGAAGCGTATACTACACAAAATATAAAGGTCAGGTATTTGTTGGATCACAACCATTAATCTTCAAACAAATACTGCCTCTAAAGGATGGCGAGCGTCTCTCATCTTATGTCAAATCATCCTACGCAAAGACTAATATTGAGCATTGGATACCCAGCGGATGTTCCCTTTTTGAAGAAGTAAGCCACCTTGTGCCTAATCACTACCTGCGCTTTTCAACGGTTGAGCAGATAAGGTATTGGCCGAAACGGGCATTGCCACAGAGGCAAGTGAATGAGATCGTAGCTGAAGCCGCCGATCTCCTTAAGAGGTTAATGATTGCAGCGAATAATAGATTTAAGTTGGCTTTGCCATTAACAGCTGGATGGGACTCAAGAATGCTTTTTGGTGCGGCAAAGAGTATTTCTGATGAAATCTATTTTTACACCTTACAATATCGCAACTTAGATCCCAACTCAAACGACATCAAGATTCCGGCGGCGCTATTAAAAGCCCTTGGCTTAAGTCATAACCTTATCGATTGCCGCAGAACGGTTCCCGAATCATTTCGTGAAATATATGAGCACAATGCATCGCTTGCGCATATGGACGACTGGGGGAAGATAGCATGCGGAATGATAGATACATATCCGCAAGATAGGATATGCTTGAAAGGCAACTGTTCTGAAATTGCAAGGTGCTTTTACTATAAGTATGGCACGCATCGACCTATTACTTCCCCGGACCAAATCATTGCGCTTGAAGATGGTTGGCATACGATACCGTTTGTACGCGAGCAAATTTCCATCTGGTACGATCGAGTTGGCGAAGTGGTTACTGGAGCAAATATGGATATTCTCGATCTATTCTACTGGGAACATCGAATGGGAAGTTGGCAGGCGCAGAGCCAGCTTGAATGGGATATAGTCCAAGAGGCGTTTACGCCATTCAATCACCGAGGCCTTCTCGAATTAATTCTTGCTGTTCCTGCCAAGTTAAGAAGCGCTCCTGATTACTTAGTGTACAAAATGATGCTCGAAATCCTCTGGCCGGAAGCCATGGGGCAGCCCGTTAATCCTGCAACAGCAAAGCAGCGGTTGATGAATATTTTGAGAAGCATAGGAATGTATGATGGAGCAAGAAGATTCTACAAGCAAGTCCTCAGAAATAACGCATAGCAAGGCGCCGCTCTACCCCCTCCACTTGTTATGCCAGCTTTAATTATGTTTTGCCTTATGAGTGGTATGTTCTACCACCTGTTACCTACCCATTTTTCTACTATTGATTACTTGTGGACCCTTCTGATTGAATGGACGATTAGGTAATAGTTCATCAAACAGGCAAGTAGCATAAATCAAAAAGAAAAGGAGATAAGGGATGAAGACAAAAGGCTTAAAATTGTTTTTGTTATTACCAATGATTTTCTGGTTAGTATTTTCCTCACTTGCCCATACCGCTGAATTAATTGTTGACAATGGAGGTGCTGGCACATCATCGACAGGGACTTGGTTTACTGTCTCAAGTCGTAATGCCTATGGAGGAAATTGGGCTGGCAATAATACTGGGAATGGTACGGGGACAGCGATATACACCTTTGAGGCTGAAGTAAGTGGATATTGCGAGGTGTTTACTCAATGGTCGGCAGGGGACAATAGATGTACAGATGTTCCAATTGTTATATCGGACAATGGCGTGCCCCTTCGTAGTAACTCTGTGAACCAACAGGTAAATCATTTTCAATGGATCAAATTGGGTACTGGTCCCTATAATTTTTCTTCGGGCATAGGAAAGGTGACTTTTGCTTCTCCTGGAGGTTGTCAAACTAATACTGACGGGGTGAAATTTGTCTGTAGTGACGCTCCTCCACCATTAGCAGGAGAGACTGTGAATAAGAGACCCTCTTGGGAGATAACGCAAGATGGAACTGACAAATCAATAGATTGGGTAGATCATGCCCCCAACCCCCGCTTTGCCATTTACCATGCTGAACACGAGTGGAATGACCTTGTTTTAGACAAAGCAACCGGGCTGGTTTGGACAAGGCAGGTACCGTCAGCAACCGGAAGCGATTTTTGCAATCCTTATGATGGGGGGAGTTGGGAGAAAGCATTAAATTGCGCGGGCAGCGTCATTGGCGGGTATTCGACTAACGGAGTGGCAGGATGGCGCCTGCCAGGCGCAGAGGAGCTGGGAACACTTTGGACAATGAACCCGACAGGTGTGGCCCTGCCATTGGGACACCCTTTCGATGTCGACTACAGGGTCCAATGCGATTGGGATCAAGATCCTTCATGTCGGCCTTGGTTATTTTGGACAAGTACTACTTACGAACCTGATCCTTCAATGGCGAGAGCCGTTTCTTTTCAATGTGAGCAGTGTTGGGGCGGAGAGGAACCGTACTACTCTTACGGTAGTTATGACAAGAGCCAAGGTGGTCACTGGTGGTATGTTCGAGGTGGTAAGTAACATAAGGTAACCCTGACACTTGATTATTGTGCAGGCGGGCTACCCGTTTTCAATTCAAAGTTGCTACATTAAGGGCTTCGGGCAGGACAGCAGACTAAGAGGGTATTCCGCCGCCAATATTGATAATGGGTCAGGTCAATTCCATAATGCAATTAAACCCTGCTAGAGCGTAGCCAAACCCATATCCGCGGAAACTTCATTCGAACGAAAGCCCTGGACCAAAAAATTGGCCAAAAAATCCCTCCATGCCGCTTTACAAAGAGCATCCACTCCTTGGCGGGTGTCGCCGCTGTTGGATTTTCTAAAAAGCCAACGCGGTTCTTTAAGGATAGGTTCTTATCTTTAAATGTGCCTGTTAAAGAATTCCTCGAACAGGTACCAAGATATCCAGGTGCGATCCAGCTGGAAAAACCTTTTGATTTGGCGCGAAGGCTATAGTCACAATCACCTAGTCTGTGGGTGAAGTCTTTACTGATATTTCCAACTGATGTCGCTATGTTGTGAGGTATTAAAACGCAGTTGCCGTTAATGACATCACATGGTTCCGGTTTATTTGTGGGAGTAACAAATATATATGACCTAGGACTCCAGGATCTACGCCTTATACTTCCTCCATAGGTCAAAACGCCAGTTACAGAGTCACGCATTGCTCCGGCTAGAATGGCGTCTCTGCCAATTTCTTTTTTCAGGTAATGTGATGTGTCCAACATCGTCCGAACAGCATGCGGATAAAGCATGGTGTCGTCGTTGAGCCATAGGTAGAAGTCGTAGTTTTCTTTCAACGCTTCTCCAAAGGCCAGCCTCATCCCGCCTCCCCAATAGAGTTCTCCGTTACCTCGCAGCAAAATTATATCGGGTAAAAGATTTCTGGCGGCATCTCCAGTACCATCGGTGCAGCCATCTTCAACCAAATATATTTTTAGATTGATGTCCGTAATATTTTCCTGGGATATTAATTTGCGAATGCATGAAAGAGTGGATTCTTTTCGGTTGTGGCAGGTCATTAAAACTGCGATGTTAATTGAATTCAAGATGGATTATCCCTAACAGTTTAGTTTCGTGCGGCAAACTATCGTGTTGCCAGATTCTTTAATTTTCACTCTAATGTAGAAATCCTTTCGGAATCGAGCTTTACAGTAGAAAAAATGGGATGAACATTTGGAGCATAGCCAAATTTTGTCATACTTCTTTTCGTTAGCATTGTGATTAACAACTTATCAAAAGGAGAAATTACCTTTTCCCAGCGAGTTCCTGCTTTTTTGTCAAAACCTTTTGCTCTTTTACCTGTGACACTGGATTTTTGCGCTGCCTTTGGGGTCAACATTTTTTCATCAAAATCTATTTCGATAAAATGACATAGCTTTCTTATGGTCTTCTCAGGATATGCTAATAAATCTTCGTAACGAAAAAGAGCATAATTATCTATGGCTTTATATTTGCTGTGTAGCCGTGAAGTCCAACAATATTGGGCAACATTAAAATAAATCATGATCTTTTGTATGAGAAAAGTAATGAGAGGATACTTCCTTTTTAATTGTTGCGTCCCTCCCGGATCATTTGTTCTTGATATAGAGGTTGCTCTTGGATCTCTCGTAATATGGACAATCTTACATCGCGGATACCATTGAAGTAATTGGGGTATATGACTGGGATAAACAGGAAACTTTACACAACATCTTTTCAAACCACTATAAACGGTAATGTTTTCGATAAATATTTTGAAGATACTGCCCAACGACCTGTCAGATACCAGGATGCCGGAATATATTTTTTCTTTTAGGTCATTGTTGTTAACTCTTTGTAGCTCGGCATTCCAAAACCAAGCATTTAGGCCTGGGGTGGTCTCCTGTGAAAAAATTAAGTCTACCATTTTTTTAACATTGTTATTGTTTTGCAAGTCGCCAACATGCTTTTTGCAAAAGTGGCGGAAATCCTTGCGCCATGGCGTTAAAAAATGCATTTCCCCTATCCGGCAGATTTCCTCGTTTCTTGCTATAATATTGTGCCATAATGTGCTTCCTGACCTGGGAAGGCCTATTATGAAAATCGGATTATTCATTTTTTTCGCCTGAAATTGTTTGAATGTTTCAATTTCACAGTTCCTTGATTTCGAAGAAAAATTCTAAGTTTTGGACAGACACGAGTTAGTAATATAGGTGTTTTATGCGCTTATTGGTATTTCCTCCTCGTGTTGATAGAAGATTTGCTGGTGGATAAAGAACAGATCTGATTAGATCAGAAAACATGCCATTCAAATTCATGTTTTTCCCATTTGACACTAGTGCTATTAAATCTCGATAGCTATAGCCCATGAGTTTGAGATTTTCTTCACCAAGCCAATCTAAATATTTAATTGCCCAATACCGCCGCATCGGATTATTGAAAGTCTTTTGCCAGTTATGTAAGGAGTTTTTGCTTAAAGAATCGTATTTCTTGATTCCGTACTGATCTCCCCACTTGCCCTCGAAGCTAATGTTTTGAAATGACCCTATCATTTGATCATCGTAATCGAGCAATAGATAGTCGCATATTTTTTTCATTTCCGTGGAAGGGGATTGAACAAGGTTCTCATATTGTAATGAATGAACATGAGAAGAATTCTCTGTAAAAGCACTAAGGAGATTGTCTACTCCATCGTACAGATCTAACTCCCATAACCGTATTTTCCATTTTCCGTTGCACCAACTATTTAAAATTGAGGCAACTACGGCCAACGGGTTCCTCCACAGGAAAATAAACTTACCTTCTGGGAAAATCTCAAGTATCTCATTGATTATCAAATGATATCTTGGCGTTTTATCAAGAAAATATGTGCTATTGGGCTGCGAATTGTTTTTATAAAGCTTTAAAATAAATTCTCGTAAGTCATTGAGATAATCCTGGCGACCATTTGGGAACTGTTTATAAAAATCCTGGATAGCCTGCACAGATAAACTATGTCCGTATTCCGATTTAATTCCATCAGATTTCAAGGTATAAACAAAAGGTAATAATATCCAAGGTTCTGATACCGTAGATATCTGATCTGATGTTGCCAGCATACGTTGCAGAAGTGTAGAGCCTGCGCGTGGTAAACTAAATATGAATATCGGTTTCATTTTTTCAACCTGCTCTTGCAATTATGATATTTATCAAATTTTTTCTGTATCAGTATTGTGCCCAAAGTTATTTGTTTTAAGGATTAATCTCTGCTTGTAAGCAGCAATAATTGACAAAAAAGTTTCTTTGAAAAGATATATTTCTCTTAAGCTAATGAAAGTATTTATATCCATTTTTGTTAGGCAATAGCCTGCCATAAGTAAATTCTGGATAGCTATTCCGACTCCAGCCCCTATAGCAACACCGACATAATCCAATTGGTTCACCAGGATAAAACTAACCAAAATACTCAAAGAACCGCTGAATATAGAGATTGCCAATAGTACTTTTTCGTTTGAAGACATCATTAAGAGCACACCTGGCACTCCAGTGAAAATATTTATTATGTGTGCAATTGCCAAAATGGTTAATATTGAATAACCACTGGCATAACTTTCTCCATAGAGATGAAGAAGTATTGTTTTTCCGAAAATTAGAATTAATAACAAACCAATGATGGACGGAACACCGGCAATTGTTGCGGTGCTTCTAAGAACCTTTTCAAGATCCTTATACTTTTTTTGGGCGTAAAGCTTGGCGACCATGGCAGGAATTACCAGTCTAACGATTTGGAGTGTTGTTGTTAACAAAATCACAACCCGCCAGGCCGCTCCATATATGGCTACACTTTCTGTAGTACTGCAAAACCCAAGTAACCAAAGATGGCCTTGTTGCAGGCCTGTTAAAAAAATGGCTGAAATGCAAAACGGCCATGAAGTCTTCAATATTTCAGAGACAAAAACCGAGCCATCACCACTCAATTCAGAAGTACTTCTAGATAATGTCACATACCCCAAGAGAAGATTTAATGCATAAGCACCGATTACGATAAATAAGATTGTTGAGAGATTTATTTTCACATTCGTCCAGAAAAGCAATGCCAGCACTATGACGCAGAGAAAATTTGGAATCAACCCATTAAACAACGTCGCAAACCTGATATCATGAAGGCCTCTGAAAGACTCGGCAACCAACCTCTGAAGGGTGAGCAGGAACAACCATATTGCCGGTAAGAAAATAAGCTCACTCATCAGAGCAGAGTCAAATATCTTTTCGGACACAAATTGGCCAACTCCTAAAACAAGCAATGCCGCAACTGTCGAGGCTGACAGTACGCCCATGCGCAACGCCTTACGAACCGCTTGCCAGGCACGCCCCGGCAATTTAAGGGCCAATGATTGGGACACAATGCGAACGATTGGTTTTTCCATCCCTAGCAAGGAAAAGATCACGAGAAAATCGACAAGGCTAAAAAAGAGAAAATATACTCCCATCTCTTCAGCCGAGAGCATCCTGGTCAACAATGCGACAAGAATAAGACCAACCGGCAATGCCAGTATTTTAAGCCCCACAACCCACAACCCACCTGAATACAGTTTCTGTTTGATTGAATTATCCATTTGGGTGTCTAACCTTGCAATATGTGATGCTTATGCCGGTTGTCTGGCGGTGCCAGGGTGGTAAACTGGTCACCAAAAATCTTCAGCAGAAACTTGAATCACGATGAAAAGGCCGGAAGCGAGCCTGATTCCTTCATCTGCTGTACGTTTAAAAAACCTAGCATAATGAAGAGAAATATCTTGCCCAGCGGGTCAGAAAAAGAAGTGTTGAACTGACTGAAAACCAGGAAAGATAAGAAATAGACTTTTAAAAAATCGGCATATCTATGATCCATAGCGGAAATTTTTTTAAATTGCATGAGGACTCCGTAAATGAAAAAGGCCATTACTGACAACCCCAACAGACCTGTGTTGGCAAGTTGTTCCGCGAACATGTTATGGGTCGCTCTGTTGAAGTCTGTAAACGAATCCTTTAGGTTCTGGTTAGAGTCATCGGCTATAGAGTCGGTATGCACAGGGAATCGCCCCAAGCCAAGGAGCGGATATCTCTTGGTTATTTCAAGGGAATCGTCCCACTTTGACAGCCTTTCCATAGTTGTTTTGTTTTCCAGATTGAGGGTGTCGCCAGCACGCAGCACCATATCTCCTAAAAGAGTTTTGCCGGGGGTTATACTTAACATCGAGGAAATCAAGACAACCAGAAGGACCATTGTTATACCGGCAGTTGGAATCCATAAATAATCTACAATATTGAAGTCCTTTGTCGTGAAGTACAAAAGTATTACAAAAGCCAGAGTAATCAACCCGGAACGATGGCCGGTCAAAGTAATGCCGATGGTCAACAGGGCAATTATGGTGCAAGAAAGTAACTTATGTTGGCGGTAGTATCTGCTGTAAAAGAGCAAGTAGCATATGGGTAGCATGAAAATAATTACGGTGTTGCCTAACAGGGTTCGCATTGTGCCGCTACTGGTTAATTCAACGTCATGCGAAATAAAGTATTTCCATAAAGAAAAGCCGACTAGTAGTAGCCCTAGCAATACGCTGTATTTGAAGAATCGTTCCTTTTTTTTGTCCACCTCGGGGATGGTTGGTAGAAGGATGGCGATGAACATCAGTGCTTCCGTGGAAATATTCCGCAATACATTCTGTAACGCGAAGCCTTTGCCATAGGAAAGGATACCAATAAAAATAGACCAGAGAAATAAAACGGAAACTAATTTGCTTACCTGGCCCTCCATTAATTTTCCCAGAAGGGGGCGTTTAGATATCAAATTTTTTGCCATAAAAATCATCAAGAGAAAAAATAATATTAAGATCAGGTAATCGGTGGAAAAAAGATTAATGGATCCGATTTTTATTATTGGAGTAGTTTCGTAATAACTTACTGACGGGGCAAATTTAAAGACCATTACGGTTGTCAGCAGGTACAGAAGGAGAAAAGGTTTGACCAGGCAAAGCAGGCCTAAGGGGATAAGAAGTACAATGATAATGTTCTCCAACATTCTAATTTTCCTGATTTTTTCGCATAAAAGCGTCGTTAACAATCTCTGCCATTTCTGCCATCTTCACTGGCCATTCACTTTGACGGGCAGCCTTGATACGGGTCTCTGCAAGCGAGAGACTTTTTTCAGCCATTGCTTTTCCCACCATTTCGACAAACTCCTCCTCATCTCTGCCGATGTAAACCAGGTCTTTAAGTTTTCTGACTTCCGGCAGATCGACACTGACCACCGGTTTTCCCTGACAAAGGTATTCGCGTAGTTTTATAGGGTCTACCGCCTCCATAAGTTTATTCACGTGATAGGGAATCAGGCACACTGAAAAGCGTTTCATATAATGGGGCAGCAAACTGAAATCCCGAAATCCGAGGACATGAACATTCTGCAGGCCTTCCAATTCTGCCAGGCTGGAAAGTTGCTTGCCAATCAGTACGATGCTTGCCGTTGGATATCGGCATGCGATTTTTCGGATCAGTTGATAGTTGACCCTTTCCGAAAGACCACCGAAAAAGCCGATTATAGGCTTAGGCAGATCGTCTATATCCTCTATCTTGTTCTCCTGGTTCAGCGCGGAATGGAAATGATTTACATCCACGCCATGGGTAACAGCAAAGGCATGCTGGTTGAACGCAGACATGTCATTTTTTATCGCATCAGATGTACAGATAACTGCATCCGCCCTTGCCCCTATCCGCTTTTCGTAAGCACGAATTTTGTCACCATTGACAAACGAGAAGGCATGGTAACGATCAACAGGATTATAAATAGTTAAAGAAGGATCGAATAAATCGAGAAATGGGGCTGCCGTTGGTGTGCCTACCCATAATATGTATTTGCGAAAATTTATCTTGGGCAGCAAACGGTGAAATTGAGCACGGAGTAGTAAACGGTTAAATTTGGTTGTTAGAGAGTGGTAGACAAAAGGGATGATCAGGGGATTGCAAACCACGGTTTTTTCTGACATGGTTTGATTTTGTTGGAACTGTCTTTGAATTCTTCTTAAATAAAAGCTGCACTGAGATAATTTCAAAGAAATATTGCGGCTGCCGAGGGCGTTGATATATAAGATTCTATTTTGGTCCGCCAGTAATCTCATGGTTGTTTGCTGTAAACCTGGATATTGCCAGGAGGAGGAACCAAAACATATGATATTATGTCCTGTTATCATCTTATACATTTCCTTCTGATTTTGATTTCAAGAGAAAACGATCATTTTGCCCGCCAACGGCATGCAAAAGTAAATCTTGTGTATATTTTTTCAAAAACGAATAGCCAGGTCAATCAACTAAAAGGATTATTTTTGTCGTATTCGTTGATCTACTTTCAAAAGACGATGATTAGCTTTATGAATTACGAATTAATTGTTTTGGAGTATTGGGATGAAGTGGACCGCACACTAGCAGCTGGAGTCAGTGGGGTTTTATCTGGTAATTAGTTTGCGCGACCATAATTGTCAGTAAAACGAACAATATCGTCCTCGCCCAGATAGGAGCCACTCTGTACCTCAATCAGCTCCAAGGGAATAACACCGGGGTTCTCGAGACGATGTTGGATGCCGAGCGGGATAAAAGTAGATTCGTTTTCACTTAGTATAAATGTTTCTTTGTTGCGGGTTATTTTCGCAGTCCCCTTTACCACGATCCAATGTTCTGCGCGATGGTGATGCTTCTGCAGGGAAAGAATGGCATTTGGTTTGACTATAATCCTCTTGACCTGGAAGCGATCACCGGTCGTAATGCTTTCATACGATCCCCAAGGGCGAAATACCTGGCTGTGGAGGTCGGCCTCAGTTCTTTTTTCGGCGATTAGCTGTGTGACAATTTTTTTTACATCTTGAACCTGGTTTTTATGGGCGACCAGCACGGCGTCAGCAGTTTCAATTACCACATGGTCTTTTACTCCCACGGTAGTCAGCAGTCGGTGATGAGCATAGAGATACGAATTATGGGTGTCATGGGTAAGGACATCGCCCTGGGTGACGTTATTTTCAGGGTCCTTGTCACCAACTTCCCATAATGCTGACCAGGAACCTATGTCGCTCCAGCCAGGGGCCACTGGCACAACCACTGCTTTACCGGTCTTTTCCATGACTGCGTAGTCGATGGAATCAGCTGGGCAGGCGGTAAATGCCTCTTTGTCCAATCTTTGAAAATCAAGATCGCTGGTTAAGGTCGCATGGGCTTTGTGGCACAATTTCACCATTTTCGGAGCGAACTGTTGCAGTTCTTCCAGAAAAGAGTCGGCGCGAAAGAGGAACATGCCGGAATTCCAGAGATAATTGCCATTTTCGACATATTCCATGGCCAGGTTCAGATTCGGCTTTTCAATAAAGTTCTCAACAATAAAACACTCGGACTCCCCATCCGAAAGGTTTCTTGCAATCTCTCCCTGTTTTATATAGCCATATCCTGTTTCAGCCTTATCCGGTATGATGCCAAAGGTGACTAGTTTACCCTCTTTGGCGGCTGACACCCCGGAGAGAACCGCACCGCGAAAGGCCTCGGTGTTCCTAATAAGGTGGTCAGCCGGCAGGACTAGAAGGAGCGGGGCATCCTTGGAGGAAAGTGCATGAATTGCCGCCACAGCAGTGGCTGGCGCGGTGTTGCGACCGAGTGGTTCAAGCAGAATTGCTGAAGGTGTTATCGACACATTACGCAACTGTTCTGCCACCAGGAACCTATGTTCATCATTGCAGATAACAAGTGGCGCATCAATGCCTTCAAAATTCGCCAGCCGGCTAATAGTTTGCTGCAGAAGTGATTGATCACCCAGAAGTGGCAAAAGCTGCTTTGGATAAAGTTTCCGGGAAAGCGGCCAAAGGCGCGTTCCGGAACCCCCAGCAAGGATTATTGGAGTAATCATTTGTCCTCCTTTTTACCTACAGTATTTAGCAGAGCGTTACTTAGGTTATCGAGGAATGCAGACTTTATTTCATATGTATACTAGATGGCGGAATTTATATTGCTTTTAGCGATATCTCGTGTCGTTACAGAATAATATTCCTGGGCTTGCCACTTGATGATACAGAGGCTTTTTTAAAACAAATTACCGGTTCTGACGCCCATCTTGGAGAAACGCTATATAGCAGTCTCATGCTGTGTCTGAACATTGCTGCTTTAACTTTCGATTTTCCCTTTAATTTCTTATAACGGGAACTATCCTGGGGTAGGGCAAGGTAAACTGCTTCGGGAGAAAACCCGAATGTAGTGACATAATCAAGAAGTGTCCGATGTGTAAAATAGCGGACATGAGCATAAAATTCATATCTGTCCGGTTCGGATAATGGATCATGAAAGGTCTTCCCTGTTAACAACATGGGAATTAAGTACGCTAGACCGTTATAGTTCGGTGCGGATATGTATAAATATCCGTCATCTTTTAATATACGGTGTATTTGTTCCATGTAATTATCAATCTGAATCACATGCTCTATGGTGGCCAAGGATATTACGGCATCAAAACTTTTGTCTTCAAGAGGGAACGGTTTATCCTTATCATCTATATCAAATGATAGTGTGCTAAGACCGCTCTTTTCCATTGTTTTTAAACATTTTGGACAGATATCATTGCATAAGAGTTCTGCGTCATAAGCTTGCTTTATTCTGTTGCCTAGGACGCCCACCCCTGCAGATGTGTCTAAAATGTTGTTATGGTTTCTATTCTCAAATATTTCAGGGAAAATGCGGTGCCGCTCATGAAAAGCTTGGTAATCGTCGACTGTCGACACTTCTTCAAGTCTCTTTTCCTCCAACGCTATAGCATCAGTTCTCATGACTTCACTCCTTAATATTTGATGATCGGAGGGCAACAACACTCACTGCCATCTTAATTAAATCGCATATTCTTTTAAAAAAAGGTCTCATATCTTTTACATCCAATATGGCAAATATATTGGGGTTTATATATGGACGAATGTACTGTTTGAAACTATAACGTTCTTCCTTGAAATATTTGATACTGTGAATAATGTCCCGAAGCTCGTCTACCCAATAAATACCATCCTTGCAGTCATGGTTAAATTTAATCTCCTTATCGAAGAAATGAGCATATTCAATCCAGGGAAAGTTAATCCCGCACCGGACGGCAAGAAGAGTCGAGCGATTATGACGTCCATTTATCTCCATTAATTTATAAATACCGTCCCGGGGATCCTTTTTAAATTCAGTACAAGAATAACCATGGTAGCCCATAGCTCTGAGAATCTTGCGGCCTGAATCAATGACCTCAGGTATATATTTTGAGACAACCACACGTGGTACTCCGATCCCAGGTGGAGAGTAGCGAACTTTTTCAGCCGTAAAATCAACTACTGTTTTTTCTTCATGTATATGTGAATTGTAATTAACCCCGTTTGAATCACCGCCAGGAATATATTCCTGGATCATAACTTCAATCCCTTCATGCGTCGCTTCCTGATAAGCGCTGACCATTTCTTCCTGATTATGAACAATCGTCATTTTTTTCTTGAAAACCTCATAGTATTTATGGCTTTCACAAGGTTTAACAATACAGGGGTATTGAATATCTCTTGAGTAACTATGTACTTCGTCAATGTTTTGGGGAACAATGGTTCTTGGGCATGGCACTCCAATTTTATCGGCAAGCTCATATGTGTATTTTTTGTCAATATACTTGATGGTTGTTTCCCAACCAGGACATGCAACTTTATAATGTTTTTCGAATGTAGGTTTGTTTTTTGAAACTACCGACAATGTTGCATCATCAGCAGGTATTAACAGAGATCCCGTCAACTGTTCCGCATATTCAACAATAACTTTTATAAACTCACTCTCATTCTTTTCCGGGTGAGGGCAATGGATAGCTTCCTTTACATATTTCGATACATATCCCATGTCTATCTTGTCATAATAGAAGACATACAGAGGTACGCCCATGATTCCAAGAGAGCGTATAACCCCAAGCCCCATCGTATGACTTGTAAGTATAATTGCCGGCATCAACCGGTTGTCTTTTTCAAGCAAATTACCCACCTGTTAGGAACCCATTTTAAGAAAGAACGCTGAGAGGAAGATTTATTCTCCAGGTAATTACCAACCTTGATGGCCATTGCCTTGGGCAGAATACTTTTGCGCCATATCGTTAATAGTGGACTGTAGCCAATGCTCACGTAATCAACTATCTCCAGGTTATATGAACGAAAAAGCTGATTGAGCTGTCCATAATAAAATTTTCTATTGGTGAAATATTCATTGTGTTCAAACGACTTAACCAGATCAGAATGCTTGGGTTTGGCCCTCCAGCGTGTCTTCCTGAGAATCCTGGGAATTAGCTTAATGTAGTAATACGGATCAAGAATATTTTTAAATCTTAATAGGTTGGGGACGGTAACAATAGCAAAACCTCCATTGTTAAGGACTCTGCTTATTTCGCAAATACTTGTTTTGTCGCTCTTTTGGTACTCCAACACACCAACGCAAGTGACGAAATCAAAGGTATTATTCCCAAAAGAAATATTCTCAAGATCTCCCGGCATAATTTTTTTTCTATCGGAGGAAAAAGCAGCCGTATTCTTTTTGGCTTCCTCTATCATTTCTTCAGATATGTCAGAACCAACAACATTGTGGCCTCTCTGCAACATGTCTTCCATTAGAATCCCGGCACCGCACCCGATATCTAGGATATCCAGAGAATCCTTATAAGTATATTTATCGAGCAGATGCAGTACCGTGTTTTTTCTATTGATTATGTCTCTTTTATAAAGGCTAACTTTGCCGGAAACATCCGATTCATAATTTTTCCGCCAGGCATCTTTCTGCGTTGAAAAGTAAGCAGCAATACCTTCTTTGTGCTCAAACTGGTTATTTATATTTTCTTTGATTGACATGAGACAATATACCCCGCTCACTATATCAACATGGAGCTTGAATGGTGTTATGCGCAACTTGTAATCTTTGTAAGTTTCGTCCTTTTGCTTAGTTCTGGCAGCTTAAATGTGCACTGATTTTATGGGTCTTAAAAAATTTCAAGGCTTTATTAACCCGTTCGGATATCACTTGGTCTGCAAGGTGTGGCTCTATATAATTCGCTGGAGTTTTTTCTTTAGGGTCATATGGAAAAACCGTCACCTCATCGAATAGATTATTGTTAACCTGGTGCAAAGTGTCATAGAACTCATTTTCCGTTTCGGAAGGAAAGCCAACAATAATCTGAGTCCTAAGTTTAATTTGAGGGTGCGAGGAGCGAATTTTGGACATAACCTCAAAAATACTTTCAGCGTCATGTTCCCTTTTCATTAATTCCAGAATCCTGTTGTTTCCTGATTGAATGGGGCAGAGGATACTTTTAATTCTTTGTGTAGAAATAAGTTCGTGTAATTCCCTTTTATAGAGTGTCATCCACTTCGGATGAATTTCTTCGATATGAAAACCGATCATGCCATTTTTATGCGGTTTTAATGATTTGTTATGGCCATTTGACTCCTCTAGTAAACGGCTCAAAAGATTGGGAAACGTGTCATTCCGCTCCCTGCCGTAGGCGCCCACATCGTCACCAAGAATCGTAAATGTTTTGTGCCCTAAAGTAATTCCTTCATTAAATTGATCTACAATTTCACCAATATCAGTGCTTTTTAGCGGTCCAATTGCACGTTTTATAGCGCAGTAGGTACATTTCCCAAGGCATCCTCTGCATATAAATAAATAAAAATTCTCTTCGTTTCTCTTCAGGGAACTCTTTATTTTTTTACCCGCATAATCCTTCGCCTTTACCAGGAATTTGTTAGAGAATTCAAACTCTTCTTTAAATTTTCCGATAGCGGATTGAAGGGAGTTTGATTTCATGCTTTCAGGAATAATATTTTGGTTTTGAATATCTTGAAATTTAATCAAACTATCTTCAAAATATGAATCAATTCGTTCAATATCCTTAGGGGCCAAGAAATCAAGACCATTAAACTCTTCATGAAATCTTGTGGGGGCTATGTCTGGTAAGCAGCCATAAACTAAGAGTTTAGCCTTAATTCTTTTCAAAAACCTGACACGTTTAATGGAATCGGATTCCTCCTTTTTCTTAAAGGCGCATGTGCCCACAATAATAAAGTCAGCCTTTTCGGGACGAGTTACAAAGGTGTGATTATTAGCTTCAAAGTACTTGTGTAAAGAAGTTAACTCGTTAATTCTTCGTGAACATCCATCTGTTTCGATATAAATCTTCACAATGTACCCCTCTCTCCACTGTTTCGTGGTTAAAACGTCATTGTTATAATTTTTATCAGTAATGTTGAAAGCAGTCGTTTGGGTTAGCCAACCTCATTCACAAAAGACTCATATAAGACATGCTCACATAAAAAGAATCATCATGTCTATCAACGGAAAGGCTTATTTCCGCCGTATTTTGTTGGAACTTTATTCAAGAACAAGGTGTAGACCTTAGAGTTTATGAACTAGCCTTTTTTCGCATAACGATACCGATTCTTTTCCGACCTTAAGCTCCTGTATATTTATTTGAGACGCCGGTTGTATATGACTTCTACTGGAAAATGCATTAAAAATTTAAGACGCAGAGGGAATGGTCGTTTTAACCACCTTATTGGATCCCCCATCATTCTATAGAACCATTGCAAACCGAGATTCTGGATTATCTGGGGCGGGATCTTAAGTCCGCCGATGTAGAATCGAAACGCCGCCCCGACCCCGATCATGACTCCTCGATCAAGCAGATCCATGTTCAGGTTCATCCATTTATCCTGCTTGCCGCCACCAAAACTGACCCATATTATGTCAGGGGCGGCTTTATTTATTTTATCGAAAATCTGCCTGGTATCTTCTGGGGTGAAATTTTTTCTGAACGGTGGACTGTAGCCGGTTATCCTGATTTTTTTGTTGGCATTCTTCGCTTTCTGAATAACCCGTGTAATGGTCTGATCTGTGTCACCAAGGAGAAAATGGGTAAGATCGTTGTTTTCCTCTAATAAGCGCTTTAACAGCTCGCCCCCCGCAATTCTTTCAACTTTTTTGCATCCCAATAGCTTGGCATACCATGCCAGCGGCATGCCATCAGGAATACTTATGAGCGATTTTCCAATGGCCCGCCTTAGCTCTTCATCCTTGGTCGCCATAATAGTAACTCCAACATCTGTCAGGCAGACGTAACCTTTGGCGGCAATATTGTTTTTTATCGTTGTGTAAGCTTCAGTGAAATTGATATTGCTTATCTTCACTTTCTTAAAGAGAATATGCTCAGGCTCCTGGGTTGATTTTTTGTTTTTGAATATATTCATGTGCGCACCCATTCGATAAATAATAACGTGTAATTTGCTATTGGTTAGATTAGCGAGGCCATTCAAACCTATTACCTCATATTCTTGCCCATGGCTTTGGCACAAAGGCAAACTTGCAACAGGAATCTCACAATTCTTGTGAGATATGACCACACCGGACGTAGTCGGCCGTTTTAAGATGTCCAAGTGCTGGCGGTTCTAAATTTGGACCATTGTTTAAGCTGTGAAGCAGTTGGTCCCTTTTTTGTTGCCGGAGCATGAGTTTCTCATTTTTACTGAACATATTTCCCTCCCTCCTTCACATTTGACAGGGTCTACCCCAGCTGTTTTCCAGAGACGCTCTTGGTCCTTTGACCTTTTTGGGTTTGAACAATTTGGCTATATCCTTTGGTAGAACATGCCAGTAATCTCCTTCGTATCGTTCCTTGATGTATTCGAGAAACTGTTGGTAGTACCGTGCTGGATACTCTTCCAGCACGTTCTTTTCCTTGGAGAAATTCATATAATCCGGATGCACATTCAGCAAGACCATCCCGCGATTGGCCACGATCCAGTCCAGCTTTTTCTGCCATATTTCGACATTTTTCTGGCCCATGAGCACGAAGAGAGTGAAATCCTGAGGCAGGGTGTAGGGCAATTCAACATAGCCATTCTCTGGTGAACCGTTCCGGACCCAGAAGGGAAATATGGTGCGGACCCCGGTGGATTGCGGCTCAAAGGGATCTGTGTCGAAGGTGGAGGCATCGTACTCGATGTTCAAATCATGGATCCAGTCGAGTTCATGGTGCATCGATGGCGAACGAAAGCCTGCCGCCTGCCACTCTCCAATGTATTGGTTGATGCGCCTGGCCCGGGCCCGGAATATTTCTCTGGAGCGATACAGCATGCCGTCATGGTTTAGACCGTGCACGCCGACCTCAAAACCGTTGGAGGTCAGTTTATGCCGAAGCTGTGCTGGAACGGTGTAGCGTTCCGGTACAAAATTGAAAGAGGAGCGGAACCCCATTAGTAACTCCAGTGTCATAAGCTCTTTGCAGTTTTCAACCCCTTTTGCCGTATCCACGTCGTGGGTCAAGATCAGGGCGAATTTTTTCTGTTCCGGCCAACCTTGCCAGAAAGCTGGTTTGGTTTTGGCCGATTCATCAATGGGCCAGACCTTGCCACACAAGTGCCGTTGGCCTAGCACCGCCTGCCGGCGCAGAAAGAGCTGCATTGTTCGGGGAATATACTTTTTGAGATTGTAGTAGAGGGTATGGACGGCCATGATTATTTACCTCTGTTTTATGCAACATGCCTGTATGCGACGGCGCCAATCATCCTTAGGAGCGGAACAGGCAGATGCTGCATAGTCCTTTCTCTCAGGGATGGAAAGTTCTTTTCCTCCTGGCGGGGAAGAGGTTTTTTGAGCGAATATTTATAATAAACCAGCTCTTGGGTTCGGGGGCTCCAGCCGTTTTTAAACTGGTTCAACCCTTTGTTTTTCGGGTCCGTTCTTCCCATGTCCAGGGATTCAAACCCTTTTTGGCAATAGAGCTGGATTGCCTGCCACATGACCAGATAATTGGCCCGCAGTTGCTGGTAATCACCGTTTGAGGCACCATATTTGTACATTGCCTGCCTGCCGAAATGAAGGTAGACAGCCCCGGCGATGACTTTGTTTTTGTGTGAGGCCAGGACAACGACGCCTTTGTCCTGGGAAATGATGTGTTTATAGACGTTCTTGAAGAAGGAAAAGGGTTGGGGTGGAATACCATGCCGTTTTCTGGTTAAACAGTTTAAGGCATAAAATTGCTCTATGGCTTGAAGGCTCTTGCTGGTCTTGCAGACGACCTCGGAGGCCGCGGCTTTTTTTATATTTCTTCTGGTGCTCTCCCGGAAAGAGGCAAAGAGCTCGTTCTCTCCGAGGGAAAGATTCAGGGTATGGCCCAAAAATGTGTTTGACGCAGGCTGGCCGGCAGGCATTCTTTTGCCCGACCGCAGCTCCAGGTATTTCCACCCCTGCTTTTTGCCATAGCTGAGGATGCAGGTCAGGAGCTGGGCTGCATCTTCAGCTGTCTCCCAGATAGGTTCGCAGTAGTCTGAAAAGGGGAGGGAGACTCCTCGCTTGCCGGTAATGAAACTCTGTACTTCCATCAGCGGCACCAGTGCTCTTACCTTATTGTCATCTGTTCTTAATACGAAGTAACAAGGCGCATACCCGTATGTTTCTGAAAGCGTGGCTACCCATGCGGCTGAATGAAAAAAAGAGGCCTTGCCGGTGGCGAGCATCTGCTGGTCCCACCGGGGCGAGTCGCCGGGGTTTATGATCTGTACCTGGTTTGGCATGGGGTCTACTATTTTGTCTCTCTTTTGGTTGCGGCCTGCATGGCCGTTATTGCCTTCTATTGCCGTCCGGTTATTTGATAACTTGTTTCATCTCCTCTACCACGTAGCTGATCTGTTGCTCGGTCAACTCCGGGAACATAGGGAGTGAGAGCTGCTCTCGGGCATATTTTTCCGTCACTGGAAATAGCCCTTTGTCCTGGCCCATACCGGAATATGCTTGTTGCAAATGGATGGGCACCGGATAATGGATTCCGCAGGAGATGCTCTTTTCAGCTAATTGGGAGAGGACCTGGTCCCGGTTTTTCAGGCGGACCGGGTAGATGTGATAGACATGTCTGGCATATTCCGCTTCATGGGGCAGGACCGCCCCCTTCATATCCGCGAGCAGAGTAGTGTAGAGTTCGGCATTTTTTCGGCGCGCCTCATTCCAGAGCGGCAGATGTTTCAGTTTGACATCCAGAATGGCCCCCTGGATGCCGTCCATGCGGGAATTCCAGCCGATGACGGTGTGATGGTATTTGTGTTGCTGGCCGTGGTCGCGAAAGATTCGCATCTGTTCGGCCAGTTTCTCATCGTTGGTGACTACCGCCCCGGCCTCGCCGTATGCCCCGAGATTTTTACCGGGATAGAAGCTGAAGCACCCGGCCCGGCCCAGGGACCCGGCCCTCCGGCCTTTATATTCGGCCCCATGCGCCTGGGCTGCATCTTCTATAACCTGCAGGCCGTGCTTTGCGGCAATGCTCATAATGGGATCCATATCGGCCATCTGACCATACAGGTGGACCGGGATGATTGCCTTGGTTCGAGAGGTGATGGCGGCTTCCAGCAGGGCCGGGTTCAAGGTGTATGTTTTTTCATCGATGTCCACGAAAACGGGGACGGCCCCGCATTGGCTGATTGCCTCTGCGGTGGCAATAAAGGAGTTTGGCACGGTAATAACCTCATCTCCCTTTCCGACCCCAAGCCCACGCAGGGCGATCCAGAGGGCGTCGGTGCCGCTGCCGACCCCGACGGCATACCGGCATTGACAAAACTCGGCGAAATGTTTTTCAAACTGTTCCACAAAGGGGCCGCCTGCAAATGATGTTGAGTCCAGCACTTTGGCAATCGCAGCGAGGGCTTCCTTTTGGATGATTTCGTATTGGTGTTTCAGATCAAGAAGAGGTACTTTCATCGTCATTGTCCTTTGCCTGTTGTAAAATTCGAGCTGGATTGCCGGCCACAATAGTGTTTTTCGGCACATCTTTTGTGACAACGCTGCCCGCGCCGACGATCGCGTTTTCTCCTATGGTAATCCCTCCCAGCAGGACCGCCCCGGAACCGATGGAGGCCCCCTGTTGTACCTGAATGGTCTCGCAGACCCAGTCGGCTTCTGTTTGCAGCTGGCCATCCCTGGTGGTCGCACGGGGGTATTTGTCGTTAATGAAAGTGACGCTGTGGCCGACGCAGACCCGGTCTTCAATTGCCACACCTTCACAAATAAAGGTGTGGCTCGAAATTTTGCAGGATGCGCCTATGCGCGCCCCTTTTTGAATCTCAACAAATGGGCCGATTTTGGTCTTGTCGCCGACCACACAGCCGTACAGATTGACAAACTCAGAGATTTTCACGTCATGGCCGAGGCGGACATCAGATGATATTATTTGCATGGTATCGTGTCTCTAGGAAGCGACAGAAATCTGCCCCCCCCCGTTTTTAAGGGATTTGGACGCAGCTTCGAGAATTTGAATAACATCCAAGGCCTCTTTCCCCGAGGAACAAGGTTTGTGGCCGTTGCTTATGCAGTCGAGGAAGTGTGCTGTTTCCACGAGCAGGGGTTCTTTCTGTTTGACATAAGGGCAGTATGAATCACCGTAGTGATAGGAGTACTGGAAATCCGCAAAGGTGTCATAATGGGGCGGCGTTTCGACCCGTTTGTCATATATTTTTATTTTTTCCATGGCTTCGAGATCGTTGTAGACAAGCATTCTCTTGCTGCCCACAAAGGTCATCTCCCTGACCTTGTTGGGGTCAAGCCAGCTGCTTTGAATGGTGGCGAAGCCGCCGTTGCTGTAGTTCAAAGTCATGTTGGTGACATCTTCAATTTTTTTGTTCACATGGGCCTTGCCCTGGCAGTTGACACTTATCGGCATCTGATTGAGGATGTAGAGGATAATGGAGATGTCGTGGGGGGCCAGGTCCCAGGCAACATTGATGTCCGTCTGATAGAGGCCGAGGTTGCAACGGCGGGAGCTGATGTAGAGAACGTCGCCAAGGTCTCTGGCTTCTACGATCTCCTTGATCTTCATGACTGACGCGGAGTAGACGAAGGTATGGCCGACCATGAGGGATAGTTTCTTTTCTCTGGCAATCCGGATGAGTTCTTCGCACTCTTTTGCACTTGTGGCCATCGGTTTTTCCACGAAGGTGTGTTTGCCGGCCAACAGGCTTTCCTTGGCCATTTTATAGTGAAAACGTACCGGTGTGGCGATGGCGATGGCATCTAAGTCCTTGTCTTTCAATAACTCTTCATAGCTGCATGTTGTTTTGGTTCCCGGGTATAGTTTTCCGATGTGGGTTAGGCGTTCTGTTGCCATGTCGCAGACCGTTTTTACATGACAATTTGGCAGAGAATGAAAGCTGCGGATAATATTCGGTCCCCAGTAGCCGCAACCTGCAACAGCGATATTGATCTTTTGTGCCGTCATATTTTTAAGCTCCCCTTTGTTTGCGACAATCTATTCCAAAATTTGTGGCCGTTTCCAGACAATGTCTTCTGGAAAAATCCGTCTGGTTTAGGTTTGTATCATCCTCGACTAGAGCTTTATTTCTTTCGCCCCGATCCCTAGTTGTTCTATCTTGTTCAGACTTCTTTTGAGTTCTGATGCTATGACCATGGGGGTCATGAGCAAGATTTTGAGGTCCATCCAGAAGGACTGCTTGCGGATGTACTGGATGTCCAATCGGACCATCTGGTCGAAAGTAAGCCTGTTTTTGCCGCTGACCTGCCACAGACCGGTCATTCCTGGTGTCGTATCAAAACGGTTAGTGTGCCAGAGCTGGTATTCTTCAACTTCGTACGGTATCGGTGGCCGCGGGCCGATGAGACTCATGTCGCCCAGCAGCACGTTAAACAACTGGGGAAGCTCATCGAGATAGGTTTTTCGAATCAATTTCCCGAATAATATTATGTTGCAGTTGTTGTCATCGAGCTTGATCATGGCCTGGGAGCAGTTCTGCTGACCTTCTTCCCCTTGGATCAAGGAGGACAGATACTTGCGATGATCGGTAGTGTCGGCGTCGATTGCCATGGTTCGGAACTTCAGGAAGGTAAATGGTCTCCCTCCCAATCCGATTCTGGTCTGCCTGTAAATGGCCGGCCCCGGAGAGACAGATTTGATCACACACCATAAAATCATAAAGAGCGGGGAAAGGATGATCAGGCCAAGCAGCGAGCCAAAAAGATCAAGGCACCGTTTCTTTCGGGTTATTTTTTTGGTGTAGTGCGGCTGCAACTCTTCTATGGAACAGTCGCGGTTGAACTGCTGCCCAGCGTTGGCCTCCGCCACCTGTTTTTCAGGTGCTTTCCCATCACTCTTGGTATCGTTTTTTTGCGGCGGCGGGTAACTGTATACTTTGCAGAGAAGTTGGGTGTCGTCGGAAAGCAAAGACATCTGGATGTCTTTGGCGAAACTCCAGGCGTTATGGGCAGTGGCATTGTGCAGGATGGCCCCGATCCGGTTTTGCCGGAGCCACCCGGCTTCGTCCGTTGTCCGCATGCGTGAGCACAACTCATCCAGAAGATGGGTTTGGACATTGCTGCTCTGTTTCCCGCACCTGGTTTCAAAGACGATCAGGGAAAACTGGTGGGCGCTCCGTTCTGCCCGGGCGCGTTCCCGTGCCAGTACGCGCAGAAATTCTTTTTCTCCGCAAATGTTGTCGGTACGCTTCTCTTGTCCGTGCGCTGCAGGTGCATAAAACCATTTGAACATGCTGGAGAGAGACATACGCGGCCTCCGTTCTTAGATCCTTTTGTATATGAAGTTGGGTATCGGATAGCGTCGTTTATTTAGAACAACCCCCAGAATGTTGCCATCCTGGGCCAAAATGCGCTCTTTTACCTTGTCCACCGTCTGCCAGCGGGTCTTCTCCGCCTGCACCACCAGAACAACCCCATCAACTTTCGGGGAGAGCAGAAGATATTCGGAGCAGCTGATTGCTGCTGGCGAGTCGATAAGGACCAGTTCAAATTCCTCTTTGAGACCATCAAGCAGCGGACCGATCTGGGGCATTTCGCAAATGATGCTGGCCGGAATGCCGCGGGCGGGCAGTTGAGTTACATAGAGGGATGATTTGTCAATTCTGGCAAAGTCCTTCTTTGTCAGTCTTGCCTGGTGTGATACGTCAAGCGGGGGCAACTCGGACTGGACATGAAAGAAACTGCATTGGTTCGGCGTCATCTGGTTCATGTCCAGCAGCAGAACCTTTTTTTTCAGTTTTATGGCGGCAAGACAGGCAAGTTCACGTACCAGAGTGCTTGTTCCTTCTCCTTGCTGGGTTCCCTGGAACTGCACAATTCTGCTCTCCCTGTCGGGAAGAAGCATAACCATACTCTGATAGAGGCTGCTTGCGGTGCTTACGTCTTTCCCTGTAGAAGGCGTGACAGTTGTTTCGGCGTACCGTGCCGGGGTTAATGCAGCCCGTTGCTGATAGGGCACAACGGGCACAACCCTTTCCTCTGTTTTTCGCAGGTTGTACTGTTCAAGGCCAGCAGACTCTAATGCTTCAAAAATTTTGGTCATCGTTGTTACCTTCCTTAGGAATCCGTCTGTCTTCTTCCTGCTATTAAGAGTTCGGGGAAAAAAATCGTGTCACCGATAAAGATTAGATCGGCATCAAAGATGCGGGGGTTTTTCTCCTTGACTGCTTGAATGATCTGGCCATTGACAAAACCGTACATGTCAAGGCAAATCTGGGAGAGATATTCTCCTCTTTTGACTGTTCGTGTTATTGATCCGGGTTTAATCTCTATCGGGGAGTGGGGGGAGACGACGAAGTTATCATGGTCCTTCTCTGGCACAGACGATATCTCTACCACGTTTTCCGAACGGTCTATCTCTGGGGCAGGAAGCAATTGCTCCCGCAAGGCTTTTGTTTCAATCTGGGCCAGCCTGCTGGTTGCAGGTCGTTGTTCAATTAGACCTAAACTGTATTGGGTAGAGGGAAGGAATGCATGCATCTCGTGCAAGGCAGTTACAGAAAGCAGAAAAGCCCCAAATAGGGAGGCATACTTCCAGGTGAGAAACGACGTGCGGCCTTTCCCTTCAAAATCAGCGATGACCTGCTTGACAATTGAGCCGGTGATCCGTTTTTCCTTGTAGCCAAATCCCGCAATGAGCGCATTGTCGCACAGGATGTTGAGCATTCGTGGTAACCCTTGTGCCGCTTTTATGATTTTTTTGAGCGCTCCAGTGGTGAAAATGTCGCGGGGCGATGGTGTGACTTTTGACAGGCGAAAGAGGACGTAATCTAGACTTTCCTTGGCTGAAAGGGGTAATAATGTTGCTCGAATGGCAAGGCGCTGATTGAGCTGCCTCAGTTCTTTTCCGGCCAGCTTTTCGGCTAGCTCAGGCTGGCCGACCAGAATGATCTGCAGAAGCTTTGCCTTTGGTGTCTCCAGGTTCGATAAAATACGCAACTGTTCAAAAGTGGCGACCGGCATGTTCTGTGCTTCGTCAATGATCAGCACGATGTTACGGCCTTGTCTGTACTGCTTGATCAGAAGTGTGTGCAACTGCCGCACCATGTCGTATACACTGTCATTATGCGGTTCTACCCCCAGTTCCTGAAAAACAGTCTTCAGGAGTTCCGCAAACGTTACGGATGGGTTGAACAAATAGATCGGCTTTATTCTGTTTCTGTCACTTTTGGCCAGATACGACCGGACAATGGTGGTTTTGCCGGTCCCCACCTCGCCAAAAACGGAGACAAAGCCCTTTCTCTTTTCGATGCAGTATATGATTGCCCCTAATGCCTCTTTATGGCTCGGACTCAGATAGAGAAACTCCGGGTCCGGCGTGATGTGGAAAGGGGCTTTTTTCATATTGTAAAAGTTTACATACATAGGCGGGACTCCTCAAAGGGGACTGAGGCCAGCACGGGAAGACCAAGATGTTTTGCCACGTCCTCGTTTGTTTTCAGCGAGTCATCGTGATACTCAAGAAAAAATGCAAGGGTGATTCCGCCAAAGAGGGCCAGGAAAAAGCCGAGACCGAGGTTGAGGGCCTTTTTCGGTTTTATCGGTTTCAGAGGCATGGTTGGCGGCTGAATGATGCTCAGGTTGGATATCTTGCCGAGATCCAGGGCTCTGGAGATATTGGTGCGCTGCACGTCCTGGCGGTACCGCAGATATTCCTCTTCCAGCAGGCTGACATCACGATTCATTCTCGCTTCGGTCGGCTCGTTCTTGATCAGGGCGGCAAGTTCCGTTTTCGGGGTCTTGAGGCCTTCCTCAAGCTTTTTCCGGCGGGCGATTTGGGCCTGGAGCTGGGCGCGCCCCGTCTCCAGGGCGAGCTGCATTGCCTGGTAGGTCGGGTCAATTCCGGTTCTGACTTCATCGCTCTGTTTTTCGCTGCTCAGTGCCGACTCCGCCAATCTGATCTGTTCGCGCACTTCCATGAGCTCTCTGTGGTTGTCCGGGTAGCGGGCTGAGAGATCCGCCTCTTTTATGCGGAAATCAAACAGGCGTGCTTCAATTGTATCGGAGGTACTGCTCTTTTTGCCGGCAACCCGTCCCAGTTCAACTTCCCGGGACCGGCTCTGTAGTCCTTGCTCCAGGGAGTCATTGTGGGCCTTGGAGGCGGCTATCTGGCTGTTTATTTCTGCGATTTCGCTCTTGACCCGGCTGATCTGGGCAAAGAGCGTTTCCTTTTGGATAGCGATAGACGCGATGTTGTGGGTGGTCCGGAACGTTTCAAGAGCATTCTCTTTTTCCTGCAGTTTCACGAAAAGGTTGTCGACCTGATCCTGGAAAAACTGGGGCGGGGCATGGGCGCTGTGAACCTGGATGTGGTGGTCCTGATAGAGAGTCAGAAAGGTGTTGAGCACTTCCCGGCCAAACTGTGGGGTCGGGGCCTCGAAAGAGACTATGATGACGTTGCTCTTCTGTCCCGCTGCCACCTTGAGGTTGTTGATCATTTTGGCGATCGCTTTTTCCCTCAGGGGATCAAAAAGTTGGTCCTCGTCTTTTCCGGAAATGTAACCCCCGCTCTTTAAGGCTTTCTTAACGATGGCTACCGCTGTGCGGAGAAAGTTTGGGCTTGCGTCGCTGTCTGACTCAGGCTCTCCTCCAGCCAGAAAGGCTGCCGGCGTGATGCTGTCGACAACCTGTTCCGCCAGGAGTCTGCTTTTGATTATTGCCAACTCGGAATTGACTTCGCTCTCCCTGCTTTGGGAAAGCGGTATGGTCGGTCCGTCAATGGTGGGGTCAAGGGAAAGGCTCTCGCGGCCTACCCTGATGAGCACCTTTGCTTCCGATTGGTAGATTTCGGGGGAGAGGTGCGTGAAGAAGAGCACGCTCAGAAAGATGGCCCCGGAGAAGAGGAGAAACTCTTTTTTTCGACGGAACAGAACAATGAGAATATCCCGCAGCGAACTGTTCGCTGCCGTGACATGTGGAGCCGGAAAATATTGAGGGCCTTGTGCCTGCATATTCATTTCCTCTTTCTTGCACTAAGTTTAAAAGAAAGCCTGCCGGCGATTGTCAATTTATGTTTATTCTGGTGGCGTCGTCCAGGTCATAGTGTAAACCCACCCCCCAGCCGTTGAACAGGAACAGATCAGCGATATACTGCTGCACAAACTTGTTCATGTTGGCGATAGCGGTTTTGGGAACATAAACCACGTCATTGGGCTGCAGGAGAAAAGTCTCTTTCATGTCTGCGTCGTATATGGCCCTGGAGAGATTGGCGTCATATGGGATGGCCTTGCCCTCTTTGTCCTTGCGGATGACGATGACATGGCCAGTTTTGGCCGTTTCTTTAAAGCCGCCCGCGTTGATTACTGCCTGGAGGACATCAACTTCTCCCTGAAGGGTCAGGAGGCCGGGTTTATTGACTTCACCGCCGACATAGATCCTCTGGTCAACCAGAGAGCGGACCACTACGGAAATGACCGGGTCCTTGATTTTCGATTCATAGAGCTTAGTCAGTTTCTCGTCCAGTTCCTCAGGAGTAAGGCCCCTGGTCTGGACCGAATCAATGAGCTGGAGGGTGATAAAACCGTCTGGTCTGATAACCTGGGTGTCATTGAGTTCTTGCCAGTAGGGGAATTTGAGTTCTATTTCGTCCCCTGGTCGTAGGACTACCCTCTGTTCCGTGAGTGATGAGGTCAGCTTCTCGTTATATTCGGCGGTGGTGGATGCACATGCGGCTGCCTGTAGCAGGAAGGTAAGCGGTAGTGCTAAGCGCAAGAAAAGCGTCGCACAGGCCTGAGCCCTTTTCATGATGAGGACATGATGTTTGGTGGTCATTTGCTGTTCCTCCTTTACCTGTATCACATCAAATTCTGACAAGTGATATCAATCGCCATTCAGCTGTATATTTGGTGTACTACTTAGATTATTTTCCCCCAAAAGGTGTAAGAACATTTCTGGTGTTGGACTGTGCTTTTTGTTCTACGCTTTTCCGCCGCGTATTGGCAGTAATGCAAAAGAGATCAGAATAGCCCTGCCGGAGATGTGTAATCCTACGAGTGTCACCGGCAGAGAGGTCGGTCAGCCAATATCCTTTCCTTTCGTTTCCAGGTATACCTTTTTCGGGTATTTGAGGTTCCGTGTTGCCCAGAGCGCAGCTTTGATGCGGCTTGTCACATTGATTTTCTGGTAGATATTGTGGGTGTGGGTCTTGACGGTATGGGGGCTGATGCCGAGATCGTAGGCAATATCATCTTTGCTGAGACCCGCCGCAATCATGAAGAGGACCTCTCGCTCCCGGAAAGTCAGCAGAATCTGTTTTCCATCCAGCACCTCGTTGAACTTTCCGGTCTCCGCGAGACATTTCTCCAGAATCCCCCGGGAGACCCAGAGTTGCCCTTTTAAAATTGCCTGGATTCCTTTCTTGTATGCGGACAGAGAGTCCATCCGGTAAAAAATTCCCCGGATACCACGTTTGACCGCCTGGGTTTCAATTTTTTGTTCAGGGCTTACGTTAAAGAGGGCGAACTGGAAGTCATCATGGGGAAGACCTGAGTCGATCTTATTCCATATGGTTTCCTGTTCCGCGTCAACGCAGTCCCAAAGAATGACACAATTATTAACGCTGGTCTCTTCCACCAGATAAGGCAGGTGTTCATGGGACGTACAGGTGCAGGGAAGTCCCGTCGCGTTTGCAAGAGCTTGCGAGAACAGTTCGTTCTGGAGTTGAAGTGTGCCGACAATATGGATTCGGGTCTTTTTTTCACTCTCCATGTACTCCTCTTTGTACATTTGCAACTCGGTCATTTTTTTCCTCCTATCATGAATATCTTGCCCATTCTCGATGCAGGCCGCGCCGCTAACAAGAAAATGGGGTAGAGAGGGCTTGCTCTTGTAGTTTGTCAAAATGTACTTTGAACTTCTTTCTATCCATGATGGATGGGAAAATACAGTTTATCAACAGGTAAAAAAAGGTTAGGAGATGGTTAATGTTTATGACCAATACCGGAGGAGAAAGTTGGAGATTCAGGTGGGCTTGGGTTGTGTGCACCGGCGACTGGTAGTCGAGCGCCTGTCGCAGAAAGAAATGTCCTCAGTTTGCATCTGTCTATAAATGTGCTTTTTTATCACTCTCGACGTCAAGAACTGAAATAATAATTGATGGACAGACACCAGCTCACTTGCTTGGCGAAGTTTTTCCAGGTTTTTACCGGTGGCCTGCCATTGAATATAATGGCTGGCATGATTTAAGGGATTGGTTGGAAAAGGCTGCTCTGGGTGTGTTTGCGCCGCCGCCAGCAGTAATATTTTTAGCTGCGGAGAAACGGCTAAAAAAGAAAATGGTAAAAAAATGGGGTTTTTTTGGTTTATTTCTTGACCAGTGTTTTTGTTTCGAGTAGTGTACCCATCGCAATATGTTGGGTTTTGTGATGGCCCATAGCAATACTTAATATTTTTAGACTTCCATAGTCGATGATTATTTAACTTTTCTCATACTTCTGGTCATTTCCCCCCCTAAATTTTCTTACACTTTTATGTCTACCTCTCTTAAATATTTTTCTGCGTTCCCTCGTCTTCCGAGACAGGGGCTTAGGAGATCAAATTTTTCTTTGAAAGGTTTGTCTTGTAAGGATTTTGATGGATTTTTTTGTCTTGCTCCCGCCTTTCCGGGTGCCGTAATTTCGCGGTTTCCAGAAAAAGAGTTTTTTATAGAGGAGGAAAAAAGAGTCTGGGATTTGATTGCCTGAGAGTGGTGTGGGGGGCAGACGCTCCCCATGCTTTGGCATGTGCTTTGCGGGACATGAAGTCAAGAGTAAAAGTAGTCAGAGACAATAGGTAGTCAAAGATAAAGGCAAACTCAACTGAAAAGTGAGGACGCAAAACTACCGGCCTAAGTCTCCTGGTGAGGAGATACGGTGGCGGGGTTGCCGAATGGTTATTTCAGCCTTCGGTATTGTTCAATTTTTTGTCCGGAGGTTCCGACATGTCAGGTACAATTTTTTCTCACCGTTCACCCAAAACACTCATCTTCTTTCTGCTTATCGCCCTGCTTGGTCTTGTAGGCTCAGCTGGGGCCGCCCAAAACGTAACCATTAGCTGGGACCATCCCTCTTCGGGAGATCCTGTCTCGGCCTATCAGCTGTATCAGGACGGTTTACTGCTCTGTGAAACGCTTGATCCTGCTGCCCGGGCGATAACCTGCCCGGCAATGCTTGAGGGAAACAGCGTCTTTACGGTGGCCGCTGTTTATGAGGGTGGCGGAGAAGTGATCCCCTCCCCCGTCAATACCCCACCTGCCGCCCAGGACTTGGCAGTGACCCTGGACGAGGACGGAACGGTCGCTTCTTTCCTCAGTGCAAGTGACCCGGAAAATGATCCATTGAATTATGTGATCGTGACCGGTCCAACGTCCGGGGTGCTCGTGTTAACCGATCCTCTGAGCGGGGAGTATCATTATACGCCCGATAAGGATGTTTCGGGCACGGACGCGTTTACTTACCTGGCAAATGACGGGAGCGTGGATTCCGCCTCCGCCGCAGTCAGTATAACCATCAAGCCTGTTAACGACCCTCCTGCCGCCGATGCAGGGCCGGACCAGTCGATCTCCGAAGGTCAAAACACCGTCCTGAATGCAGCTGGGTCAGCTGATATTGATGATGGTATTGTATCGTACTCCTGGACCCAGTTAAGCGGCCCAACCGCAGTCCTTTCCGACAGCGGCACCGTGCAGCCGACCGTAATGACCCCGGATGTGGGAGTAGACGGTGCTGTCCTTACCTATGAACTGACTGTGACTGACCAAGGAGGTCTGCAGGCCCGGGACACGGTGGCCATCAACGTCCTGTGGATGAACATTGCGCCCACGGCTGACGCGGGAGCAGACCAGAGCATCTTTGCCGGGGCCACGGTTACTCTTGATGGAAGCGGGTCCTATGATACGGATGATGGTATTGCCTCTGTCCTGTGGGTTCAGACGGCAGGAACCCAGGTCAATCTCTCCGACCCGGCCACCATGCAGCCTTCATTTACTGTGCCTGTCGATATGACAGCCGCCCTGAACCTGACTTTTGAGCTGACTGTTACAGATCTGGCTGGTCTGCAGCATACGGACAGCTGTGTGGTTGATGTCATTCCGCAGGTGACCAATACGGTCAAAAATATCACCCTGTCATGGTCCGCACCTGTGTCGGAAGAGCTAGTTGCCTCTTTCAAGGTTTCTCATAATGGTGTGGCTCTCTGTGAAACTTTTGACCCCACTGCGCGTGAGATCACCTGCCCCGTGGCCTTGGCCGAAGGGGAAAATGGGTTCATGGTCACAGCGGTTTATACTTCTGCAACAGAACCTGTAGTTGCCGACCCAGCCGCGACAGAACCTGTAGTTACCGACCCAGCCGCGACAGAATCTGTAGTTACCGATCCAGTCGCAACGGAACCTGACAGCACAACAACCAGTTCTGCGACGGATCCCGTCGTCATCATCAATCAGGCGCCGTTTGCTTCCGCTATCGAGACCTCGGTTGGAGAAGATGGCACGGTCAATGACACCCTTGCCGGAATTGATGCCGACGGCGATACCTTGACTTACACAATTCTGAGCGCGCCTGCTGCTGGACTGGTGGAACTGCTTAATATGACCACTGGTGAATTCCGCTACATGCCTGATCCTGATGTGACCGGGCAAGATTCTTTCCTCTATTCCGTTAGCGATGGCAAAGATGTTTCAAACAGTGCGGTCGTAACCATCACTGTCCTACCGGTCAATGATCCTCCCGTCGCCAATGCCGGCCCTGATCAGGTTGTAAACGAAGGGGAGACCGTCGCCCTTGATGCGACAAACTCCTATGATGTTGACGATGAGTTATTGACCGTTTTATGGACTCAGCTGGACGGGCCTATCGTCAGCCTCTCTGATCCTGCTGCCATTCATCCCCAGTTTGCAGCCATTGATATTGGAATGGACAGTGTGACTCTGACTTTCCAGCTTACGGTGACTGACGCCAAAGGTCTTGAAGCAACCGATGTTTCCAGTGTCAACGTTGTCTGGGTGAACGAGCCCCCGGTTGCCGTTGCCGGTGATGACCAGACAGCCTTCGAGGGTGACCTGGTCACTCTGGACGCCTCCGGATCAACGGATAGTGATAACGGAATTGCTTCCTACTCATGGATCCAGCTTTCCGGTCCTGAAATGAGGCTTTCCGATAGCACAGCTATGAAGCCGAGTTTTAGCGCTCCGGATGTCGGCCTGGCAGGAGCAAGCATGACCTATGAAGTGACGGTCACTGATTTTGGTGGGCTCTATACCAAGGACACTGTTATTATCAATGTTTCCTGGGTGAACACACCTCCAGTGGCGGATGCGGGAGTGGACCAGAGCGTTCTTGTCGGGGATATCGTGACTCTGGATGGTTCTCTCTCTTATGATGAGGATGACGGCATTGCCACGATCCAGTGGTCACAGAAAACGGGTATGCCGGTAACACTCTCCGATCCAACAACTCTGCTGCCCGAGTTCGAAACCCCTGCTGATATCTTGGAGTCGGCGACTCTTGTATTTGAACTGATAATTACGGACTTCAGCGGTCTGCAGCATACGGACAGCTGCATTGTTGAGGTTTTACCCCTGCAACCGTCTATTGTCGGCGATCTGGATGGGGACGGTGACCTCGATTTGCAGGACCTGGCAATTCTGGAAAGTGCCTTAGGCACCTGTGTTGGTGAAACGGGTTATCTTGAAAGTGCAGATCTGAGTGGGGACACATGTGTAACAAAAGTAGACTCCAATATTTGGGACAAATACTTTAGAAATTTCTAATTTCTACGCTCTTGAGGGATAATCTTCTGGAACCTGACCCGGGGAGATATTCCCTCTTCAGGAACGGCCTGTCTGTGAGCAACTCTTTGCGGACAGGCCGTTTTCTTTTTGTTCTACTGTGCTTCATTCATTTTTCTGCATCCCCCTGTCAATAGTCATACGAGGTGGTTTTCGCCGATCTCTGGTTGTTTTTCAGCCATGGTTCTTCTCATGTGTTGGTTTTCGGCTCAATTCGTTTGGGAACCTCTCTTTGTGTGGGGCCCTTTTCGTATAAAATAATCTTCTTTTCTGCAACAGGAGTATTCCACACAATTGGGAGTTTTTCTTTCCGGTAGCAGGTAGGGGCGCACCTTTTTTTTAATCCCAGGCGAACTATTTGGCGGTGGTCAGTTCTGTTTCTATTGTGTACCTGTTCCCCCAACCAGGGAAGTTCTGAATGGACAATTTGCCGACCAGTGGAGGGGCCAGCCGACAGACCCAGTGTCTTCCCTGTGTGGGGTCATTGGATATAGAGAGGACTGTTTTCGTAAATCGGCTAAAAATAGGCTCCAGTGATTCACTGGAAAGGTGAAGGCTATTGTCCATAATCAGAAATTTCAAGATGAATTTCCCTGGTTTATCCAAGGGGACCGTTTGCAACTGGATAACAACAAGGCTTCCTTTTAGGATATGAAGAAAAAGGTGGTCAGCCAAAGCACCAATCATGTCACTGAGAATTCTCGGATGTCCCCAGCAAAAACGAGGGGAAGCCTGGTCCATTGAGACATCGTAGAAAAAGCCGTTTTGCAAAGCACGAATACTGATTCTCTTCTCGAACTTGGCAATCAACTCCCAGAGGTCGAAAATGACTCTTTTTGATCTTCCGTTTTCGCGGGTTCTCGGCTGTTGGGTGGATGATGGCTTTCGTCTCTGTTTGCGACAATGCCTGATGGTGGTTGTCATATTGTCTTTTCCTCCGGTGGTGGTTATGTGTCTGCGTGAACGGAAGAACTGCTTTTCCGGCTGGGATTGTTGTTTCCTTAAAAAAACAGATACTGAATCAGCATAGTGCTTCGTGCTTATGATAATAGAGGTTGAAATTTGCTCTGCTTCAGGGCTGCGGTTGTGAAGCGGCGACCTCTTTTGAACCAGTACGTACTCGCTTACGCACTTTATATAATAGTTGCAGATTTCTGGCACAAGGGGGGATTAATGGTCATTAAGCGGCATGGAAACTGACCAATTCCAAACACTTCCCCCAATCGGAGTAGCCTGTTCAAACTGCCCTATTTTGGTATAAAGAATGCCAACAAGAAATTGACTATACCGATCCAAAACTGGTCTCTTAATTTTCGCATCCGGCAATTTTTTTTGAAGTAAGACTGGATAAAGAGCTAATGCTTCTGATATTGTGAGTGATAACCGACACCTGAGACACAGAAGACAGAATGTTCCTGTCCGCCGAATTGATTACCAGCCGTCGGCAATGTTATTCCCGAGCTAGAGCCCTATAAGATATAAAGGGCAGGGTGGGCGAAAAAATTATCCAAGCGGTATGAGTTTTAAAACTTCGATATATAGATTTCTGCAGTTTGTTTTTTGTGCAGGGAGAAGAGAGTCGAGGAGGAATGATGAGGAATAATAATCTGGTTTTATTGGTTGATGATGATGAGGTGATCCGCAAAGGACTCAAAGAGATTATAGAGCCAGAGGGGTATGCGGTTACAATGGCGGCGGATGGCGAGGAGGCGCTCGCGAAATTCCGGGAGCAATATTTTGGTATTATCATCCTGGATATGGTTCTTCCTGATATTGATGGTCTTGAACTTCTCAATAGGTTTAAGGCCGAACAGCCTCATGTCGGTGTGATCATTATTACCGGTCATGCCGATGTGTTGACCTATATTGAAGCATTACGGCACGGTGCCGACGATTATCTTTTGAAACCGTTTGACAGCAAAAAACTTTTGGTTCGAATCGGCAATTGTTTCGAGAAAAAAAGGCATGAGCGATTATTGCGGGTACAGGAAGAGGTCTTGGCCGTGAGCACCGATCTGGTATCCTTAATCAGTCCCGGGCGCAAAATTTTGTTTATCAACGGCTCCTTTGAACGCGTAATGCAGTGCGATCCGGGGGAAATCCATAGCGTGTCGCTTTCCGACATCTTCGGAAAGGATCTGTATAATCGGACAATGAAAAAGGCGTTTACTGATTGTTTCAGCGGCGCCAAAAGCCAGCATCAGGATTCATTTGCCAGACAGGATGGTGGCTCCCGATTTTACCACTTTTCGTACTCGCCGGTTGTTGAATCCGATGGCAGGGTCTCAGCCGTTGTCCTCTCCATGAGAGACCTGACGGAATACAACGCGGTTATGCAGCATTTGCAGAAGAGTGAGGAGCGGCTGCATCTGGCCATGGATATCTCATCGGATGGGGTGTGGGACCGCAATGTGGTGACCGGGGAATCCGTCTACGGTGAAAACTGGGCCAGGCTTGTGGGATACACCCTTGACGAACTGAAACAGGAAAATATCAAATTTATAGATCTTCTGCATCCGGAAGACCGAGAAAGGACGCTGGCCCAGATTAAAGAACATTTTCAGGGCGAGACAAAGCGATATATAGCAGAGTTCCGGCTGCGGACCAAAGAGGGGGAGTGGCGTTGGATCCTGGCCAGGGGGCAGGTGGTGGAGAGAGACGAACACGGAGATCCTCTCCGTTTTATGGGGACCCACACCGATATAACGAAGCAGAAGGAGGCAGAGCTGCGTTTGCTTGCGGCTGCGGAACACATGGAGGAGTTGGTTGAAAGCCGCACTCAACAGCTGGCTCTGAAAACCGAAAATCTCGAACAGGTCAATGTTGCTCTGACGGTCCTCTTGAGAAAGAGGACGCAGGACAAAAAGGAGCTTGAAGAGCAGATGCTCGCCAATGTCAAGATGCTTATTGCTCCCCATCTGGAGAAGCTGAAAAAAAGTAAAATGACTAGCGAGCAGGAGGTCTACCTGGGCACCATTGAAACAAATCTTAACAATATTATGTCCCCGTTTTTGCATCGCCTCTCGCTTCATCAGTTTAACTACACTCCGACTGAGATTCGGGTGGCCAATATGATCAAGGACGGGATGACCTCTAAAGATATCGCCGAGAGCATGAATCTTTCGCTGGAAACGATCAGCAATCATCGGAAGCACATCAGGAAGAAAAGCGGTATAGCAAATAAAAAAGTCAATCTGCGGACGGCATTATTGTCTTTAGCGGATCCCCAAGAGCTTGATTCATAATTAGGGGGGCAGATCTGCAACGTTTTAGCAAGAGCGTGATCTACATTAATGATGCCTTTCAACAAAAATAGCCTTCTGCCAAGAAGGCATAAACCCAGATTGGTTAATGGTGAACAGTCTGGATTTATGAATCCAAATATTAAGTCAGAAACACGACCTGAAAAAAATTCTCAGGTCGTGCTCCGGTCGGTTGGTCTGCTTTGTAAGTAGTGATAATTACAGCACAATAAAGATCTAATAGTCGTAACTACCGATTTGAAATGCGTTGTGGAGGTTGCCTGTAAACTGTTTAACCAACTGGCTTTTCGGCAGTAATGGGGAAAAATTGCAAAGTACTTCTAATCCGTAGGCCACAGGTTCGAATCCTGTCGGGTGCACCAATGATAGCAAGGGATTCAGGGTATGACGGGGATCAAGCTGGCCCGGAAATACAAACTCGGCGATCGCCAGATTTGGAACATCCTCGGTGCTCTGGAGGATGATGAAAGGCAGATGGAGATGTTTACATGAGTGATAACGGCAGGGGTAACCTGCTGCGCCACCCGAACTTGCCGCGTCAGCGCCGCAGACGTTCTTGCAGTCAGGTTGACCCCTGCCGTTAGATTAAAGTACAATGTCTTAAGGAAACATATTAGGCAAAAACAATTATTATGCCGACTATTACGCATATTATTACTAGAATTGTGACTATAACTTCTACATATCCACATATTTGTTTTAATACCCACTTGAGCACCTCAACAAAGGTACACACAATTGCCTCTACCCAACTAAAAGGGTTATACCATTGTATTTCAGTCCAACATTCTTGAACTTGAACAGGTTCTTGAACCCATTCTTGACTGCATACATATTTGAGGATTGCATAGGTCAAAACACCACCAATTATACACACCAGTAATATCTCGGCTACTGGATCAGGAAGAGTAATAGTTAGTCCGGGCGCAGCGACAGGTGTAGCAGCCGCAACTTGCATCATGGTCATAGTTTTATAGCTACCTGTGAATAGTAAATACAGCTTGTTTATCACATGCATACTTAAACTATACAAACAGCCAAGTGCGGCTATTTCTAGTAATAAGCGAAACACTTGCCTCCCTAACCCTTTAATCGTTCCTGTTTTGCAACACTGTTTTGTTTCCATTTTTTTCTCCTTTGTGTTGGTTGTGAGAATCTAACGCATGTTAACTGGAATTCGGCGGCTACTACATTAACAGGATAATCAAAAAACTCCGTCCTGTCAAATTTAAGGAGTGTTGTGCTAGTCTAAGCAGTTAAGAACATTTTTTTTCGGACGGATAACGATTGAGGCCAGCCGACCACGCCACTGAGCTGGGCGAAAAAGCGCAACCGTTCCCGTGGTCGGCTGGTAATCCCCCCGAAAAAAATGCGCAGATAAACTGAGAAAATTGATAAATGGGAGTTTGATGAAACTTTTCCGCGACTTTAAAGGCACTTCAACCTTTCCCCTTTATATCTCCTCCTTCGAGATAAGATATTTCCGGTGGATTCTGAGAGAGTTCTGTGAGAATCGTGGATTGAGATTGCAATCGTCAGGGGTGAAATCACCCTAGCTATTAATATTGACCTGCCACCGATGAAAATATTTTCATCGGTGGCAGGTCAAAGGTCAGAGTTATTGAAAACCTGATTATCTATGAATTAGGGTTAAGAGGATCGGTCCCATATAAGTTAATTTCATCACCATCAAACTTGCCGTCAGAATCGGTGTCAGGATTATAGGGATCGGTCCTATGGACATTAATCTCAGAACCATTACTCAGTCCATCCCAATCGTAATCATTAAAACTTGCCAGCCCCCCTGGAGTGCCGAACATTGCAGGTAAGGTTTCGATCAAGAAGTCGCCACCCGCCCAGTATTTTTTAAGTTGAGTACTGTCGGAGGTTCCTACCAGCAGGTCGCCCCAGGAATTAATAGTCAGGCCGATAATCGGGGAACCGACGTCTAAGACCGCAGGATACATCGCAAAACCATAACGATCAAAGACATCTACAGAATAGGGGAATGAATCATAGCCCACAAAGAGATTGCCGGTCATCGGGTCAACTGCCAGCCCCCCAGCTGGGCGGAGAAGAAAGATGTTGGAGGGCTCGACAAAATTTACCGCTGGTCCCATCATAAAGCTCTATCACGGGGAAATTGGAGTAAGCAACATGCAGCAGACCGTTGCTGCCAAAAACCATCCCGGAAACAGGGCCGCCAACGAAGAAATTACGAATAAAAATACCGTTAGCATCGTAGACTTGGACTTCGTGGGTTTCTGTAAAACCTACATAAAGATTACCATCTGGCCCCATGGCCACTCCACCCACGGGCGAAGGAGTATAAATGAAGCCAAGTGGCATTCTGGGGAAGCCGATTATGCCATCATATGTCTCGATGACGCTAGAACCAGTCGTGAAACCGACATAAACATCGCCGTCCACCGGATGTGCGGCCCCTCCGGCCGGGTTTAAAGTAATCACCAAAAATAACATCATCACACCCACGAAATTTTTCATACTCTTCTCCTTTTTCAATAGGTCTACTTAAGTTACCAACTCAAACAGTTGTTTGTGGCGCACTGCATTTATTGCGATACATCTCCATATCCTGTTATTTTGGAAGATTATAACTGTTAATTGCCGCACTGTCAATGCAGTAATTCGATAGGGTGTCTTACGCCTCATTCAATTATTTTGTAGGTCATCATTAAATATCATTCCGCCGAATTAGCGTTATTAAATGGGATTCCGTTTAAAACATTTTTTATATATTATATGGAAAAATTAAAGTTAGAAGGCAGACCAGCCGGAACCAGACAGATGGAGGGCTGTTGGCTTGACCAGCTTATTAAGCTTGAAAATTGACTGGCCGGAGAATAGAATTAACCATGGCCCCATTCTTCCCGCGCCGGATATTTGCCGATACCTTACCGGATGACGTTAATCAAGTGGACAGGATACCAATATGCCAGAAGCAAGTCCCCGCCCAACCTTTGCAGCCGATGATGAATTGATTGGCTGGATGCGAGATATCCGCCGCACCATTCACCGCCATCCGGAACTATCATCCCATGAGCATAAAACGAGGAGCTTCGTAAGCGAAAAGCTTCTTGAAATCGGGATCTCCCAACAGACAGAGTTGGGCCACACCGGTCTCGTGGCGACAGTAGACCCGGGCGTCGAACTTCCGGGCGGGCAACCAACGCCATGTGTGGCGCTGAGGGCGGATATGGACGCCTTGCCGATAGAGGAAAAAACAGATTTGCCCTTTTCTTCCACAGCTGAGGGGGTTATGCACGCCTGCGGCCACGACGGCCACGTGGCGATGCTGTTGGGCGCAGCGGCGCTTCTGTCGCGGGAAAAACTGCCCGGCCGGGTTAAACTCATATTTCAACCAGCTGAAGAAAAAGGCATCGGGGCGCAACAGGTGATCAAAGAGGGCGGACTTGCCGGAATCCAGGCAATTTTCGCCGGGCACATTGATCGGCATTTCAGCGTCGGCCAGATTGCGGCGGAACCGGGGCTGATCTGTGCCTATACCGACCCTTTTAAAATCAGAATCTTCGGCCAGGGTGGTCATGCGGCCCGGCCCCATGAAACAGTCGACAGTATAGTTGTTGCCAGTCTGCTGGTCATGAGTATCCAGACTCTGATTTCACGGGAAATCAATCCATCCTATCCGACGGTGGTCAGCGTCGGTCGTATCCAGGGCGGCACGGCGGCCAATGTCATCGCTGAAGAGGCGGTACTGGAGGGGACCATCCGCTCCACCCATCCCGAAGTGCGAGCTCAGATCATTACCGGTCTGGAGCGGATGGTGGGCTCGATGGAGTCGCTTTACAATGCCCGGGCCGAAATCAGCTTTGCGGAGAGTCTGCCGCCGGTTATCAATCATCCGGCCGCCGCCGATCTGGCCAAGGAAGCGACCCGCCTGGTGGTGGGCGAAAGCGGTCTGGTTGCCCAGTCATATCCCAGTCTGGGCGGTGAGGATTTCGCCTATTATCTGAATGAAATTCCCGGTTGTCTGGTCCGTTTCGGAGCCAGAAAGGCCAGCCATGAAGATGTCCCGGCCCACAGTCCCCGTTTTGATTTTGATGAAGATGTCTTGCCGGTCGGCGCCGCCTTTCTGGCCCAGGTGGCCTGGTCGGCTCTTGATAAAATAGAGAGGTTGATCTGATAAAACGGCAGAAGATAAGGAGTTTAGATGAGATCAATAAACCAGATAGAATTTCACCGTTCAACCCCCTATAGCATCGGCGTTGAGCTTGAACTCCAGCTTCTTGACCAGCAGAACCTGAACCTCACCCCCAAGGCCGTTGAACTCCTGGACTTGGTCCCAGCCAACCTTGGTGAGCGGATAAAGCCGGAATTTATCCGCTCCATGGTCGAGATCAATACCGATGTCTGCCTGTCGCTGGCAGAAGTAGAAGACAACCTTACCGCGATGTGCCGGGAGGCCGAAAAACTGGCGGCCCGGTGCGATTGCCTGCTCTATGCCGCCAGCCTCCATCCCTTCGCCAAAAGCCAGGAGCAAGAGCTGACCCCCGACCCTCGATATAAGAGGATTCTGGACGATCTACAGCTGGTAGGCCGGCGCTTTATCACCCAGGGTCTCCATGTCCACATCGGGTTGACTGACGGCGAAACGGCAATAAAGGTCTGCGACAATATCCGGCAGTATTTGCCGGTTCTGCTGGCCCTGACCACCTCCTCGCCATTCTTTGAGGGCAATGATAGCGGCCTCCATTCTTACCGGGCCAAACTTTTCGAGGCCCTGCCCATGGCGGGCATGCCCGATCAACTTGGCGACTGGGCCGGTTTCGTCCGGATTGCCACCCTGCTGTTTGAGACCGAAATCATTAACGAGGTTCGCGATCTCTGGTGGGACGTCCGGCCTCACCCTGATTTCGGGACCATCGAGGTGCGGATCTGCGATCTGCCCTCGCATTTCGATGAGATTCTGGCCCTGGTGGCTCTGATTCAGGCCCTGGTGGCCTGGCTGGCGACGGACACCAGCGCTACGTCGAGAAATATCCCCACTAATATGCAGGTCCTGCGGAACAATAAATGGCAGGCGTCCCGCTATGGCTTGGCAGGCCGGTTCGTTGATCTCGACAGCATGGGCAACAAGCCATTGCGGGAGGCGGCCCGCTCCCTGATCAGCCAGGTCACCCCTTTTGCCCGGGAACTGGGAGGCGCTCCCTATCTCGCTGCTCTGGAGAGAATTTTATTGACCGGCACCAGCACTGACCAGCAACGCCGGATATATGACGCGGAGCAGAGCCATTCTGCCATTATTGCCCAGTTAAGGCAGGAGTTTTGGCGATGAGTCTTTACAACCGGGCGGTGGTGGCCAGCGGCCATCCCCTGGTCAGTGGTGCGGCGGCGGAAATTTTAAACGGCGGCGGCAATGCCTTTGACGCCATAATTGCCGCCGGTTTTGCCGGCACGGTGGCGGAACCGTGTTTGACCAGCCTGGGTGGCGGCGGTTTCCTCTTGGCCAGGACAGCCGAACCGATGGCCGAAAAGCAGGAAGTTCTCTTTGATTTCTTCGTGGATACCCCCGGTTTGGGGCTGGATACCGGTAACCTTGAGCCCCATTTTTTCCCGGTCACCGTCCATTTTCCTGGTTCTGATCAGGATTTCAATGTCGGCTTGGGCTCGGTGGCTGTCCCCGGTAACTTGAAGGGCTTTCTCCATGTTCATCGTCGTCTCGGCCGTCTCCCCCTGGAAACTATTCTACAGCCGGCTATTCGCCTGGCCCGGGACGGGTTACTGGTCAGTGAGAGCCAGGCATATTTCCTGTCTCTGCTGCAGCCGATTATGACCCTTGGCGAGGTGGGTAAAAGACTCTACGCCCCCCAAGACACCTTGCTTGTCTGTGGCGACCTACTCAGCAACCCGGCCCTGGCTGACTTCCTCGAACAATTGCCCAGTGATCAGGGCGACAGTTTTTATCATGGTGAACTGGCCGGGAAGATTGGTGGTGATATGGGCCGGGGGCAGGGACTGCTTACCGCAGAAGATCTTGATGCCTATAAGGTTATAGAGAGAGCGCCGCTGGTTACCAGTTACCGGGACTACACCATGCTGACCAATCCGCCGCCATCGATGGGCGGCAGCCTCATGGCCTTGTCCCTCAAGCTGCTCGACAGTGTTGCCATGACGGACATGATCTGTGATTCGGCAGAGCACCTGACACTAACGGGTGACATAATGGCAGAGGTCGAACGGTTGCGGGCAGAAGGACTCACGGATATATCGTTACAACAGGCTGTTGAGCTAGGCCGGACCTTCAGCCGCGGCACCACCCATATGAGTATTGCTGACTGTGAAGGCAATGTCGCCAGCATGACCTGCTCAAATGGCGAAGGCTCAGGTTATTTTGCCCCCGACACCGGCATCATGCTTAACAATATGATGGGGGAAGACGACCTCCATCCCGAGGGTTTTCACGCCAGTCCCCCGGGGCAGCGGGTGGCATCGATGATGTCTCCTTCACTGCTGTTGCGAGACGATGAGGTGAAACTGGTTATTGGCAGCGGTGGCAGTAAGAGAATCCGCACCGCCCTGGCCCAGGTCCTAAGCCGGCTGGTTGATTTCAGGGTTCCCGTGCAGGAAGCGGTTGAGGCCCCGAGGGTGCACTGGGATGGGACAACTATGCAGTTGGAACCGGGCTTCAACGAGGTCGCCGTAACATCACTAGCAAAGCGGTGGCCAGTCAATCTCTGGGCCTCCCGTGATGTCTATTTCGGTGGCGTCCATGCCGTCGTTCCCGGTAAAGAAGGGGCCGGTGATCCACGCCGAGGCGGGGCCGTGAGTATCGTTGATAGCCTTTGAGGCATGTAACAAATCAAGTAAACGCTTTTATTAATTTAGCGATTCATCCAGTAAATTAACTATTGGTAACTTTTTGGCCAAGAGGTGTAGGTAGAGGCAAGAGATTGTCGGGAGATAATAAAGACCCTTATGATGCAAGTTTGTAATCTCGAACCCGAAAGGAATTTCGATAGGAAAAGATATTTTGCCTCAATCGAGAACCGGGTAAGTTCGGCAATGATGAAAATGGGTAATACTGGGAGTTGATTGACAGCAAGGCAATCATTTCAGGCAGAAGCTGGTGACCGCCGTATTGATTTTTTCAGCCAGAACAGACTTAAACTCGGGGGTAGGGGCAAGGGCCAATAGCTCAGAACCTTTTTCCGTAAGGAGCTTCCTTGCTTTTTGCGGAGTCAGGGCGTCCAGCTTGTTGCCCTGTTCAACAAACATCATTGCGGTCGCCATGCTGATCAACTCCTGATCTTCCAGTAAAATTGCCGCCCAGAGCATGTGGCCGCTATCAGGGTTAATCTTTGGATCGTTGCTCCAGCACGGGTGAGGTTGTTGCATAACCCCGCCTTTTTTGACCATGGCCGGTTTCAGCCTGATGTGGAGCTTTTCGGCAGAGGGCAATTCACCTCTCTTGAGCATCTCGATCATTTCAGAGAACATGGGTTGTTGCCCTGCTATTTGCCTGAAAACACAAAAAGGGCGATGGTTTGCTGACCATCGCCCTTCAGGATCATTTTATTCTGGGGCAGATTAAACAGTTAGATCATCCCGGACAACTTTTCGGGGACCACCGTGACCGGCTGTGCTCCAATCACGGATGGGGGCAACTCTGTCCATGTCGGCCTTGTGTCCGGTCCGCTCAAGGCGGTCGTGGATGGCCTGCCAGATGCAGGGGACATCCTTGTTGATCTCGCACACGCCCTTCTGGGAACCGCCGCAGGGGCCGTTCATCAGGCTTTTGGCGCAGCGGGCCACGGGACAGAGGCCACCGGTGAGATGGAGGACGCAATCACCGCAACCGGCACATTGCTCGGTCCAGACTCCCTGCTCGGCCGAACCACCGTTACAGCCGGTGTTAACGGCAGGATAGACGATATCTGTGGGCCGCAGATTGGCGATAAAGTTGACGCCGACTCCGCAGGCCATGGAGACGATGGCATCGTATTGACCATCCCACTGATCAATGGCCTCAATATATTCACGGTCGCATTGACGGACCATGGTGGCCTCAATGGTTTCAAGGTCCTGGCCCTTCTTCTTGCAACCAAGGCGCAACAAAGAGGCAAGGATCTCCACCTCACGCTCACCGCCGGCCGAACAGACCGAAACACAACCACGGCAGCCGAGAACCAACACCCGCTTGGCATCGGCAACCATTTCAACTATTTCAGCAACTGGTTTACGCTCTGCAATTATCATTTTTTCTTACCTCCCTTTTTGGCAGGCTTTTTGGCCGCTTTCTTTACCACTTTTTTCTTAGCCGTCTTTTTAACCGGCTTATCATCATTCTGAAAGGGACTGGGGCCGAGGTCCCTAACCCTTTCAGCCATCATGACGACGGCATCGACAAATTCCGGGTGGAACCCTCGCTCCATATGGAACATCTCAATCCGTTCGCTCTCGACACCAAGCCCATCCAGGGCCTTACGAACTGCCAGCACTCGATGGGCGGCGCGCTTGCTGCCCATAACGTTGTGGCATTTATCTTCCAGACAACCAACGACACAAACACCATCAGCTCCGTCTTCGAAGGCTTTCAGCAGGGAACTGACCTGGAGTTTGCCGGAACAAGATAGGCGGTTAATGGTCGCCCCCTCCGGGAAACCGTCTTCTTTAAGGCCATCGGCTCCCTCGGCAATGGCCTGTTGGGAGGTGTAATGGCAACAGAATATCTGTATATCAGGAGTAAAATTCATCTTGTCTCCAAGTAAAACTATTTAGCGTAATGCCCCAACAGCGGGGAAACGCCCAAATGTAACTGTTCAGCAGTGCTCCAGATGTGTATAAGCAGGCTGACAAGCTATGTATGCATATGTGAGTCAGTCTGATCGTGCGCAGATGGGGTGCTGATGAATAGTTACGTCTCCAATTAATTTCCAGTTCCGCAGGCGGCGATCAATCGCTCGTCCTCGGATTCATTCATCTTGATGGTCTGGGCCGGACACTCGGCGGGGCAGATTCCGCAGCCCCGGCATTTGCGGGGATCGATAACCGCTACGCCCTGATCGTCGATCTCCGGGATTTGCCAGGGACAGACCCGCACACAGGTCAGACAAGAGACGCAGCGGTCACGTTCGACCCAAGCCACCTTGCCCTTGTCGAGCAGGTCCTGCTCGGTAACGATGCCCTGGTCCAGGGCCATCTCCCGAATTGTTCCCATGATATCGGCAAAACTGACATCCTGGGGACAGACGAAGACACAGCTGCGGCATTTTGAACAATGCCAGATTAATTCGGAACTCAGCAGTTTGTCCTTCAAACCCATCCGGATCATGTGGATGATCTTGCGGGGATCGAAATCGGGGATTGCCTGGCTGACCGGGCAAACTCCGCTGCAAGCTCCACAGGAAAAGCAGCTGTTGAGGTGCTCGCCGCCCGGCAGGGCAGTTACCTCGGCGCTGAAAGAAGCATTAATCTCCTTACTGGTTATTCCCATAAAGAACCTCGTTTGAAAAAAATTAAATATTTATATCTAAAAAAATTAAGGCCTATGACCAGGCCGTATTATCAATAAAACTAACAGAAATACAGTAGGGTAAAACGAGAATGTTACCCAATGGGCCGTGCTTTGTCAACTTCAAGAAACAGCCACACCTGAACGTTGCTGTTCCCATAACAAGTCCACTTGCTACTACTATTCTTTTCAGACCAGAAAACGGAATTCGCCTTTGCCCAACAGGTCCTGAAGATGTAACACTCCGGCCAGGATCCTGGTCTTGTCGTGGACCGGCAGGATGGTGATCTCATGTCTCTGCATGATGCTCAAGGCATCAGCTGCCAGCAGGTCGGCGGCGATAGTTTTGGGGTCGCCGGTCATGACCTCCGTTACCGATACGCTGGCAAGGTCTTTCCCTTTAGAAACCAGGCGCCGGATATCGCCATCGGTGATGATGCCCGTTAAGTCTTTGCCGCTCATGACCACAATCGCGCCGAGATTCCTTTCGTTCATGATTACCATAGCCGCTGCCAGGGACTCATCAACATTGACCTGCGGAATCTGCTCACCGGTAATCATCACTTCTGAAACCTTGACCTTGAGCCGTTCGCCAAGGCTGCCGCCTGGATGGTTGCGGCGAAAATCACTGGCCTTGAATTGTTTGCAATTCAACAGGACCACTGCCAGGGCATCACCCATAGCCAGGGCGGCAGTGGTGCTGGCCGTCGGCGCCAGGCCAAGAGGGCAGGCCTCCTGGGGCACTGCAACAGCAAGCACGGAATCTCCGTGCTTGGCCAGGCTGGAGTTAATATTGCCGGTCATGGCGATCACTTTCACTCCTCTCTTCTTGAGACTGGGGAGGAGCAGATTGAGTTCGCTGGTTTCGCCGCTATAGGAAATGGCCATGACCACGTCCAGCTCGTCGACCAGGCCCAGATCGCCATGCATGGCTTCCACCGGATGGAGAAAGAATGAGGAAGTGCCGGTGCTGTTCAGGGTGGCCGCGATTTTCTGGCCGATTATCCCGGATTTGCCGATGCCGGTGATGATCAGACGACCGGGGCAGGCGAGGATTAACTCGATTGCCCGGTTGAAATCTTCACCCAGCTGATCGAGTAAGGAATTAATCCCTTCCGCCTCGATCCGGAGAACTTCTTTTGCTTGATTTATATACATAAGTTGTCTTGTAACTATTCTGCCAAGATTAAATAAAAAAGCTGGGGCAATCCTCAAATGTAACTGCTCAGCATTTGGAGCCCAGGGTCAGTTTATGAAAATTCTTGTCCGGCTCAACCGGGTAGTCACCGTTGAAACAGGCCAGACAGAAGTTGTTTTTACTCATGCCGGTCGCTTCAACCAACCCGTCAACGCTAAGGTAGTGTAAACTGTCGAGACCGAGATGGTCGCGGATCTCGTCAATTGACTTGGCATTGGCGATCAGCTCACCGCCGGAAGGGAAATCTATGCCGTAATAGCATGGATTGCGAGTCGGAGGACAGCTGATCATCATATGCACTTCCTTGACGCCAACATCCCTGAGAGACTTGACCCGGCTGCGGCCGGTAGTGCCGCGGATAATGGAATCTTCAATAATTATTACTTTCTTACCCTCGAGGAAGGTCCGGATCGGATTCAACTTAACCCTGACCGAGAAATCGCGCATCGACTGGGTCGGTTGAATAAAGGTGCGGCCGACATAATGGTTACGAATTACCCCCATCTCCAGAGGGATGCCGGAGGCCTGGGAATAACCGATGGCGGCATAGTTGCCGGAATCGGGAAAGGGCATCACGAAATCGGCATCAACTTTACATTCTCTGGCCAGGATCTCGCCCATCCGTTTGCGGCTCTGGTAAACATTGAAACCAAAGATGTCGCTGTCCGGGCGGGCGAAATAAACATGCTCAAAAATGCAGCAACTCTGGCGTTCCGCCTTGTCCATATATAATGATTTAAGGCCGGTGTCATCTATGATAAGGACCTCGCCGGGCTCGATATCCCTGATATAGGCGGCCTCGATCAGATCCAGGGCACAGGTTTCGGAGGCCACGACATAGGAACCGTTGTTGAGCTTGCCTAGGCAGAGGGGGCGGAAACCATTGGGATCGCGGACCGCCACTATTTTATCTTCAGTCATCAGCAGCATAGAGTAGGCACCCTTGATCTTGCTGACGGTTTTAAGGAGAGACTTTTCAAAACCAAGTTGGGAGTGACGGGCCATAAGATGAATTACCACCTCACTGTCCATGGTGGACTGGAAGATGGAGCCGTCTTGCTCAAGTTCTTCGCGCAGGGCGCTGATGTTGACGAGATTGCCGTTGTGGGCCACGGAAAGGGTGCAGCCCAGATGGGTGGCAGTGAAGGGCTGGGCATTGATTACCGCCGATTCGCCGGTGGTGGAATAACGAACATGACCGATACTGAGGTGGCCGACAAGGGCTTGGAGGTGTTCCTCGTTGAAAACCTCAGGAACCAGGCCCATGCCGCGATGCTGGTGGATTACTTTACCGTCGCTGGAGACGATGCCGGCGCTCTCTTGGCCCCGGTGCTGTAGGGCGTACAAGCCGAAATATGATAGTTTGGCCGCATCTTCGTGGCCATATATTCCGCAGACTCCGCATTCGTCACGGGGGCGGTCGGGGTTTATGTTGCAATGTAGCATTATGTCACCATTGGCTTATTGGCCTGGACCAATAAAAAGTGGAGCGGGTTGTTATCCTGCTTAAGCAAAACCTGCTTAGCGGTAAAATAAATATCGAACCAGTAATTCAAAAGGTTACATTCGATTGGGCAACTTTTCCCGGCCCGGAAAAAAGCAGGTACAATACCCTTTTTTTCCGGCTTGGGGAATATTTTTTTGGAATGGGTGTCAGGTTACTTCAAGAGATTGGTGTGGTCCCGGTGCAGAAAAAAGTTCAGCCAGGAGGAAGACTCGTTCAAAGCCCAGTCCCGGGGCGGGACGCCACCTTTTTTCATGGAACCGTCTTGGCCCACTGCTTTCAAGCGCTCATAGACTTGGACGTATAAGCATTTTTTCCGGCCGGGATATACTTCGCACCAACCGTCTCTGCTACCGCCGCAGGGGCCATTCAACAGATATTTGGCACAGCCCTTTTGCGGGCAGAGAAAACCCAGCTCCGCCAAGGTGCAATCGCCGCAGTTCTTGCAACCAAATAACATAAGTTTGAGCAGATGTTCAGCCCTCGTGAAACCCTTTTGCCCCTTCCCGCCATCAAGGGCGACACATAACCTGTGGGCGGCTGGGTATAAGGCGCCACTTTCGGCAAAGGCAAGATCATGAAAAGAGTTGGCCAGGGCGTAATGCAGGGAACGGCCACATTTCTGGCGGGACACGGGGGCATTATTGTTCAGCTCGCCGTTACGGCCTGGCCGGAAATAATAGGAATCCTTCGGCCAGCAGGAGAAGTCCTGCAGAAAATCGGGCCAGTCGTCGGCCATCCGGTCGGCCTCGTTGAGCAGAAAATCAAGTTCGGTATAGGTCAGCCCCGGTCCGCCGAGGTGGGCGCCACCATAACCAAGGCCCTTCTGGACACAGAGTAATTTGGCACCCCGCAACAAACCTTTCTTACGGCCCCGGTCCGCATCCTTGAATTCTTCCTGTAATTGCGCATAGTAATGATCAGGGAGCACTACCCCGGGAATCCTGCCCTCCCACATTATCTTGGCCACAGCCGGAGTTGGCATAAAAACATTACCCAAAACCGGCAGGTTGATCCTGTTCAGCCGCATGTAGCGCAGGAGTTCATCAAATTTCCGGGCATCATAACCAACCTGGGTGATCACATAATCGGCGCCAGCTGCTTCCTTGCGATGCAATTTGTAATATTGCATGCGTAACTCCGCTTCCAGATGCTTGAATGGAGAAATGGCCACCCCTTTGCAGAACGAGGTCGGTTCAACCGATTTTTTTATCGCCGGGTTGCGGCGGTCCCCTTCAACTTGTTCACAGTTCAGACGGCTAACCAGATCCAGGGCCTGGATTGTGTCCAGGTCGAAAACCGGTTTGGGGTGGCCCCGATAACCACGTTGAGGGTAATCGCCGGCGATGACTAACAGGTTGCGTAAACCGGCCCGATCCCAGGCAAAAAGTAGACTCTCGATCTGATTGCGGTTCTTGTCCTTGCAGGAGAGATGGATGATAACGTCGAGCCCGAGTTTACTGATCTCGATCCCCATTATCTCCGGGGATAGGGCCGGATGACCGCCGGCGTTTTCTGTAATACTGACCGCCTGCAATCTGCCGTCCGCTCCGGCGTCTCGCGCAAAGTCCAGGGCTCGGGAGTGGGCGGTGCTGCGACCGCCTCGGCTTGGCACCAGTTCAACGGTCAGGGTGAATTCGTCCTGGTTGGCCAGAGAGCGTTGGAACCTGGATCCTTTATTATTTGTCACAGGGCAATTTTACCAGGAATAGGGGAGTTTTCGGTTAATTTCGATGATCTTGTGGTCGACGGTAACATAATTACCCTGGCTCAGTTCCTTCATAACCCGGCTCACCATCTCCCGGGATGAGCCTACCATATTGGCGATATCTTGATGGGTCAGTTTATCCTCAATCACCAGTTTGCCATTACTTGGTTTGGCCAGCTCCATGAAAAGACGCGCCACCCTCCCATAGACATCCATCAAGGCCAGGCTTTCGATCTTCTTGTTGGCCTTTCTGAGCCGCTCCATCGAATCTTTCAGTAAGCCGAAAACGATATCCGGATTACCCGAAATAATTTTTCTAAAATCTTTTTTTGCCAGGACCAGAACTTCGCTCTTTTCCCGGGTTACAACACAGGCGCTTCTGGTAAAGCCATCTTCAAGGGCGGTCATCTCACCGAAATAATCACCGGGACCGAGTATCGAGAGGATTATCTCCTTGCCATGGTCATCAATTATTGTGACTTTGACTTTGCCGCTGGCGACTATATAGAGCGAATCACTGAGGTCTCCCTCGCTAAAAATAATGGTGTTTTTATGGTATACCTTTCTTACTGCCGCCCGTTCGATTGTATCGAGATCCTTAGCGCTAATTCCAGATAATAGAGCGCTGGTTACAAAACCGTCCTTCATCATTTCCCTGTTTTCCTCGATTATGAGATTTGTTGATCACCCGCGTAACCTGATGTCAGTTGATATAATACCGGAATATTTAGCTAAGTGTAGCAAGAAATAATCTGCCTGGGCTTTTTGACGTTGCTCCAGGTCGGGGACGCAAATCTCTATATATACAAATTATCTTGATAAGAGAAGCCGGGGCTGCATGTAAATAGTTCACATAAACTATGTAATAAACTTCACTGATTTCAGGATAGGAACCTTATATTATTAACGTGGAGACTAAACCTGAGGCGTGAAAATTCATTAGAGATCTGCTATCTCTTCGTGTACTATGAGAGAGTTAAATGAAGGAAATGTCCCTG
>JBDLJC010000003.1:0-123363 GCA_039714535.1 Thermodesulfobacteriota bacterium | reverse complement strand
TGGTAGTAAAAGTCTGGCTGCTCAACGCCAGAGCGAAAAGAATGTTTTTTCGTTAATGGATTTTTTCGCCCTTGACAAGGGGAGGCCTTCTAAGTGTTAAACAGAAACCTCTGCGGTTGATCAGTGCTGGGCCTGCATCTCACCTTCCTTGATCTTATTGATATTATAATTGATATATATCGGCCCCAATAAAATGGTCCAGATCAACTTGAAATAGTACTTACTCCCAGGTTCAATACCGAGTAATCGATTAAGAGATCCCCTCAGCAGAATTGCGAAAAGGAAGTTGCAAACCCCATGCAGCAAATTAACTACTTCAAAAAACGTCGGGGGAACTGCGGCTACCGTTCCGGGAGAAACACCCATCAATAATAGCATTATTAACCTGAAAACAATAAAAGTGATCACGGAATATGATAAAAATATCAACTGTTTATTTGGCTTTATCCTTCTGGTCGCCTTAGTATTTTCATTTATCCAGTACACCATGAACATTTCCAGGGTAAAAATGGTCAGCAGGATCAAGTACAAGGTGTCGATCGATGTGAATTTTTTAATCGTTTCGGATCTCATCTGGTTATAATTCTCCTTTAACCATATCGAGTTCAAATAACTTAATGGAATTACCAGAATATTCTATCTGGTTTCGTCCGCTAACACCGGCAACATATCAGAAACAATCAACTATGAAATCCAAAAGTGCGCCACAAAAAAAGAGCTGCTGGTAAACTCAGGAAGCCCTTATGGGTCACAATAAACCGGGACAGACAATGGAATGACCAGCGGCCGGTTGATTGCTTGCAAAGTAGAGAACCGTTCACGGGATCATAACCGGGAAAGGAGATGGTCGGTGCGGAAATCGCGTTTTGGCACTGGCTCTTAATGATTCCGCTAGTTAATGTGGCCCGATCTAGAACCATGATACTTGTTCATTAAGATTAATTATAATATCATCGAATGATAATAGAAAATATATATAAAGAGAGGTAATTGCTGATCTTACTCCCGCAGTTTGAATGTTATCACTTGGCGGTTATTCTTATTCGGTTATGAAAGGCAGAAATTGCACCACTTGAAATACAGGGGTTTAGGATGGCACAATCAAGCGCAAAAAACTTTTATTCACTGATATTCATTCTGCTCCCCTTAACTTTTCTCTGGGCTGAAACTGGGCAGTCAGGTGAGTTGCCGCGTCTGGCTGTAATTGGCGTGACTAATGGCACTGCCGAAAAGGAGTTGAGCAATTTGCTTATTACGCAAGGCATAGCACAGTTGGCGGCGCAGGAGTTATATGATACCGGGTTTTTTGTTCCCATCGAAGACAACCCCGAAATTACTGGCCGGATAAACGAGCTTGTATCCCTTTCATTGCATAGCGGCGCCGAGGAACTCGATCCCGACAGACTTTTTTCGACCGGGCGTGAACTTGGTTGCCAATCAGTGGCCACAGTAAAAATAACCCAGTTGAACAAGTCACGTTCAAGGGTCGGATTTGGTCCTTTTTCATCGGCCAAGGTTAAGGTGAAGATCGAAGTGGAGGTTTCACTTAAAAACGACGAAAACCCCTTGATCTCGGCTCGGGGAATCGGGAGTGGCATCACCAGGTCAAAGTCATTTTTATTTTTAGTTAGAAAAGACAAGGTCAGTTTTGATAAAACTAGTGTAGGCAGAGCGACCCAGGAAGCGGTCCGCAAAGCGGTCTTAAATCTAACCTCCATATTATAAGGAGTAATCATGAAGGCAAGAGCGTTTCCTTTCTTGGTTTTATTTTTATCATTGGTGCATGCCGGAATATCCGGCTGCGCCAGCAGCTATGTTGAAGAAAAACCGATTACCCAACCAGCCGGGACCGCCTTGGAACCATTGGCTGAATACACCGGACCCAAGACCGTGATCGCCGTCCTTCCGCTAGGACTATCGGCGAGAGCTGCCAAGGCATACCCCCATTTGCTGGACCAGGAGGTTGGCCTGGGTATCCACAACCGCGTAGTAGAAACACTGTATGACACGAACAGATTCAGATTTGTCGAGGATAAACCTGAAATAATAAAAGATGTCCTCAACCGCCAATGGTTGAGTACCGCCGGCATGGTCGATCAGGCCAGCGCAGTGGAGATGGGCAAACTACTTGGCGCGAGAAAGGTCATTTATGGTGAAGTCTATGACTTTGCACAAGGTGGAGAAAAGATCGGGATGGGTGGAGTACAGAAAAACTTTAAGACTCGAATGGGAGTCCAGATAAGGATCGTAGACGTGGAAACTCTGGAGTATGTACCTGGTAGCGGTTCAGGAAAAGGTAGCGATGCGGGCGAAGCCTCTGATTTTGCCATCAGCCGAGCCGTTAACGCGTTAATTCGAAGGCTCAACTAATATTGCCCTTGTCCGAATTGAAAGTGTGAATTTGCCAACAAACTATTCTAAGAGAAGAGGCCATGAAAAAGATAACCATTAAAATAAGTCTTTTGTTTTCAGTGTCTTGCTTAGTTGTTATCGGCCAGGCCCGGGCTGCAGATTTCTGGGATGTTTTTGCTTCAGAGGTCACCACTGTGGGGGTGAACTCCACCATCGATGTGAAGGTAAACTCATCAAATGTTACGGCCACTTTCACTGACTCTAACAGCAATGGTATTTTTGAGCCGGGCGAAACCCTGAGCGGATCAGTGGTGATCCGTAACCGGAAAGACGCTGTTGCTGTGACATCTCCTGCCGACCTTACCAGGGCAGGACTATCTACCTGGGCCAATGCAAATTTCTATGCGATCCTCGATGAAATCTTCCCCCAGGGACTCAGCGAAATCACTGGGGCTACAGACGATTCTATGCTGGCCGGCGCCACCGTGAGCAAGAATATCTTCGCCAAGATAGTACCAAGCCGGAAACAGGCAAGCGATGTCAAGGAGACCTCGCAGGATGCAATGGCAATGCTTGAATATATTGACCTGGAAGTCGATAATGAACAAGGCGGTGCTGTTTCCATGGTCTTTGGATATTCTCGAGAAAACGATTCCGGATTGGTGTTTTCGGCGACCCTGCCTTACCGCTACACAACCATGAAGGATGATCTGGAGAGTGAGTCTCAATTTCTCGGTCTCGACTTTTCTGTAAAAAATCCTTTGAAGGAGTGGGCAAACAGATCCTGGGACTTAGGGCTGAGTATTTTCGGCTCAGCTTATTTGCTGGAAACCCAGACTGTCGACAAGTCGGGAAACCTGAAGTATGGAGCAGCTGTTTTCACTTCTATAAAACATGATATTGGTTTTGGCTTATTAAGCTATGGGATGGATTACAGAGTTGCCAAAGCTTACTTACCTTCCGGTTTGAACAGTGACAATGAGTTTATGAGGCTGGCGGTTGAATATATTAATGATAAGCTTGAAACCACCCAGACGCTTTCTTACGGTTTCAATTTGGGGTTGCCATTCCAGGGTGGAGATAGTGTGATAAACCTGCAGGTGTTGCGATCCAGTTTTCTTAGTGATGATGTCCCAGATGGCCAGGAAAATTCCACCGTAGTTAATGTTTCGGGGGCTTACTATCCAACCGATACTTTCGAAGTGAACTTTGGCGTCAACTACACATTTGAACTTGACGATGTTGAAAGGCTCGGAATAATGCTGGGGGTTATTCAGAAATTCTGAAAAGTAGGATCCTCTGAATCCTCTGGGGGCAGGCCAGAGCATTGCCGAAAAAGCTGGTGCCGTAAGTACGGATGATTTCATTTGGCAAGACAAGGGGTGCCTCTGGGTTAACTATTTTTTTAAGCCTTTCTTCTTTTTCCGGCCACATTTCGACCGGCAGGCGTGACAACGTTCGTTGCTGCACCAATGGCACGAAAAGCAGTCCCGGCAGAGGTGCTTTTTCGCGATCTTTCTACGATCAGGGATATAAATCATCCCCTTATTTCCAGGCAGTTTCAGAAATGACACTTTTCTCTTCACCCCCAAAAATTGAGCTATATATGATACCAACCAGACTTCTACCTGTTTACTAACGTAATCATTAATAGGGGTAGGGGCAGGATTGTAAGAAATTGTGAAGAGTAAACTTGCCGAGTGAGCAAAGCCCTAACTTTAGGGAGGTCTCCGTTTGACTTATGGAGGACAATCAGAGGACGGATCAAGTCAACTGATTGATAATCCGATTAATTATCCAAAAAACCCGGCTGTTTTCAGCCTTAGAGTATTCTTTTTGATGGTGAAAAAGTCACCTTAGGAGGTGAGTGTGGTGGTGGGGGAGGATTGCCGGGGTAGGCATAACGTTGCCCGATAATTTTTTCCGCTAAGATTTAATTTAGGCGCAGCGTGGCCATTGATAACGGCTGTACCACTTATAAGGCACCCATTTAGCCGGATTGTTTAGAACAGGGCGATGACCTCGGTCATCTTCCGGAGGGTTTTTTGGATGGCCTTGCTGATTGCGCCTGGCCCTGTGGGGCAGTGCTCTTGGGTGAATTCCTTGAGAAGTTTGCCAGAAGGCAAGGCCAATTTAGATCTTGATTCGCCGGAAATAATTCCCGCCAGTTGCCATTTTTCCATTTCAGCTCTCCATTTTTGCCCGATTAATCTGCATTAAGAACCGAGGCTGTCAATCATTAAACATTTACCTGCATAATGCCATTTTTAACAACAAAAGTCAAGGCGCTGTATACTCTATATGGTGGTGTGGCTTGAGGTGTGCTACTATATAGGCGAATTTGTAGAAATTCCAACCGGTTAGATGTCTTGGCCTTCATTGACCATCTTCCAGCGGTTCTCTTTGAGTAATAAGTTGTTTTGGTGCCGGTATCCCCAGCTTTACCAGGAAAGGGTGAGGTTTTCTGACTGACTGGTAGATCATGGGCATATCAGTGCAGACGAGCTTATCGGTTGCTAATGGAGATCTTTGCTCGGCGATTGTTTTTTTCTCTCTTCCTTTTTATTAAGTGAGGGGGGATGTTGTATAGTGGGTTATTATCATGCATAAATGAAGGTGGGCTTATTATTGCAGGAAATGATGGTAGGGTAGCTGGAAATTGGCTACAAATGGCTAACATGATTATGAAAATCCAGAATCAATCATCGTCAAGCTTCTCTCATCACCTCTGTCGGGGTGGCCCCCTTAACCATCGGCCTTAAAATGGCTATGATTCTGGCGCAATTTTCACCATGATTCTGGTTCTGTGTCCTGCCATTCCGGTGGAACTTTCACAGATCCTGGCCGGGTAATGATAAATTAGCCGCATGCGCTGTAATAGCACACGGCATTTTGATGAACTTTAAGTGACATAGAAAAAATGGAAATTACCCTGACTACTCCCGCCCTGCTGTTCCCTGCCATCTCACTGTTGCTGGTGGCATATACCAATCGTTTTGTCGCTTTGGGCTCCAGAGTAAGGGCCCTTTACTCCCTGTACAAAGAAGAGCCCGATGAGATATTGGCCGGGCAGATTGCAAATCTCAAGAAAAGATTGATCTTGATCAGGAATATGCAGGGCTGCGGCGTGATCAGTCTATTCAGCTGTGTGGTATGCATGTTCGCCTTGTTTTGGGGGTTTATTCTGGCAGGGAAAATTATTTTTGGTTTGAGCCTGGTATTGATGATGGCATCTCTGGGGATTTCTTTACGGGAGATTACCATTTCCATCGATGCTTTGAACCTTGAATTGAGCGATATGCAGAAAGCATCGATAACTGGGACGGAGGAGCGTTAATGGGGTAGCCGAAAAGATCTGCAAGGTTTGTGGGTAAGCCTAATATTGAAGGCGCTGGGGGCATTTTGGTGACGGGGGGAGAGCAGGTGCCACTTTTTGGTCCGTTCCTGTTGTTCGATGATTTTCGTGCCGACGAGAAGGAATATTTTACCCGGGCTTTCTCCGGCGGAGCGTAAGGGGTGTACTTCAGATTATATAAGTTTCACTTCATTATGAAGCGAGCAATTTCGGAGGGCAGGTCTTTCTTTGACTCTTGATTGAGGGGGAAGGGTATGTAAACAACAAGCGGACACAAGTGCTATCGTAATTTAATTAAAAAAAGAAATTACTTATGCAATGCTGTTTTGGCACCTAGAAAAAACAATGAAGTTGATCAACGCAGCAAGGTTTATGAATACTGAGAAAAAGAAGGGGTGTGAATTTTTATCTAGTTGAGTTTACGTCAGTTTGAGCGGGATGAAGAAAAATTACACAAACAGCTTTACTTCGATAAAATCAAAGTGGTAGCCTCTTATCAAAAGGAGGGTCTTAACTCAAAAAAAGTACGGCGGCAGCAACGCGACGTAACCTTAAAACCGAGACTCCTTCGAACGGAAAGAGCAGCGCTTGGTCAATGGCGTTGCTCTTTTTTGTTTAACATGAAGTACATTTCTTCCCAGACTTACTTTCATTTAATTAACCAGGTAAATTCAATATCACATTTCACTTCATGCATTCCCTAAAAAAAGCCTCGGGCTTGGCAGACCGAGGCTTTTCGGCAAATATCTATTCAGTGTACATGAGGAGATACTTCGGATTACAAATTTCGGGGGTGTTATTGAGCTGCCAACAGCCGAGGTGTTGATCATCTGTAAGTCTTAATTACTATGATTTAATTGTCAGCCAAGTCGCTATCTATCTCTTCGATCTTGGTCAGAGTTTCCTCCCAAACAGCGAAAGCCTTTTCGAGATTACTCTCCACGGAGCTGTACTCCTTGCTTTTTTCAGTGAAGGCATCTTGATCATTATAAAGATCAGGATCGGCCAGGATAATCTCCAGCTCCTTCTTCCGGGTTTCGAGTTCTTCCACCTGCTTTTCATATTTAACGGCATCTTTTTTAAGAGGCCCGAGTAGGCGATTCCTTTGTTCTCGGAGCTTGGCTTGGGCTTTGCGGGCCTCTTTGCCGTGAAGTTTCTTGCTTGATGCCGATACGTTTTCAGTTACGTTAGGTTTATCTTTGCTGGATTCGAGTTGGCGTTGGGCGCTGGTTTTCTCGAGATAATAGGTGATATTGCCGTCGAACATGGTGGCTCCGCCATTTTTAATCTCCAGGACCTTGTTGACGAAACTGTCGACGAAATAGCGATTATGGGAAACAACTATGATCGAGCCATCGTACTGGCTCATGGCCTCTTGGAGGATTTCCTGGGAAGTCATGTCAAGATGGTTGGTCGGCTCATCCATGATCAGCAGATTGGCCGGGGACGAGATCATTCTGGCCAGGGCCAATCTGCTTTTTTCACCGCCGGACAGGACTGAGACTCTTTTATCAACTTCATCACCCCGAAACAGGAAGGCACCCAACAGCGAACGCATTTGCGTAACTGTCGCCCCGGAATTAACCGATGACATGACCTCCATGACCGTAAAATCCTGGGGTAGTTCCTCGGCCTGATGCTGGCCGAAATAGGATATCTTGACGTTATGGCCGGTTCTGATCTGGCCGTTGTCGTGTTTATTGATCCCGGCCAGCAGTTTAACCAGGGTAGATTTGCCGGCGCCGTTGATGCCGACAATCCCCATCTTCTCGCCCCTCTGCAGTTCAAAAGAGAGGTCTGTGAAAACGTGCTTGTCCTTGTAACTCTTGGCCACCGCTTCGGCTGAAATTGATAACCTGCCACTTGGCGCCGCTGGAGGAAAACGGAATGAGACCTGTGATTCGCTATCCTCAATCTCAATTATATCCAGTTTGGCCAGCTGCTTGACCCGGCTCTGAACCTGGCTGGCCTTGGTGGATTTGGCCCGGAATTTCTCGATGAATTTTTTGGTTTGGTGGATCAGGGCCTGCTGATTATCGTAGGCGGCCCGCTGGACCTCCATCCGGACTGCTTTTTCAACCAGATATTTGCTGTAGTTCCCTTTGTAGGAATTCAACTTGCCGAGACTCAGTTCCCAGGTGCTAGTGGTTATCGAGTCAAGAAAAGCGCGGTCATGGGAGATAATAATCAGGCCGCCGGTGTAGTTGCTTAAGAATTCTTCAAGCCAGGTCAGGGATTCGATATCAAGATGGTTGGTTGGTTCATCAAGCAGGAGAAAACTGGGCTGGACCAGCAGGATCTTGGCCAGCATCAGCCGCATAATCCAACCACCGCTGAAGGTGTGACATTTTCGATCCATATCGGCCGGGGTAAAGCCCAAACCATGCAGGACTTTTTCAATGCGGGAACTCATGGTGAAGACGTCGGCTTGATCGAGCTGGTGTTGCAATTCGCCCTGCTGTTCAAGAAGGGAGGTGATATCTGGCGATTCCGGGGCGCAGGCGGACAATTGGTGGTTGATTTCGTCCAGATCCTTCTGGAGCTTAAGAGTGTCGCCAAAGGATGATTCGGCTTCCTGGTAAATGGTCCGCTCTGCCGGCATTTCTGCCACTTCCTGGGGAAGATAGCCAATGGTGGCGAGCCTTGATTTGGTTATCACTCCGTAGTCGGTTTCAAGCTCGCCGACGATCATTTTCAAGAAAGTGGATTTGCCGGTGCCGTTGACACCAATCAGACCGATATGGTCCTGGTTGTTTATCCGGCCCGAAACTTCCTTGAAGATATGTTTATTGCCATATTGCAGACTTAATTTATTGATCGTTATCATGGTGTGATTATAGTAACCTGGAGAGTTTGAGAGGGAGAAGTTATTAACATAGATTTAGTGCCTTAGCACTTGTTTTCGTGTCAAAAATGGCAAGAAATTGAGAAGTGCTTTTGAAATAAAACACTTGCATCTACAGTTAAGGCACTTATCCAGGGCATTAATTTTTCCAGTTTATCTGGGTTAGCCTGTTAGCTACTTCTTCTCCAAAGATTGGAACTGATGGGACTAATCGCAATTTAATGGGAAAATCATTTTATGCATGATAGCGGTGTAGTTTATGTCTGTGATTTTACGGACTGGCAAGATAGTGTCACCTGTTTGCTCGACAAGGCAGACCTGTTGGCGGCAATCGGCGACAAATGCCAGGTTCTTATCAAACCAAACCTGGTGGAGAACCTCAAGCCGCCGATCACCACGCCGGTTGCCTTGATTGAGGCCATCGTTAATTACCTGCAGGACAAGGACAAAGAGCTGGAGATCATAATCGGTGAGGGGACTGGTTCCCGTGATTATGATACCTTTCATCCCTTCCGGGAACTGGGCTATGTGGAGATGGCCGAGCGGTGCGGAGTCGAGTTAATCGACCTCAACGAAGAACCCCTCCGGACCATGCAGTTGCCTCAATGTCAAAGATGGCCCGAGATGCATTTGCCGGAGATCATCTTTGACTCATTTCTCCTTTCGGTGCCGGTCCTGAAGGCCCATAGTCTGGCCAGCGTCACTTTGACCATGAAAAACATGATGGGCTGCGCTCCGCCTGCCCATTACGAGAAGGGCGGCCATTGGAAAAAGGCCTCTTTTCATGACAATGTCCAGGACGCGGTTCTTGATCTTAACCGCTATCTAACTCCGGATTTTACCATACTCGATGCCACTGTCGGCATGCAGGAGGCCCATCTTTGGGGTCCTACCTGTAAGCCTCCCCATCGGAAATTGGCGGCGGCAAATGATCCCGTCGCCATTGATGTTTACGGGGCGGGATTGCTTGGGCGGGACTGGCGTCAGATAGGTCATCTGGCCGGGGCTCATAGGGAGCTTGGCCTTGCTGAGCCCCTTGATCTGGTGATGGTTTAGGGTGCTCTGGCTTAGGCTGGGACGATAAATCTGGTTAGTCAGTGATTTTTGTGATGTACGGTACGGCCATTGGCGAAGATCGAGAGAAGTTTATCGGGTTCGTTAACCAAGGTGCACTTGGATTTTTTTTATGAGATCCAGGGCATTAAATGGTTTAGTCAGGTACTCGGTTAGGCCGGACATCTTGCCTTTTAACTTGTCGATCAAGCTATTCTTGGCGGTGAGCATAATTACCGGAATGTTGTTGAGGTTATGGTCTTTCTTGAGTGTGGCCAAGGTCTGGTAGCCATCCATGCCGGGCATTATTATATCAAGTAAAATCAGGTCCGGGACTTTTTCACTAAACCTGGCGATTGCTTCAATCCCATCCCTTGCCTCAATAACGGTGTAGCCCTCTGTCTCAAGCATTCTCTTTATTATTGTGCGAGTGGTGACACTGTCTTCAACCACCATGATCGTTTTGTCCTGTTCTTTGGGCTCTTCAATAATGACTGGGATCTCTTTATTTGGGGTGTCTTTTGTAAAGAAAGTATCCAGATCGGTCATGAAATCAGACAGGATATCAAGTTGCCCCTGGTAGGGGTTGTTGGCTGGGTCAATGTTCTGTGCTTGTTTAAGTTCTTCCAGGGCTTCGTCCCACTGGTTCAGGTTGATATGGGCCATGGCTAAGAAGAAGTGCGCGGTAACATTTTCTTGGTCTAAAATCGTCGCTTTGCTGAATCGTTGGAATGATTCCAGGATTATTTTTTGTTGCGGCTCTTTTTTGGAATCGAAGAACATCGAATGAAAAAAGTCTTCCCCAATATCCATATGGGCATTGCAGAAGTGGCAAACTGTATCTTCTTTGCGAACAGGCGCCCAGCAAAAAGGGCAGTGTTTAATGGTGCTTGATTCTTCGCAACCAGAGTTGGCCGCACTGGTTGATTTTTGGAGTTCCTCGGAAATTTCAGAATCATTCGGTGAGATTATGGAGGCATTATTTAAGGCTATGTTGAAGGCTTTGAAGTTATCAACTGTTCTGGCATACCATAACCATGCTTTGCTGATTTTGGGATTGATTTTAAGAATTTCTGACAATTCCTGTTGCGCCATCTTTATATTGCCAGATTCGGCATTGCGTACTGCCTGAAAAAGAATTTTCGTAAGATTCTCGCTAGTAGATAACTTTTTTTGTTCCTCTGTATTTAATTTTTTATTTTCGTTTTTCGGGTTGCCGGTTTTTGCGATTAGCGCTTTTAGGCTTATTGGTATATTTGCCTTAATATCTTCAGGCGGGAAGGCTTTTAGGTTAAAGGAAACTTTTTTCCACTCCAGGATACTTATTGCCGCCTCTTCGCCTTGGAGTTCACCGCACCTTGCGTCATATAATCTGCCATCCATCAGGTAGAAATAACCTTTGAAACCCTTTTGACTAATAGTTTCGAGGGTGCAGCTTCGTTGTTCTTCCTGGAGTAGGCTCAGAAAAGCGGTTGTAGACAAGTGCTCAATTGGTTTGCCTTTATTAATTAGTTCGATTGCATCGCTAATAGCCTTTATCAAATCTTCCGAGTCAAAAGGTTTTTCCAGAAAGCGGTATATTCCCAGATTGCCCATGATCTCCATTATTTCAGGGCTATTGAACGCGGTCATAACAATACAGGGGGTGGCGGGGTGATGACTGCTCATATAGGAGAGTAACTCCAAACCATCTACTTTTGGCATGTAAAGATCAGTAACCAGAACGGAGATCGGCATCTTTTCCAGAGTGTTGATAGCCTCCTCGCCATTCTCGGCCACCAGAAGGTTGAATTGAGATGCATGCTTCTTGAGTATGACCTGCAGTGATCTTAATAGGTTCGGGCTATCCTCGACGATTAAAACATTCTTCATCAGGTAGAAATTCCTTGTTTGCAATTAGATATCTTGTTGCCTGTTAGAATTGTGAGCATAGCGTGATACTACACAAGGCAAAAGAAAAAGACTTGATCTGAATCAACTTTTCAAACTTTATCGTGGATAGATGGCAAAACCTTGGCCCGTCGAGGAGAATGAGATGCATTTAAAAAGGTTTTTTTGATAATATTGATCAGTGGAGCGATGCTATTAGATGTTCTTATCTGACACTGCCGGGTTTTTTGGCCAGACCGATTTCCTGGCTGACCTGGGTGGCGATCTCTTCAATTGATTTACCGGCCGAGGATATCATTGGCACATGATGTTGCCGGTAAAGTTGTTCGGCCTGTTGGAGTTCATCAATACAGGTCGTTATTTTTGCGTAGGTGCTGTTCGGGTATCTTTTTTCTCGGATCCGCTGCAACATCTCCGGGGTGGTGGTCAAGGCAACTGCTCGTTTAATGTTGCGCACCACACTTCCGGGCATCTCCAATTTAGATAAATATTCAACGGTGAGAGGGAAATTGGCGGCTTTCAGGCCTAGTTGGGTGGCCAGATAGACGCTGACCGGGGTTTTGCCGGCCCTTGATACTCCAAGAAGAATAACATCAGCCTGGTCAAATTCACTCTCTTTGGTGCCGTCATCGTGGTCGAGACAGTAATGAATGGCATCAACCCTTCTGGCCCTTGTCACGTCATCATCGTGTCGTAAAAAGCCCGGAGCTCTTAAAGCTTTAGCCTCCAGACAGGTCTCCAGGGGCTCAAGAAAAAAATCAAAGGCGTCGAAGAATTCCACCTCCGGCGACCTGAAGACATTCCTTACTTCCGTATCCATAATGGAACTGAAGATTATCGGGCGTCGTCCCCGTGATTGATCCAGTATATATTCCAAGGTTTTTTTAGCATCTTCCAGGGTTTTTACGTAAGGAAATTTTTCTTCATGAAAGCTTATTGCCGGGAACTGACAGATCAGCGACTCGCCCAGATTGGTGATAAGAATGCCGGTGCTGTCAGAGATGTAATATATATCCTTGGATTTCCACATGGGCAGAGATTGGAGCTTTCCTAATGGGATAGGGTTGTGATGGCTACTATTTGTTAAGCATGGCCACAACCCGGTTCCAGATCAGATCACCGATGTCTTCCTTGCTCAACAGCGGGAGTTTTTCCTCGGTGCCATCTTGATCCAGCAGGGTGATGCGGTTGGTCTCCACACCAAATCCAGCGTCATCGGCGGTAATATCATTTAAGGCCAGAAGATCGAGATTTTTGTCTCGCAGCTTGCGCCAGCCCTCTTTAATGAAATCATGGCTCTCGGCCGCGAAACCGACCAGAATAGGATTAGGCCCCTCTTGCTTTTTTTTCCCCAGAGTCATGAGGATGTCCTGATTACTGGTCAAGTCCAGAGTAGATTCGGCTGCTGCTTTTTTTAGTTTATTGGCAGAGTAGGTGGTCGGGCGAAAATCCGATACGGCGGCGGCCTTAATGACAACGGCCATCTCCTGACTACGCTCAAGAACTTCGTCGGCCATTTCATCGGCGGTGTTAACCCGCACAACATCAATATTGGGCGGGTCAGGCAGGGTAACCGGACCTGTGACCAGAGTGACTTCGGCCCCGCGCCGTTTGGCCGTGGTGGCAAGGGCAAAACCCATGCGTCCGGTGGAACGGTTGCCTAGATAGCGGACCGGATCCAGAGGTTCCCGGGTTGGCCCGGCGGTGATTAAAACTTTGTGGCCGGCCAGGTCTTGCTGGGAGAGAGCCGCATAGATCACCTCTTTAGCTGAACTCCAGTCAACCAGTCGGCCCGGACCTTCGGTGTTGCAGGCCAGACTGCCGCTATCAGGGTCAACGATTCGGTAACCGTATTCACGGATCTGGGCCAGATTGCTCTGGGTGGCGGGGTTTAGATACATATTACTATTCATGGCCGGGCAGATGATCACCGGGGATTGACTGGCCAGGACCAGGGCCGAGAGGAGGTCGTCTGCTAGGCCGTGGGCCAGCCGGGCAATTGTCTGGGCGGTGGCCGGGGCGATAAGAATTAGATCCGCCTCGGCGGCCAGGTTTATGTGGGGGATCTGTTCGGCATCATTTGGAGCGAACATCCCCTCGTAAACCTTGTTGCTCGAAAGTGCAGCAAACGTCAACGGAGCGACAAATCTGGTGGCCCCTTCAGTCATAACGACCCGCACCTCAGCGCCGGCCCGGCATAGTTCTCTCACCCAGTCGGCTGCCTTGTAAACAGCTATACTGCCGCTTATCCCGAGGATTATTTTTTTGTCGGTTAACAAGATATTACCTGCTGATCAATTAATTGGACTTGGCAATATAGATGAAGACTTCGGTCTTGCCTATGGGGCCGCCTTCTATAATCTTGATCATACAGGAGCTGTTATCTTTGGTGAAGGCGAGAAGTACATCCTTGGACTTCAGGGAACCGACTGAGGTCCAACCGTCATTTTTCATGCTGTTTGTAAAAAATTCCATCAGGGAGGTCACTTCTACCCGACCGCTAAAATTAAGAATACCGCCATTAAATGAATCGGTGTTGAGAGTGACACTTTTTTCCCTGCTCCAGATCAGTTCGCCGGGGATTAACAGATCACGAAAGTCGGAAGGGTAATATGGTTCGAATTCAACCGTGGTAGTGGTTGTTGCCATATCATGCCCAGCGTTTGCAGGGGCTTCGGATGAATTTAGGGGTAGGCAGCCACCCAGCATGAAGAGGGCCGCTACAAGGGCAGGGAAAATGGTTTTTGTGAGTAATCCGGGCAGTGAATTTTTCATCAGGGAGCCTCCAAAATTTCTTTAATGATTAAATTATTTATCTCTTCTCGTTTTGAACTCTGGTCGCGGTGAGCTGGATGACCGGTGGCAATCACTGCCATCAAGTCATGTTCGTCGCTTATGCCGACAATTTGCTTAACCTGATCCTTCTGCTTCAATATCTCTCCCAGCCAGACGGCGCCCAGCCCCAGTTCTTCTGCGGCGAGCAACATGTTTTGAATGCAGGCCCCGGCCGCCTGATGGTCCTTCACCTCATTGTACATCTCTCTAGTGTCGAGGAATACAACGATCAAAGCAGGGGCCGCCTTTACTATATGGCTGTAGCGGGTCTGCTCGGCCAGTTGTGATCTAATCGCGGTGTCGGTGATCAAGACGAAACGCCATGGTTGGTTGTTTAGTCCCGAAGGCGCCCATATTCCAGCCTTGACTATCTCGCGTAAATCCTCGATCTTGACCGGTTCATCGGTGTATTCCCGAATACTGCGTCTTTTGTATATAGCATTAAGGATTGGTGTTGTCATGGCAACTTGGTAATCCAATAAAAGATTAGATAGCAATTATCTGCATAATTACGTCTGTGTTGAAGTTCGGCTAAGGATATTATGTAGTTAAATACTTTGTCAATTGATTTGCTTTAACTACCATTGCACATCGCTATTTAATTTGTTAGATGATGGCCTGAGGATTTTTGAAATGTCTAAAAAGAAGAAAAAAAATATAGTTTATCCAATGCTTAAGGGAGACTGTCAGCTAATTGACACCCACTGTCATCTTGATATGCAGGCCTATCAGGACGATCTTGATCAGGTCCTTGCCAAGGCTTTGAGCCATGGGGTTAAGCGGATAATCACCGTTGGTATTGATCTTGACAGTTCCAGGGCGGCGATTCGTCTGGCTGAAGAACACTCCGGAGTATTTGCTGCCGTCGGCGTTCATCCCCATAATGTTGCGCGACTAGAAGACCATGACTATGAAGAGTTAGCGGCTTTGGCGAAAAAACCCGGGGTTGTGGCCTATGGCGAGATCGGTCTCGATTTTTATTATGACCATGCCCCTGTCGATGTCCAGATTGCCCATTTTGCCCGACAGGTCGATCTGGCCAAGCAACTTGATTTGCCGCTGGTGGTTCATGATCGTGATGCGCACGCCGAGGTGCTTGAGGTTCTGACCCGGGCCCATCCCTTTCCGGCCGGTGGGGTTATGCACTGTTTCTCCGGGGATTCGGCCTTTGCCCAGGCCATCATTGATCTGGGCTTTTATGTGTCTATCCCGGGCGTCGTTACCTTTAAAAAGGCCGAGATCCTGCAAGAGGCGGTGCGTAATGTTCCCCTTGAGAGGGTTATTCTCGAAACCGATGGCCCTTTTTTGGCCCCGGAACCACGTCGTGGCCGACGAAACGAACCGGCTTTGCTGCTTTTTACCGCAGAAAAAGTTGCTGAGTTAAGGGGGCTCTCTCTCGAAGAAGTGGCTGGGGCAACCACCGCCAATGCTGAAAAACTTTTTCGTTTGGGGTCGGGCTGAATGATTAATTGTAGTAACCAACAGGTAAATCTTGCTTAACTCACAATAAAATCTAAGGATGGCAGCTATAGATGTTACAGATTAAAAAAAATCTTGAGCTGATTAGGGACAGGATAGATAAGGCCGCGCGTCGGGTAGGACGGGACCCCGACGAGGTGCGGCTGGTAGCGGTCAGTAAAAGGAAGTCGGCCGACCAGATCAATGAAGCATTCGCCTGCGGCCAGACGATCTTCGGGGAGAATTATCTTCAGGAAGCATCGGCAAAGATTGATCAGCTTGATTCGGGGATCAATTGGCATTTTATCGGCCACCTCCAGTCTAACAAGGCGTCTATGGCGGCGAATATGTTTGATGTGATCCAGACCGTTGATCGATTGAAGGTGGCTCGGGCCCTCGATCGAAGCCTGGCGGCAGGGGACAGAGACGTGTTACCGGTTCTTATTCAGGTAAACGTCGGTCACGAGCCCCAGAAATCAGGGGTCATGCCCGAAGATATTGGTGGGCTATTACGTGAGATACGGGTGCTGAAAAATATTAAAGTGCGGGGCCTCATGGTAATGCCGCCTTTCAACTCTGATCCGGAGCTGGTTCGGCCTTATTTCAGGCAGACCAGGGAGCTCGCCTTGTCTTTGCGTGACCAGGGCCTGCTGGCGACTGAAGGTGAAATTGAGCTGTCGATGGGGATGTCCGGTGATTATGAAGTAGCGATAGAGGAAGGGGCAACACTGGTCAGGGTTGGCACCGCCTTGTTTGGTTCGAGGCCCTGATCCTTAGAGGGTGTTGGCTGCGGTGGATAAAAGAAAATAACGCAATTGATCAAAAGAGCAGCCCTGGGCGTTGATTTTGTCTGTTTTACCCTTAATTTTGAACGAATGCTGATTGAAGTATTTCTCCGGGTTGTCCAGATGTCGGGCTGTTTCTTCACCGATGATAATGTCGTCTTCATCCTTTTCGGTCATCGCTCCCAATCCGGATGCCACATTGACAACATCGCCGGTCACGGTTGAATCTCGGTGGCCAGTCACGCCCATATTGCCCAGCATGGCTTCCCCGGTGTTAACTGCCGCGCCAATGGCCAGAGGAGTCTCGATTTGCGGGATGCTTTCTCCTATCTTCTTGGTGACGTTACTGATCTCAAGCGCTGCCCGCAGAGCGTTTCTTGCCCCCCTGTTTACATTGCCGCCGATCCAGGTGGCCATTACCGCGTCACCAATAAATTTGTCGACCAGGCCATTATGTTCATTGACGATAGCTCCAATCTTCTTAGTCCAGAATCGGAGGAGCTTGGAGGTCTGTTTGTCGCCGATTTTTTCTGAAAGGCTGGTGAAGTCACGAATGTTGCAGACTAGGATGGTAACTGTTTCCTTCTGAATGTTGGCGACGGTCATGTCCAGAGTCAGTTCTGATTCACCTTTATCGTAATCGCTATTTTCCATGTACTGGATAAATTTTATAGTCGTTTTACCCAGGGTGATCAGATCGCCGTTGTTGAGAATAGCTGGTGCGTGGATTCTCTTGTTGTTCAGGTAAGTGCCGTTGGAGCTGCCAAGATCTATTATGTGAAAGATACCGCCGCTTTTCCGCTGGATCATCGTATGTTTGCGTGATATCCATGAATACGGCAAAATAATTTCGTTAGTTGCTTCGCGCCCTATCGTAAAGTTGTTCTTTCCTGTGAGATTCCAGTTGTTTCCCGGAGATCCTTCAGGATTAAGTTCTTGGAGAAGAGCTTGTTTGGAATGTTCTGGCATGTGTTCCACTGCTTGTTGGATGAGATGTAAATTTGAATCTTGTGTAACTGTTCAGCAGCTCTCCATCCGGAGAGTCTACGCTTACCTGTGCACGATCAGGCTGTCTCGCATATGCATATACCCTAAGGGCACTACCAGTGGGCGTACACATCTGGAGCAGCAGCGAAGCGGCGCTGCTGAACAGTTACATTTGGGTGTTTCCCCTCCAGGTTGGGGCATTACGCTGGATAGTTGCAATCTTGTTTTACATTTAAGTCAGGATCTGTTGTAAATTTTATTTGAGTTTGGCTAGTATCTCTGCTGGTTCCGGGAAGCGCCCCTCTTTCCGTTTAGAGAATATTTCTTCGCTATCCATAGAGACATTAAAAACCCCGCCTGAACCGGCAATAAGTTCAACCTCCAAATCAAAGCTTTTTTTTATATCTTCTTCCAAACTGGAAGCACGGGGAAGATAGTTTCATGCGGCGCAGTATTCGATAGTTATCTTCAAAGGTTTATCTCCACGTAGTTCGGTATATACTTGAATTTCTACCACAAAATTTACATATTAATCCAGCCTTAGCTCTCTTTGGACCATTTTTCCAAGATCTCGGCTAGCTGGGCAGCCTGTTTCTTTCCGGAGATATTGAATTTTGATTGGGGAGAATAGGCGCCTTTCATTTTGCGGTAACGGCGGATAGTGTATTTATCTTCGCTATATTTATTCTTGCCTTTTTCCCATTGCTGGTACTTGAAGATAATTGTTGACCAGGCCCCTTTTGTCAGGACCTCCTTTTCAAGCTCCTTAACCACCTGAATGCCATCTTCTTCGTAATTTATTGTTATTTCATCAATCGTTTCAGCCATTTCTCTCTCCAATATTTTTTTAATCTAGGACGAGCAAATTATTCTGAGTCGCTGTCGTAATTTTCTTTTAATTTAGCCATTCTCCTGGTGAGCGGCCCGGGAAGATCAAGATTGTAGCGTGACAGATATTCGGCCGTCATTCTGTGGGTGTTGAAACGGGGATTGTTCAGGGCGATATTCATAATCGCTTTGTCAATGAAAGGGGCGAACTTTTCAGGACCATAAAAGTCAGCCATGATTTCAGGGAAGATCTTGTAAAATGCAGCGGAATCTTCCTCGTAAAGTAATTCGGAGCGGTTTTCGCTTATATTGCTTGAGTTCACCGGTTCTTCATAACCGAATTTCCAGCCGGTCGCACCCTCATGGTATCCCTCGCCCCACCAGCCATCAATGATGCTGATATTGGGTACGCCATTTAAGGCCGCTTTCATACCGCTGGTGCCGCTGGCCTCAAGCGGGCGTTTGGGGCTGTTTAGCCAACAATGGACACCGGCCACCATCATTTTGGCGATTGCCATATCATAACCGGGGATAAATACCAGTTTAACGAGACCGTTACTTTTGTGGAAAAGCTCTTCCTGAACATCGATAACCATTTTTATCAAGGCCTTGCCTGGCTCATCGGCAGGATGGGCTTTGCCGGCAAAGATGAAGTTGACCGACCAATTTTTCTTGAGGACTGGTTTCAGCAGCTCTTCAATATCCTCAAAAATGAGGTCGGCCCTTTTATAGGTGGAGAACCTTCGGGCAAAACCAATGGTAAATGTGTCTGGTCGTAGGCAGGCTTTCTCGTCGTCAAGGTTGGAGAGGAAATTAGGGGGATCAATCCAGGTCTCTTGCATCATCGTGCGGTGGGTGGCAAGCATGTTGTTAACGTAGGAGATTAGTTGTAAATTGTCTTTTTGCCACGCTCTCTCCAGAAAAACCCTGAACCTTTTATTGGTTTTCAGGGAGACAGCGTTTTTGAAAACACTTGGATCTTGTCGCCAGTTATCAAGTTCTAGGGTGTTGTCATATAATTCCGCCTTGGCATCACTTATCCAGGTAATGTGGTGGACCCCGTTGGTAATTGCCGAAATCTTCTCAGCAAATTCAGGAAATTGCTGTTTGGTTACTTCCTTGTGCAGGCGGCTTACAGCATTGGTGGCCCGGTTGACTCGCATGGCCAGCGAAGTAAAATTAAAAGCGGCACGATTATCACTATCTTCAGCAAGAAGATGGAGGATGCGTTGACAAAAGGAGTGGCCAATCGCCCGATGCAGCTCTTTGTCGAAACGATCATGACCAGCCTTCACCGGAGTGTGAATCGTATAGACGATGCTTTTGGCCACCTCGGCAGCGGCTTCAATAATATCGTGATCGATGGCTTTTTGATAATATCTGTCTCCGTATTTACGCCGCAATTTGTCGACAATTTGGGTCAGAATTACCGCTACGCCATGTTGCTCATTAAGATGGATGGTCCGTGAGGTGATTCCGAGGGCATTCAGCGCGGGAATTACCCCGGCGCCCAGCATTCGCCGTTGGGTTATCTTTGTTCTCTCCGAGCTGCTGTCATAGAGATTCTGCGCCGCTTCCCTTATCCATTCGGGTGATTCTTCGGTATGGTAGTCAAGGAGGATGTGGGGGACAAAATAATCCAGCTGACTATTCACCTCCATCTTCAGCCACAATTTCGCGTAGGCGTTGACAACCCGGTCTTGTTGATCGTAGAAAGGGACTTTGATCTGCAGACTGGTTTGGGGAGCATCTGCCTGGTGGAGTGCGTAGATTGAAGGGGTTGTCCCCGGATCCCAGCTGCTTGACCAGGATATTTGCCCTATCTGGGAATCAACCATCTGGGAGAAGTACCCTTGCCGGTAAAGTAAAGAGATCGCGACAACCGGTACTTTGCAATCGGCAAAACTCTTCAAGGTGTCACCAGCCAGCACCCCCAGACCACCGCCATAGTTGGGGATTTTGGCGGGGCCAAAGAGGAAACTCTTGGTGAAATCATTAAGAACCGGATCGGTGCTGCCGGTAATATCAAGTTCAAGCAACCGGGACTTGATTGGATGAAAAACGTCCCGGTCTGCTGCGATCTCCATAGAGATGTAGGTCACCGAATTGCCAGTTGGGGCCGTGAGATTGCTCCAGACTTGATCCAGCACTTTTTGAGAAATGCCGAAATAGGTTCCCCAGCGGTTGGTCGAAACCATGTCGTGCAGGATTTGGTCTTTATCAATAAATGTGGAGCTTGGTTTTTTCATATTTACTGTTAAGTTCCCGAAAATATGCTGATCCTTTTATCAATAAGCAGTTTTGCCAGATAATGGCAAGTAACTTTATGAGATCTAATTTGAAAAAAACATTGAATTTTGCTTAGTATTTCTTTAGGGTCATCTAACAGAAAGTTGATATTGATTTCCATTTGACTTTCTTTTGCGTTTTGACGTAAGCATATTTTGTGAGTTGCATTTTATCGTATCACTAAATGTATTCATTAGTTTAATTATCTTTACTCTCAAAAAGGAGAATGGGGAAATGAGGATTAATAATCGTAGTCATTTTGTTGTTTTAGTGATGGTGGCTTTACTTTTCGCTAGCATGCCTGCGTGCGTCAAAAAGCCTGTTGCTATGGTTGAGCAAGAAGATGTTGCCCAGGTGGAAGAAGTTGCTGCTGTTGAAGTGGAACCCGCTGAAGTTCAAGAGGTCGATGAAGGCATGGGCAGTGCGGAGTTACTTGAAACAGAGGTTGTCGCTGATGTTGAACCACCAGAGGGCAGGACTTCCGCTGGTCTTTTTCCACTGTACTTCGATTTTGATAAATCCATGATTCGCAGTGATCAGGTTGAACGGGTTGAGAAAAACGCCGAATTTCTGAAAAATAACCCCGGGGTGAGGGTGCGGATCGAAGGCAACTGCGATGAGCGTGGCACCAACGAATATAACATGGCCCTGGGCCAGAGAAGGGCGCTGAGCGGCCAACAGTATTTGGTTAATCTCGGAGTTGCAGGATCCCGCCTTGACACGATTAGTTATGGTGAGGAGAGGTCCTTGAATTTCGGGCATGACGAATTGTCATGGTCTCAGAACCGGCGTGATGATTTTGTTATTGTAGAATAACATCTAGTCGCGCTTGAAATAAGATTTGTAAGAACCGGGTTAAGGGAAGAGCTTATCCCGGTTTTTTATGATTTTTTTGGGTACTTTTTTAATACAGGAGAAATATTATGTCGAAAAAGCTGTTGTCCATATTTGTTTTTTGTCTCACCTTTTTATTGTTTTCAGCCCAGCTTGGTTGGTCAAGTGAGTCTGGTAAGATTGGTACCATGAATTTGCAGAAGGTTCTGGCTATTTCTAAAACAGGTCAGGCTGTCAAAACTTCTGTAACAAAGAAGTTTGACACTTATCAGGATAAACTGCGAAAGCAGGAAGAATCTTTGATGGCGCTTAAGGCAGAGATCGAAAAGAAGTCTTCCGCCTGGAGTGAGGCAGTCAAGACCAAAAAAGAGCGGGAATTCAAGCGAAGTGTCCAGGACCTGGAAGAAGAATCTCAATTTGCTTCAAATGATATGAAGGAGTTTGAACAACAGCAGGTCGGACCGATTCTTAAAGAGCTTGAGACAATTATCGAAGAGTACGGTAAGAAGAAGGGATATTCTCTTATTCTTGACACTAGCAGAGGCGTCCTGTACCAGGATGAATCAATTGATATCAGTAATGATTTGGCGCAGGAGCTGGATAAGATCCACTCCGCGAAGAATTGATGTCTTAAAAAATAGTAGCGCTGAAACCGGCAAAGTTCTGTTCGTAAGGAATTTTGCCGGTTTTTTTTGCCCTGCTTACTGATTCAACTTTCCCACTTAAGATATGTTGTTAAGTTCCTGGTGTTTTCTAACTATTGTAACCCTCTATTCATTTCTTGAGGAGATCAGGAGACAGTCTTCATGAGTTAGAAAAACTGTTTTCCCCTCCTTTCTCCCGGAGTCTCGTAGGTAAGCGAAGACCTCGGGCTCGCTTACCTGACTTCTGATTCCTGCATTCTGAATAGCAAAGGAATAGGACCGTCTCTCTAGTGTGAAAAATCTCGTGATTCCCAGTTGTTAATGCAACTGGGAAAGTTGAGTTACTGCTTGTCGGCGATCAAATCGAGAACTGCCTGGGTTATGGCCGGAGTGTCTATCCTACCGTTTTTGTGGAGTGTTTCCTGGGGGCCATGTTCCACGAAATGATCAGGTAAGCCCAAAGTTGTGACTTTGACATGGTTGAGATGACCTCGATCGGCTAAGAGTTCCAGTACACCACTACCGAAGCCGCCTTTCTTCGCGTTATCCTCCACCGTTACAACCAGGCCTGTTTTTACTGCCCATTCGCCGATCAGGTCTCCGTCAAGGGGGGAGATGAATCTGGGATTAATAACTGCAGCTTCAACCCCAAGCTTCTGTAACTCTTCGGCAGCCGCCAGGGCAGGGTGGACTCGATTGCCGACCGGCAGAATCAGAACATCCTTGCCTTCCCTGAGTAGTTCTCCTTTGCCCAAAGGCAGTTTCTCAAAAGAACCAGTTAGATCACAGCCGATACCGGAGCCTCTTGGATAGCGGATAGCCACCGGGCCTGGGTATCGAATGGCCGAGTAGAGCATGTTTTGCAACTCTCTTTCATCTTTGGGGGCCATCAGGACCAGATTGGGAATGAAACGCAGGAACGATAGGTCAAAGACACCGTGGTGGGTTGGTCCATCGTCACCGACGATCCCGCCGCGGTCAATGGCGAAGGTCACTGGCAGATTCTGCAAACAGACATCATGGATGATCTGGTCAAGGGCTCGTTGCATGAATGTCGAATAAATAGCCACTATTGGCATGATGCCTTCTGTGGCGAGGCCCGCAGCAAAGGTAACAGCATGTTGTTCGGCAATTCCGACATCAAAAAAACGGTCCGGAAAGAGTTCAGCAAATCGGTTTAAGCCGGTGCCGGCCGGCATGGCGGCGGTAATTGCGGCAATGCGAGGATCGTCCTCGGCCATCTTGACAATGGTATCACCAAAAACCTTTGTGTAGGAGACCGGTGCGGGTGGAACGGGGACCGGTTGGCCGGACAAGATCTCAAAGGGGGCGACGCCGTGGTATTGATCAGGATTTTCTTCGGCCGGGGCATAGCCCTTGCCCTTGGTTGTGAGCACATGAATGAGAACCGGACCCTTGCTGAAAGCCCTGACATTCTGCATGGTTTCGATCAGGCTCTCAACCTGATGACCCTGAATAGGCCCGATATACTCAAATTTAAAGGCCTCAAACAGCATGCCGGGGGTAAAGAAGGCCTTGAAGCTTTCCTCGCTTCTTTTCAGGACATTGAAGATGTTCTCGCCGACATTGGAGAATGACTTTAAAAAAGTTTCTGTTTCCCGCTTGAATCGGGAAACAGTCTTACCCGTCATTTTGCGGCTCATAAAGCTGGAAATAGCCCCGACATTGGGTGAGATCGACATCTCATTATCATTGAGAATGACGATCAGATTCTTGTCCAGATGACCGGCCTGATTTAATGCTTCGAAGGCCATGCCGCCGGTCATGGAGCCATCGCCAATCACCGCGATTGAACGGTGGGGATCGCCTTTCAATGATTGGGCCAGGGCAATACCGAGACTTGCTGAGATGGAAGTGCTGCTATGTCCGGTATCAAAGGCATCGTAGGGGCTTTCTTCCCTTTTAGGAAAACCGCTTATCCCTTTGTATTGTCGCAGGGTGTGGAAGTTTTCCCTTCTGCCGGTTAATAATTTATGGGCGTATGCCTGGTGGCCGACATCCCAGATGAGTTTGTCATCCGGGGTGTCGAAAACATAATGCAGGGCGATGGTCAGTTCGACTACACCCAGGCAGGGACCCAGGTGCCCACCGGTTTTGGCACAGGTAGTTATGATTTCCCGGCGAATCTCGTTAGCGAGAACCGGCAAGTCTTTTACCGGCAGCTTTTTGAGGTCTTGGGGGGAATTAATGGATTCTAGAATTGAATTGTCATCGGTCATAATATTTATATTTTACAGGGGGTATGGTTCTTTAATTTAAGATTAGGTCGTTTAAGTTATTTTATAAATCCTAAGGATAATTTATTGGCTGGTTCCTATTATTTATTTCGACTGATTATGTAGGCTGCTAGTTCCCGAAGAAGTGCTCCTCGCTCAGCAAAGATATCCAGTGCTTCCAGGGCCTCGGCAATTGTCTCTTCGGCCATCATTTTGGTTTTTGCGACACCGAAAATGGCAGGATAGGTTGCTTTACAGCGAGCTGCATCAGAACCTGCGGCTTTGCCGAGCTGCTCGGTTGTTCCTTCAACATTGAGCAGGTCGTCGACTATCTGAAAGGCGAGGCCGATCTTTTCGCCGTAGGTAGTCAGGGCTGTAAGTTGTTTGGCATCTGCGCCGCCAATCACACCGCCGCTCTGTACCGCCGCGGTTATTAAAGCCCCTGTTTTGCGGCGGTGGATTTGCCGGAGGGTGGCTATATCGATGTCCCTTCCTTCGCAGGCGATATCCAGGGCTTGACCGCCAACCATTCCCAGCGGGCCGGCCCCGGTGGCAATTATGTTAATAATCCTAAGGCGATTATCAGGTGAAATGGTGGTCAGCAGGTTGCTGCTGAGCAATGCAAAGGCCATGGTCAGCAGGCCGTCTCCGGCCAGGATCGCCCCCGCTTCACCGTAAAGGACGTGGTTCGTCGCTTTACCCCGGCGCAGGTCATCATCATCCATGGCCGGCAGGTCGTCGTGGATCAGCGAATAGGTATGAATGCATTCTAAGGCAACGGCAGCTGGTAAGACATCTTTGGCCTCACCCCCCACTGCTTCGCAGGAGGCAATCGCGAGAATCGGTCGCACTCTTTTGCCGCCGGCAAATAAACTGTAGCGCATTGACTCAATATGGCGGGCCAAGTCAGGGTGCAGGTCGTCGGCCATGGGCACAAGATCGGCCATGGTCTGCTCGACCAGTCGGCGCTTTTCATCAAGGTAGATTTTCAGATCCATAAAAATGGCAATAGTCAGGGGTTATTAGGTTAGTTCATCGTTGGCAGAGGGAATTTCTTCTCGAACGTTATTTTTTTTGAGCAGAATATTGACCTTTTGCTGGGCTTCATCCAGTTTGCGGTTACAAAATTCGGCCAGTTTTACTCCCTCGTCAAATCTCTTTAAAGATTCCTCAAGACCGAGATCGCCGCTTTCAAGTTCTGCCGTTATATTTTCAAGTGATGCCAAGGAGTCCTCGAAACTTTTTTTTGCCATGGCCTTTACCTTAAATTTGAGGGGAAAGTGGTGTGTCTCAAAATATTCAGAATTGCATATAATAAAAAAATAACCGTCTATGGGCAATGTCTTTTAAAAATAAGATTTTTCGATTATTTTGACTAGCCAGAATTTCTGGCCGGTTTCTTTATTGCAGTGCTAATTTATTATTCAAGGGATCAATTTGGTGCAAAACCTAGTCACATGCCTTGACCAATTCGCCCGGTGGCTTGAAGTGGAGAAGGGTTATTCCGGCAACACGGTTGAGGGTTATAACCGCGACCTTTTGGAGTTTGCTGGTTTTATCGATACGGATGATCCCCGTTCAATTGATACGCCGATGGTCAGATCTTTTGTTTACTCCCTTAACCACAAGAACAAGAGCAGCTCGGTGGCCCGGAAGTTATCGGCCCTCCGTACTTTTTTCCGCTTTCTGCTCCGGGAAAAGGTTGTTTCGGCAAACCCTGTCCTCCCCATTGCCATGCCCAAACAGGATCATTACATGCCTTCCTTTTTGTCTGTGGATGAGGTCTTTGCCTTGCTGGAGACTCCTGGTGACAATGACACTTTCGCACCGAGGGATAAAGCGATTCTGGAGCTGCTTTACTCAACGGGGATAAGGGTTGCCGAACTTGTGTCCCTTGATCTCAAGCGGCTTGATTTTGCCAATGAATCAGTTAGAGTACTTGGCAAGGGTAGTAAGGAACGGATTGTGCCGATTGGCGGTCCGGCTCTGGAGACCTTGCGGGCCTATCTTCCCCAGCGAGAGGAGTTGCTGCTGGCAAGAATAAAGAGGGGCCACGCACCTGAAAACAACGCAGTTTTTTTGAATACCAGGGGCAGCCGCTTGACGGTTCGCAGCGTCGAACGACTGGTCAGTGGTTATGCTCTGCGGGCTGGGATAATTAATAAAGTTACCCCCCATGCCCTGCGCCATTCTTTTGCAACGCATCTGCTGGAGATGGGGGCCGATCTGCGGACGGTCCAGGAGTTGCTGGGCCATGCCAGTTTGTCGACCACCCAGAGGTACACTCATCTGAATATGGATTATCTGGCCGAAGTTTATGATAAGGCCCATCCCATGGCAAAAAAATAGTTAAGCATTCATAACCACTGCATCCGGAAATCTCCCTACGGTCGCTTACATGTTGGGAAGTAGCTAGCCTTGTTGAGTTACCGGTTTTCCCGTGAACGGTGCGAAAAAAATAAAAGATCAGGAGATATAAAATTGGAAATCAGGTCGACAACAATAATTGCCGTGCGTCACAATGGCGAGGTGGCTTTGGCTGGTGATGGCCAGGTTTCCTTTGGTAATACGATCATGAAACATCAGGCCCGCAAGGTTAGAAGACTTTACGACGGCAAGGTTATTACCGGTTTTGCCGGCGCCACTGCCGATGCCTTCACCCTTTTCGATAAACTTGAGCAGAAACTGGAACGCTATAATGGCAATCTTATGCGGGCGGCGGTTGAGCTGGCCAAGGATTGGCGAACGGACAAGATGCTGCGTCGTCTCGAGGCCATGCTGATAGCGGTCGATAAAGATCATTCGTTGCTGCTTAGCGGGTCCGGTGATGTGATTGAACCGGACGACGGTATTTTGGCCATTGGTTCCGGCGGCCCCTACGCCCAGTCGGCGGCCAAGGCCCTGGTAACCCACAGCAAGCTTGGCGCCGAAGCTGTTTGCCGGGAAGCAATGCTGATCGCCGCCTCGGTCTGCATCTACACCAACGATAATATTGTTATCGAGAAAATGGCCGCAAGTGAATAATATCTTGTTTTAAACATTACTAAAATTAATACAGACAGATAAAAATATGGAATCTAAAGCTTCATTGACCCCCCGTGAGATAGTCGCAGAACTGGATAAATACATAATAGGCCAGGACGACGCTAAACGTTTTACCGCTGTCGCCCTACGGAATCGCTGGCGTCGGCAGCAGGTGCCGCCGCCATTATCCGATGAGATCGCGCCAAAGAATATAATAATGATCGGTCCCACCGGGGTAGGAAAGACCGAGATTGCCCGGCGGTTGGCCAATCTTGCCCAATCACCTTTCCTGAAAGTTGAGGCCTCTAAATTTACCGAGGTTGGCTATGTCGGTCGTGATGTTGAGTCGATGATCCGTGATCTGACCGATCTGGCGATTAAAATGGTAAAAGATGAGGAGCGGGAAAAAGTGACGGCGAGGGCGGCCGAGATGGCCGAAGAGCGTTTGCTTGATGTTCTGGTCCCACCCGCTAAACCAGCCTATGCCACCACCCCGGGTTTCCCCGAAGACGATGATGCTGTTGACCGCCTTGATACCACCAGGGAAAAATTCAGGCAGATGCTGAGGGAGGGTAAACTTGATGATCGCATGGTGGAGATGGATTTCGAGCAATCCCAGCAGATGCCGATGATCGAAATTCTCTCAGGTCCCGGCATGGATGATATGGGCATGGGGGTCAAGGAGATGGTTGGCAAGATGTTTCCGCAAAAGAAGGAGCTGCGCAAGATCAAGGTTGGTGAAGCGATGCTTTTGTTGACCACCGAGGAGTCTGCCAAACTTATCGATATGGAAAAGGTGGCCAGTCTGGCCATCAACCGGACTGAGCAATCCGGCATTATCTTCATTGACGAGATTGATAAAATCGCATCCCGCCAAGGAAACTCTCAGAGTGGTGAGGTATCCCGGGAGGGGGTGCAACGCGATCTCTTGCCCATTGTCGAGGGATCGACGGTTACCACCAAACATGGCATGGTCCGGACCGATCATATCCTTTTTATTGCCAGTGGCGCTTTTCATCTGACCAAGCCCTCTGATCTGGTGCCAGAGTTGCAGGGGCGTTTCCCTATCAGGGTTGAATTGCACTCCCTGGGCAGGGATGAGTTCTACCGGATCCTCACCGAGCCCCAAAACGCTCTGATTAGACAGTATGTTGCCCTGATGGAAACCGAAGGTGTGGAGCTGGTTTTTGAGGATCCGGCCATCCATAAAATTGCCGAGATTGCCGCCGAAGTTAATGAGCGTACTGAGAATATCGGAGCCAGACGGCTCCATACCGTTTTGGAAAGAGTTCTTGAAGACCTTTCCTTCAAGGCCCCGGAGATGACAGATCTTAAGTTTCTGGTCACGGCTGACTACGTTAATGAGCAACTATCTGAGATTTCTCAAGACGAGGACTTAAGCCGTTTTATCCTGTAAAAAATAGCGGCGCAAAATTATCGATATTGCTATGCCACTTGGGTGGTTTTTACTTTGTCATCAAAGAAGGAAAAATAATGTTTGAGCAGGATCTGAATTATTGTCCCCAGTGTCAGGATGAGTACCGGGCAGATATTGAAAAATGTCCTGTCTGCGCATGTGATTTGTTGCCAGGCAGTGAGATGATTGCCCGGAAGGAAAAGCAGCAGCAAAAAATGGCCGACCGCTCCGGCGAACTCAGCCCTGACGATGATCTGGTGGCGGTCAAGCGCGGACCTCTGGCAGAAATGAGAGCCTATGAAGAGTTATTGAGTGGGGAGCGGATCTGCACTGTTTTGGCTGGTGATGAGAGCTCTTGCGGCAAAGGATGTTGCGGCGGGGGGACTTTTGATCTGTTAGTTAGGCGGGAAGAGGCCCATGACGCCGTGCTAATTATAGAGGCTGAAATCCGGCGTACTGCCGTTATTGATTCGGTGGCCCATGATGGGGCGGCCGCCGGTGACTCGGTTTTTGATCCATTGGCGCCTGGCAACACCTGCCCTGCCTGTGGTCATCAGTTTTCCGGGGGCATGGAGTGTCCCGACTGTGGTCTCTGTTTTTGATATAGTTCTCTGTTCAACCAGGGTTTTGTTTCAAACAGTGGCGCTAAATAGTATTAGTCAGGCGGACAAAATCCTCGACAGAAAGTCTTTCGGGGCGGATCTTTGGGGAGATACCGGCCTTTTCCAGAACAACAGCCAGGTTGGCCTTGGCGGTGCCGGGGATATTGGATGAGGAAAGGCTGTTGAACAGGGTCTTGCGCCGTTGCTGGAAAGAGGCGTTTACCAAATTTTTGAGCAGGGTGAAATCGTGGGCCGGCAGCTCTTTAACCCTGTTTGGAGTCGGCTTGAAGGTGATTTTGGTAACCACCGAGTCGACCTTGGGACGGGGGTGGAATTGTCCCGGTCCCACATTCATAATAATCTCTGTTGCGGCATAGGCGCCAAGAAGTACCGAAAGAACCCCGTATGTCTTACTCCCCGGATTGGCCTGCAATCGTTGGCCGACTTCCTTTTGGAGCATCAGCACCGCGTACTCCATGATCTCACGATTTTCAAGGAGCTTGAAGATCAGAGGATTCGAAATAGAGTAGGGCAGGTTGGCAATAATCTTCAGCCGGCCCCCGGCCCGTTTCGCTAATTCCCGGAAATCAGATTTGAGTAGATCCTGATGAATCAAGGTGACATTGGCCGGGAGAATATTTTTCTCTTCATGCCATGTGATGATGCCCTTATCCACTTCGATGCCGATTACGTGCTTGGCTTTAGCCGCCAAGGGCAGGGTCAGGGAGCCCAGTCCCACACCAAGTTCGACAATCGTATCATCTCCGGTGACGCCAGCATTGGCGACGATGGCCTCGGCCGTTTGGTGATTAACCAGGAAGTTCTGGCCGCGCTGCTTGCTGGGCGCCAGTTGGCCACTTTTAAGGATGTTCTTTATGTCGCTTAAATTAGTCATTTGCTCTCTTGTAAGGCCCTACGTTTAGCTCTTTTCTCTTCAACAACCTTGAAGAAATTCAGGGACAGAAAATAGCCGGCTATGGCAAAAGGAGTGGCAAGGACACAGCCGCCGATCAGCAGAACGGTCAGGGCATTAACTCCCAGCTTGCTTAGTTCCGTAATTATGGCCGTGAAGCCGGCGCCTTCATTTATAAGTACCATGAGCGAGTCGATCTTTTCCCAGGTCAGGATTCCTGGCAAAAAGCGGTCACCGATCAGCCAGGAGAAATAATATGTCGGGAAAATAGTCAGTGGATTACTGATCACGACCGATGCCAGCAGGGCGGAGATCTTGCTGGCCCTGCATGGAAATGAGAGGACAATAATCGATATCGTGTGCAGTGGGATGGTTGGGGTGATACCGACAAAAAAACCCAAAGCAACACCTCTGGCCAATGAAGCCGGGTCGCCCCTAAGTCTTTTGAACTTGAGGAAATAAAAACGCGCAGTGCGGTGTGGTTTGATCATTATTGGTTCTCTACCGGTTTATCGAAATTTTCGCAGTTTTTGCTTAGCGGTTTAGCTATACCAGTGAATTTTATGAAACAATCAAGGCTGATCTGGAATATACATCCGAATCCGGACATATGGCAGCGTTGGTTTTAAATTTAAACTGGCCGGCCAGGGCAATCATCGCCGCATTGTCAGTGCAGAATTGGCGGGGAGTCAAAAAGACCGCCATGTCGTCCTTTTGGCCTCTCAGGGTCATTGCCTCCCGTAAGCGTGGGTTGGCACCAACTCCCCCGGCCAGGACAATGTTTTTACAGCCGGTCTGTCTGGCGGCGAGGAAGGTCTTGGTTGTAATAACCTCAACAATAGCTTCCTGGAAAGATGCACAGACATCAGGGATATTTATCTCGATGTTTTTGCTCTTATGTCGATTAACATAGTTTGCCACCGCCGTCTTCAGGCCACTAAAGCTGAAATCGAGGCTGTCCTTGCCCAGCCAGGCCCTGGGAAAATCGATGGCCTTACCATTTCCTGTTTCGGCCAATCTGCTGATAACCGGGCCGCCGGGGTAATCAAGACCGAGAAGTTTTGCGACCTTATCAAAGGCTTCGCCGGCGGCATCGTCGCGGGTTCGTCCTAAAAGTTTGAAGCTTTCCGGCCCCTCGGCCATAAAAATGCTCGAATGGCCGCCCGAGGCAACCATGGCGATATAGGGAAATTCGGGGACCGTATCGCCAAGAAAAATTGACAAAAGATGGCCGGACAGATGATCCACCCCGACCATCGGGATCTTTTGGACCAGCGAAATGGCTTTGGCATAGGTATGGCCAACCAGCAGGCAGCCGATCAACCCCGGGCCTTCGGTGACCGCCAAGCCATCGATCTGCTCCAGAGAGACATTGGCCTCTTGCAGGGCATTATTGACTACGGATGATATATTGCGGATATGCTGTCGGGAGGCCAATTCCGGGACGACCCCGCCATAAAGAGCGTGAACATCGATCTGTGAGTTGATGACACTCGACAGCAGAGTTTTGCCATCGGCCAGCACTGCGGCGGCAGTTTCGTCACAGGAGCTTTCTATCCCGAGGATCAGCATGATATTGGTGATTCCTTAAAATTTTAGCAAGGCATTTAAGAGCTTGCTTTAAAACGGCTTTTTCTTTAATACAAAGCGAGTAATTTGGCTAACAATTTAATACGCGTTATTATAAAGCCCAATTTTCAAAGAACTGCCAGTTTAAAATAGCAGTGATGTTCTGGGTAATCTAGAAAAACATGTGCTGGACTTATAAATGAACGTTCTTGACAAGTTAGTAGGTGTGAATGAGGGGCAGGGTAAGTTGGTCGATGCGTTTTCCCGGTCAGTCAGTTATTTACGGGTGTCCCTGACCGACCAGTGTAATCTGCGTTGCTTTTACTGTACTCCGAGGCCCTTGGACGATAAGCTCCCTGTCGGTGAACTTTTGAGCTACGAAGAGTTGCTCCGGGTCATAAAAGGTGCGGCTGCTTTAGGCATTAGAAAGGTGCGTTTGACCGGTGGTGAACCCCTGGTCCGGCGGGATATTACCGGATTCATTCGGCAGTTGATGGGTATTGAGGGCATTGAAGAGGTACGGATCACCACCAATGGGGTTCTGTTGGCTGAAAAGGCGGCTGAACTTTATGATGCCGGAATCCGGAAACTTAATATCAGCCTTGATACCCTTAAGCCGGAGAGATTCCGGAAAATTACCGGTGTTAACGCCTTCGCCCAGGTCTGGCAGGGGGTTGAGCAGGCTCTGCAGCGGGGATTTTCCACGGTGAAGATCAATGTTGTGGCGATGAACGGGATTAATGATGATGAATTTATCGACTTTGCCAAGATGTCGATGACTAAACCGGTGCAGGTCAGATTCATCGAATTCATGCCGATGGGCAACGACAGTAATTGGCATGAAGATTATTACGTCACCTCTGCTGAGATAATGGCGAAAATAGCGAATTTAGGTGAATTGACGCCAATAAGCTCTGGGAAGTTGGATGGGCCGGCCAGAACCTATCGATTGCCGGATGCTCTGGGGACGGTGGGTTTTATCAGCCCCATCAGTGATCATTTTTGTTCCCAGTGCAATCGTTTGCGGTTGACCTCTGAAGGACAATTGCGCTCCTGTCTGCTGACCGACAACGAAACCGATCTTAAATCGATTATCCGGGGTGGTGGCAGCGAAGATGATATTCGAGCGGCATTAATCGAAACCATCAAGCATAAGCCCAAAGGCCACAACCTGTCCGAGTCTGAAATTAATAACTGCCACGGCCGGATGTCGAGAATTGGCGGTTAATGACCGGTCCTGTCACTCAGGTCTTGGCGCGGGGATAGGAGCCCAACCAAACGTAGGATGAACATACCTGCTTGAGCTGGTGGCACCCTTCTTTGATGTTTTCGTCTTCCATGTGTCCTTCCATATCCAGGAAGAACAGGTATTTTCCCGCCTCACCCTTTAACGGTCGCGATTCAATTCTGGTCAGATTTATGCCGTGGGTGGCCAGGATGCTTAAGGAGTTATGCAGGGCGCCGGGGCGATCCATCAGGCCGACCAATAGCGAGGTCTTGTCGCAGCCGCTGCGGCCTGGTGAGGATTGACCGATCAGCAGGAAACGGGTGGAGTTGCCGCTATAGTCTTCAATTCCTTTTACCACTGTATGCAGGTGGTAGGTTTTGGCGGCCATCGAACTGGCGATGGCAGCCAGAGATGGATCCTCGGCGGCCATCATCGATGCCAGAGCAGTGCTGAAGACGGTTTGGGTTTTAACCTCAGGCAGGTTCTTTTTGAGCCACTGGCGGCACTGGGCCACGGGCTGGGAATGGGAAACCACCTTTTTGATAGCGTTTATGTCGCCCGACTGGCTGACCAGATTGTGGCTGATGCAGAGATTGAGCTCCCCGCAGATCTTAACATTGTAATTCATGAAAGAATCAAGGGTTGAGGTAACTGCGCCCTCGATAGAGTTTTCCACCGGCACAATCCCGTAATGGACTCGATCTCTCTCGATTTCGATGAAAACATCTTCAATGGTTTCCATGGGTCGGTAGTCAGCGCTGTGGCCGAAATGTTCGACGCCTGCCAGATTGGAGAAAGTTGCTTCCGGGCCTAGATAGGCAACTTCTACCTTCTTTTGGGAGAGACGGCAGGTAGTGATGATTTCCTGGAAGATGGAATCGAGTGATTGTTCGGGGAATACTCCGTCATTGGTTTTATGTAGACTCGCAAAGATCTCCTGTTCCCGTTTCGGGTCCCATTTGGGCATATCATCTTTGCTCTTAATCCGGCCAACTTCTTTGGCACAGCCCAGTCTATCCTTGAGTAAGGATAGTAATTGCTGGTCTATCGCATCGATGCGATTGCGAATCTTTATCAGGGCCTGTTTATTAACAGGGGTAAGAGACTGGTCTGGTTCTTTTGCCATGGCGGATATCCGAAGTCGTTTTTAGTTGTTTAAGAATTTGAAAAAAGAAAGGTTGGAATCTTATCTATAAACAGATCATTCAACAAGTGAAATAGTGTTTGAGTGGTTAATTTTATAGGTCCCATGGATCTTATGCTATCTAAAATCAATTTATTGACCTGAAAGCCAATAGTTAGATGGATTCTCAAAACTGCTCATGAAATATTCGGGCCAGTGACCCAACAATTAGAGTGTAACGCAAAAGCAATTTAACTGTTCTAAGTCAGGTCCCTTATTCCAGGATCATTTGAGGAGGATAAAAAGCACGAAAATAACCGCTGGGCCCTTAAAAAATATCCATGCTTTCTGGCTTGAAATTAAAGGTCTTTTGTTCTAGTTTAAGCCCTGATAAGGACTTGGTCGGATTAGAAAAATCTTTTCGCAGGTATGATATAGATGAAAGTCAAAAACTGGATGAAAGCTGATCCTGTGACGATCGGCAGAACCATGTTGATTCAGGAGGCGGCTGAATTAATGAAAAAGCACTCCATTCGTCATTTACCGGTCGTCGATGGTGACCGCTTGGAAGGGTTTATTACCCAGACGGATCTGCGCCAATACTTTTTCCCTTCCATGGTGGAAGATATTACTGTCCATGATGTTATGGTCGTCAAGCCTTATACCATTGCGGTTAATTCCAGCATCGATCAGGCGGCCCGCCTGATCCATGATTATAAGATAGGCGGTTTACCGGTCATGGATGGTGATAAACTGGTTGGAGTGATTACCTCTTCGGATATAGTTTCAGGGTTTATTGAAGTGCTGGGCCTTTTGCAATCATCCACCCGGCTTGACGTTATCGTCGACAAGGATGGTGGAGTCGAGGATGTTACGCGGATTATTACGGAAAAAGATATTGAAATATTTAGCGTTGCCACTGAAAACCAGTCTGCAAAGCGCAAGGTCTATTATTTCCGGCTCGGCAAAGGTGATATCGAGCCGGTGGTTAAGGCCCTGGAGGTTGCCGGCCACAAAGTAGTCTCGGTTATGAAATAATCCATCAAACGTAATTTACAACTGTTACTTGTTCGTGATGGTTTTGCAAAAAAAGTATAGGGATGGCTAAGTAAAAATTTCGATATGCAAGGAGTAGTGTTTTTTTGTGAGCGAGGCATACATGTGGTATGCAGAGCGAACAAAAATGCGCTACGACGCAGTAGATCGGATTTTTACGACTCCATCATCCGCAAGGTGATTAATAAATGGGGAATTACCAGGTCGTAAAATCCATCGAGGAGATCAATGCCCGCATCCGTGCCGGTGAGGCAGTTGTTGTCACTGCCGAGGAAATGATCTCGATAGTTAAGAAAAAAGGGGCGGTTGCAGCAGCCAAACAGGTTGATGTTGTTACCACCGGCACCTTTTCGCCAATGTGTTCCTCCGGCGCCTTTATAAATTTTGGTCATGCCAACCCGACTTTCAAGGCCTCAAAGGTTGCCTTGAATAAGGTTCCCGCTTACGGCGGTCTGGCTGCGGTTGATGTCTATATCGGCGCCACCGAACCTGCTGAAGATGATCCCTTGAACAAGGTCTTTCCCGGAGGGTTTCGCTATGGCGGCGGTCATGTGATCGAGGATCTGGTGGCCGGCAAGGAAGTGCTTCTTGAAGGGAGTGGTTACGGGACAGACTGTTACCCCAACCGCAACCTGGAGAAGAGCGTGACTTTGGCCGATCTTCCCTATGCCCTGTTGTGCAATCCCCGAAACTGTTATCAGAATTATAACTGCGCGATCAACCTCTCTGATAAGACCATATATACCTACATGGGGACCTTGAAGGCCAAGGGCCGTAATGCCACTTATTGCAGTGCCGGCCAGTTAAGCCCGTTGATGAACGATCCCTATTATCGGACCATCGGCATGGGTACCAGAATTTTCCTCGGTGGTGGGGAGGGGTATGTGACCTGGCATGGTACTCAGCATAATCCCACGGCCCCGCGCGGTGAAAACGGGGTGCCGATTAAGCCTGCCGGCACCCTTATGCTGCAGGGTGATTTAAAGCAGATGTCGCCCCGCTGGCTCAAGGGTATCAGTATGCAGGGTTACGGTTGCACCCTTGCGGTTGGGGTTGGGGTGCCGATTCCGATTCTCAATGAAGAGATTGCCGCCTTCACCGCTGTGGCGGATGAGGATATCTTTACCCATGTTGTCGATTACTCACACGATTATTCCCATGGGATTGCCAGAAATTATGGACAGGTCAGTTACGCGGAACTTAAGAGCGGCCAAATAGAAGTTAATGGACAGACCGTGCAGACCGCCCCGTTATCCAGTGTTGTCCGAGCCAGAGAGATCGCTGAGACCCTGAAAAAATGGATCGAGGATGATGGCTTTGAGTTAGGGGTGCCGGTCAAAATGTTACCGGATGGTAGTTAAACCGGATTGCCCCTTCCCAGTCTTTTATTGTTGTCCTTCTTTGTGCTTGGCCAAGTGATGGAATTACGTCAAAGATATGAAGTGTTACTGGATATTGTTGCCCGGACCCCAGGGGGGGTTGCCTTTTCCGGTGGTGCCGATAGTTCGCTGCTGTTAAAGGCCGCTGTCGATGTCTTTGGTGAGCAGACCCCGGCTTTTTTTGCGGATTCAATACTCCAGACCGAAGCAGATAGGATTAATGCTGTTGCAACTGCCGAGCAGCTTGGCGCTACATTACAGGTCGTAGAGATATCTCCACTGCAATGGCAGGAATTTATCGTTAATCCGCCTGATCGTTGTTATTTATGTAAGAAGAAGGTCTATCTTCTCTTTCAGGGCCTTCTGCCCAAGAAAGACATGGTGCTTTTTGATGGCAGCAACCTTGATGATCTCCAACAGGACAGGCCGGGGCGGCGAGCAATTGTTGAGCTAGGGGTGCTAACTCCTTTGGTCGAAGCGGGTTTGGCCAAAGCTGATATTCGCCGCCTGGGCAAATATCTTGGTTTACCCACCTGGAATCGTGAGTCTGCTTCTTGTCTGGCCACCAGGATTCCCACCAACACTAAAATTACAGAGGAAAATCTGCAACTGGTCGCCAGTTACGAGAAGATTCTTCTTGATTTGGGTTTTGCTGGCTGCCGGGCCAGGCTTGGCGCCGATGATTCGCAAGCGGTTTTTTTTGAAGTAAAAGAAATCGATCTAACAACGGTCTGCCAGCCGGAAATCAGGCAAAAATTGAATTTGGAGTTTAAAAAAACAGGTGTTGATAAATTATGGCTCTCCTTGGAGGGGCGCTAGTTTGCTGCTCTGTTTTTAACCATAAAACAGGTAGATGGTGTTCGCTGGCGCAGATAATTGCTGACAGCCGCAAGAAAAAACAGATATTGTTTGCGATTTTTTTTGAAAAAGGCTGCTTTTTTTCTTGATATTTGCCTCTGTTTAGGATGTAGTGTTACTTGATTTTGGTTGCCAACACTGAGTATTTTTGTTTGACAATCAATTTTCATTTGATTAGATCAGTTAATTTGATTGAGATAATCGCTCAAGGGCAACGTATCATAAATTTACAGGAGGAATGTGAGCATGAACAAAGGTGAACTGGTTGAAAACATGGCTGATGCTGCTGGAATTAGTAAGGCTGCCGCAGAGAGATCTCTTACTGGTCTTCTTGACGCAATTTCAGGCGCACTTTCTAAGGGTGATAAGGTGACATTGGTCGGCTTCGGAACCTTTTCCGTTTCAAAGAGATCCGCACGCCAAGGTCGTAATCCCCAGACCGGTGCAACAATTCAGATTGCGGCTCGGACAGTTGCTCGCTTCAAGCCTGGCAGCAAATTGGCAGACGCTGTAAGGTAGTTCTGTTTGTAAATACGTAAGTATTCAAAGTGTTGTTTGTTCAGGGGTTAGAAGTTTTCTTCTAACCCCTGAATCTATTTCAGGCTCTTTTTAAAGAATTTTCCTTATAGATTGTTCTATTTGATTTTATACCCGTGTTTCTTTAACTCCCACTCCAGATCTTCCAGTCCTTTTTCCTGTCTGCAACATAAAGCTGAGTTGAGCCGATAGTCGGTTCAAACGAAACTTATGCCCTTTGGGTATTGACAGTTATTAACCTCTTCAGATGTTCTTCGCTTTTCTTGGTACGGGTCAGTGATAATCCTCGGCCAAAATAGATGGAAGTTAATCAATATCCCCTTGGGCAAATTAAAGAATCTTTGTTGATGGGGGTTGTCCTTACTTGTTGGTAGGGTATACCCCTATCTATTTCTTGTATTTTAAATGAGAAAGGTTACTGCTTAGTTTTTTTATTAGACCAAGTCGATCTCTTGCAATCCCTTGCATGATAGGCAATTCGGGAAATGCTAGGCTATCTATCGTAGGATTGATCTGAAAATAACGCTTGATTGAAGCAAATAGTTCTTGTAGGTTCGTGTTAAGTCTGTGCTTCTTCGGGGGGGAGTAGCACTTGTTGACTCCGTTGGTTCTATTCACATCATTCCTCCATTTAATTCTCTTTGTTGAACAGGATTCTTTTAATAGTTATCCTGTCGTGTTCTTTTTAACCTTTGCCGGGTTTGCAAGTGCTTTAGCCCCGGTTGGCGATGGTTTTGATTTTATCTCCACCGGTACTTGGCCGGGGACTATCTAAGGAGTTTTTTAAATGATTATGAAGGGTTTTGGTCATATAACCCTGTCTTTGTTAGTTATTATTCTCTTTTCTTTTATTCCTGTGAAATCTTGGGGGGAATACAGCAAAAGGAAATAGTTTCTGCGTTCCCGGACAAGATTACTATGTTCGAGGGGGCAGGGCAGGTGAAATTAATTCAACCGGACGTAGTCCGTCGGCTGCTAGTGAATCGCTCCGATTTAATTCTGGTTGATACACCTTGAAAAACAAGGCTGGTGACTGCACCGAACATATGGACTTATTCTCCGCCCCTTTCAAGAGCTCCTGGCGTTCCAGCTTTAAGAATCGGCGGTTATATAACTTCCCGGAACTCTGTCCTTCGCTCGAACAGTTACCTCAATTGGGCTGAGTTTTACGACAAAGGAGTGTGGAAACTGGCTGCCCCGCAAAACAAAGTCCTTGATGATAAGCAAACCGAATATATCGCTACCAGAATTATCAGCAACAATATAAAAAAAACCATCGCCGATTTTGACCGATTCAAGGTGAAAGGCGAGGGGCTGAAAGTAAATATGAATATTTAAAAACCAAGACCATTTAAAACTGAGAAATTTACACATGACAAGTGCCATAAATACCAAAAAGAGAAGAATGATGATCAGGCGGAAATTATTTGTCCTTTGTCTATGTTCTTTTTTGCCGTTGTTCCTTTATTCAAATAGCGTGGCTGCTATCAATGAAGGTGGGACAATTTCCCAGGATACATACTGGTCCAACTCAGATGTTCATCATGTTACATCCAGTGTTACGGTTGTTGATCAGGTCAAGTTGACGATAGAGCCCGGGACGATTGTCAAGTTTGCGCCGGGTAGAAACCTGACAGTAAAGGGCACATTGCTTGCCGATGCCTCTGGGGCCGACCAGATTGTATTTACCTCAATCAAAGATGATAAATACGGCGGGGACAGTAACGGCGATGGTGGCGCGACTACCGCAACAGCCGGTAGTTGGGATAGATTGAATTTCGTGAATGGTTCGCCTGATTCAATCCTTGCCAATGTCTTGGTTAGCTATGGCGGATCCGGAGGGTCTGGCAACATCTATATGAATAATACAGATGTCACTATAAAGAATAGCGTGATAACCGCCGGCAGTTCATATGGTATTTACACACATATCAGCACCCCTTTAATTTCCTGGAACACGATCACCAACAACAGCAGTCATGGTATTTACACATACAATGAAAATCCGGTTATCGAGAACAACACAATTACCGGTAATACCCTCGATGGCATTAATCATTATGCTTATTATCATGCAGCCAGTCTTCCTGTTGACCGTAATAATACTATTGAAGGTAATGGCCGGCATGGAATCTACGTATCTCATTATACACCTGACACTGTTGGCTATGTTCGGCCGACAATAGACGGCAACACGATCAGGAATAATACTAATTACGGGATCTATTTTACGGATGGTCAGAATGCGCCGGAAATTACCAATAATATTATTACGGGTAATCAAAAAGTCTTCCGGCTGCCGTTTTCCTCTTTACCCGGTCCTTCAGCCAACAACACCCTTTCTCCCAATACTATAGATAATCATCTCGAGTATTGGGGCAACCAGCTTGATCATGATCTGGTTTTTGAGACCGGCAATACCTATTATCAGGCTGGTGGTAATGCCACAGTAGCCACAGGGGTCAAGTTGACGATAGAGCCCGGGACGATTGTCAAGTTTGCGCCGGGTAGAAACCTGACAGTAAAGGGCACATTGCTTGCCGATGCCTCTGGGGCCGACCAGATTGTATTTACCTCAATCAAAGATGATAAATACGGCGGGGACAGTAACGGCGATGGTGGCGCGACTACCGCAACAGCCGGTAGTTGGGATAGATTGAATTTCGTGAATGGTTCGCCTGATTCAATCCTTGCCAATGTCTTGGTTAGCTATGGCGGATCCGGAGGGTCTGGCAACATCTATATGAATAATACAGATGTCACTATAAAGAATAGCGTGATAACCGCCGGCAGTTCATATGGTATTTACACACATATCAGCACCCCTTTAATTTCCTGGAACACGATCACCAACAACAGCAGTCATGGTATTTACACATACAATGAAAATCCGGTTATCGAGAACAACACAATTACCGGTAATACCCTCGATGGCATTAATCATTATGCTTATTATCATGCAGCCAGTCTTCCTGTTGACCGTAATAATACTATTGAAGGTAATGGCCGGCATGGAATCTACGTATCTCATTATACACCTGACACTGTTGGCTATGTTCGGCCGACAATAGACGGCAACACGATCAGGAATAATACTAATTACGGGATCTATTTTACGGATGGTCAGAATGCGCCGGAAATTACCAATAATATTATTACGGGTAATCTCATTGCATTTCGTATTCCGGCCAGCGCACTTCCTGACAGCACAAATACACTCACACCTAATGTTAACAACTTCTTAGAAGTCCATGGCAACAACCTGCAGACGGACAAGAATCTGCAGGTTTGGGGTAAGGGAACTGGCAATGAGATCGGTGTATATATAATCTTTGGAACCCTTAGAGTTCCAACTCATACATCTCTTAAGATAGATCCCGGAGTCATTGTAAAGTTTCAGGGTGGGGCCTTGGTAGTCGATGTTGACGGCGCCCTGATTGCCGACGCGACTTTCAACGAAAAGATCATCTTTACTACTATCAAGGATGATTATCATGGCGGTGACACTAACAAAGATGTTATGGCGACCTATCCGGTAAATGGTAGTTGGAAAGGAATTACCCTCAATGCTTCTTTATTTGGTGAAGGATCGATCTTTAATAACACCAAGATTCTTTATGCCGGTGGAAATGGGAGCGGGGCTCTCTACTTCAACGGAGTGGTTAGTGCACGTATTGAAAACACCGAAATATCGAAGAGTTCGTCAAATGGTATCAGGAGTATCAACGGCACCCTGAATATAATCGGTAGCAGGATCTGGGGAAATAATGGTGATGGCATCAGGTTGGAGGGGGCTTCCAATGCGGACATCAGTTTCAGCCACATATCAACCAACCTTTCCGATGGTGTTGAACTTCTGGGAACTGCAAACGCAGAGATCTCCAACAACCAGATTTTCATGAACCGAGGGCTGGCTGTCAAGAACCAGACCGCTAATGTCGCTGATGCCACCCGAAACTGGTGGGGGGATTTCGATGGTAGCGGACCCTATAACCTCACTAGTAATCCAGATGGTACCGGAGGAAAAATATCCGATAATGTTTCATTTGATGATTATCTGGACACAGTCGCAACCGAAATGTCCTATGTTAATTATAGTTTTGCAGCTGGCTCTTCAGCTGGTTCGATAACTGAACCAATTCTGGATGCTGGAGTCAGAGATGATCTCTGGGATCCAATTAGCCTCAGACCGGACAGAACTATAGCCTGGGGTTCTAATGCAGTCGAAGTGGGCTATACAGACCTCGATCCTGAGAAGAGATATAAAATCAGGACCAGCTATTTTAATGGTGACGGTGAAGAAGGAAGTCTGCAGAGTATAAATGCTGGACCAGGCAAAGTGGTTCATTCTGCCATGGTAATGCCAACTATGATGCCGGTGCAACATGAGTTCTCCATACCTTCTGATTATTATACAACCGGGAATATCAACCTAAGTTTCGTAAATGATAACCCCCTCCTGTCTACCAGAGCGGCACTCACAGAAATCTGGCTTCTTGAGGATTTCGAGCCAGAATTGCCGGAGATAACCGGTATCCTCTTTGATGGCGACCCTGTAAACAATAATATGATCATATACGGTTCGGGACCGATCACTTTTAATGTCCACGATCCTTATAATGTCAAGCTGGTGGAAGTCTCCATAAACGACTCGGTTGTTCTGGCCGACACCAGTGGTGCTAGTGCATATACTTATCAGTTTGATATGGCTGGTCTACTGAATGGCATATATACCTTAACGATTAAAGCCTTTGATTCTTTTGACAACAAATCTTCGGTCACATATTCTCTGGAACTAGCGGTAATTCTTCCTGAGGCACCGGTTATTACCCACCCGGTCAGTGGTGATATCTTCACCGCTGGTGCGATTACGGTCAGCGGTACTGCTGAGCCGGAGATGAATATTGTCATCCTGCTGAACGGTCAGCCCTATGGCAATCCGACTCCGAACAAAGCGGATGGGTCGTTTGCTATTCCGGTTACTTTGACTGAGCGTGAAAACACTATTACGGCAATCGCCAGGAATAATGCCGGAGACAGTCCCCATAGCAACGAGGTCACCGCTACCCTTAATACTCTTCTCGATAATCCGACCGGGCTTACTCTGGTTTCCGAAGTAGATCACCTGACTCTTTCCTGGGCTCCGGTCAGCCCGGTCGATATTCTCGATCATTACAATATCTATCGAAGTGAAACACCTTTTACCTCCGTTGTTGATATGACGCCGGTCCAGACCGTCACAGTTGCGACGGTTGACCTTAACGGTCTCGCCATTGACACCAACTATTATGTAGCGGTCACCAGTGTTAATTATGCCGATGGTGAAAAGAAAACCGTTGTGCCGGTCGTGGGCCATCTAAAAGATGTCAATGGTCCGCTGGTCACCGATCTTCTGGCCGGAATTGATAATTTGACGGAAGGATATGAATTTACGATACCTCCCACGATAAGTGTTAGCGCCACCGATTTTTCCGGTGTTGATCGGGTCGAATTCCTGGTTGACGGTGGTCTTGTCTGTACGGATGACAGCGGGCCCGATTTTAACTGTTTTCTGAACATCGTGGCGCTGAGTGATGGTCAACATCTCCTGACCATCAAGGCCTACGATACGGTAGGCAATCTTTCAACCACCGATCTGAATTTCAGCGTCGTTTTGGCGTTACCGGATGCTCCCGTTATTTCCCTGCCTGTAACCGGAGCAGTTTTCAGCAGTCCTGATATCACGGTCAACGGCACAGCCGAAAAATTCACCGACGTCGAATTGTTCAACAATGGGGTCAGCACCGGCGTCACCGCCAAAGTCGATGATAATGGCCAATTCAGTTTTAATTACTCTCTGAATATCGGTGACAATCTTTTAAGCGCCAAGGCTTTCAATCGGACCGGTTTCGGCCCGGCCTCGGGAGAGGTTGCTATATCGTTCCGGCTGGCTAATCCGACCGGGGTTACGACTATTGTAAATGTCGACAACATAGGCATCTCCTGGAGCCCGGTTGAACCGGCGGTCCATCTCCAACAGTACAATGTTTATGTGAGTGAAACCCCTTTCACCTCAGTGGCGGGAATGACCCCGGTCCAGTCTGTCACCGGTACCAGTAGTGCGATGACCGGTTTGAGTCAGGATACGAAATACTATTTGGCGGTGACCAGTGTTGATAGCGCCGGCGGTGAGCGACAACAGGTAACCTCGGTTCTCAGCAATCTTAAAGACGTGAATGGCCCGGTCATTAGCGCTCTTACCTATAACACCGCCGATATTGCCACAACTCCAACCCTCATTAGACAGGGAAGTTTTAGGGTTGCCGCCGCCGATTTCTCCGGGGTCAGTCATGTTGAGTTTTATCTGGATAACTCCCTGCAGGCAACCGATTCGAGCGGACCGGAATACAGCTGGGCCTGGAATATTATCGAAGTCGGTGACGGCAGTTATACATTAACCGTCAAGGTCTATGATTCATTGGGCAATCCAACCTCGGTCGATTATCCGATTAGCGTGGCCCTGGCGCCGCCGGTAGCGCCCGCCAGTATTAATTTAACTAGCGGCGATGGCTATATAGATGTCAGTTGGTCTAATAACCTTTCGCCGGACATAAAGGAATATCAGGTATATCACGGCACGGAAAGCGGTCAATATTCACCGCCCCTGACCACAACATCCGGCACTATTCGACTTAATAATCTGGCAGGTTGCCAGACATACTTTGTCGCGGTTAAAGCCATTGGTTATACAGGTCTTGGAAGTTCGTTCTCCATTGAGAAGAGCGCGGTTTCCAACTTGGTCGGCAGCCCGGTCGCCCCGGAAGGACTAACCGCTACCCTTGACCATGACAAGGTCATTCTTAAGTGGCAGCCGAATACGGAATGTGACATTGATATATATCGTATATATCGCAGCATTACCAAAGGGTCCGGTTACCAATATCTTGGCCAGACCGGTGCAACTACTTTTAGTGACACCGCTGCCCATGCAACTGACACAATATATTATTATGTAGCAAAAGCCGTCGACAAGCTGTCAAACGACAGCCCTTATTCTCAAGAACTTAGTGTTTTAACCGGAGACCTTACTCCTCCGGCCCAACCGACTGTTGACCCGGCTCTGTTTCTTTACACCAGCGAGTCCCAATTTGTTCTGCGGGGCACAAAAGAAGCCGATTCATCACTGATTGTTGACGGTACGGAAACCATTCTGCTTGATAACGCTACCAGTTGGGAGATTCAGGTTGATCTGAATAATGGCAGAAATACTCTTGATTTAACCTCTGGTGACAGCCACGGTAATATTTGTCAGCCCAAACCAGTTACGATCATCAAGGACAATCAGGGGCCGACTGTTTCATCCACAATTCCGGCAATAAATTCCCGAACAAATCAAACCGGTAAAATATCCGTTTTCCTCAGCGATCCCAATTACGGGTCAGGCCCTGACCTCACCCGCTCCCATGAAAACGCTACGGTTGAAGATTCCAGTGGTTCAATAGTAACTGGAACCTGGGGCGTAAACAGCGAGAACGACGCCCTCGAATTTATCCACCAAACGGAGCTGGCAGAAGGGATTGTTACCGTCACTCTTAACCCCGTTGATAAAGTTGGCAATACCAGCACGGTTTCTTTCGGTTTTACCGTGGACAAAACAGCTCCGCAGGTTGAGTCTCTGACTATGAGTCCGCCCAGCCCGCATAAGGTCGAAACAGTAACCTTCACAATTAAGTTTAATGAGTCAATGAACACCTCATTGCAACCGTCTGTGGTTTTGCACCGAACGGGGGGCAGCCAGTCTCTCTCGATCAACGGTTCCTGGCGAAATCACAATACCTGGAGAGGTACTGTAGCCTTTACCGAAACCACCGGCGATGGTGATTATGTTGTCGAAGTTTCTAACGCCGGGGATGTGGCTGGTAATCAGATGACTCCTCAGGATACCGGCACTTTTGTCCTTGATGCAGCAGCCCCGGCCCCACCAACGGTAGATTCAGTTGATTCTCCAACTACCGTTTCCAGCCAGGTCCTTAGCGGTAGCAAGCAACTTCAAACAGGTATCGTGATCAACGGCGTCAAGAAGGTCGATGTTTCGGATCAAACCGACTGGAGTACCAGTTATCCGCTCAAGGAAGGTGAAAACATCCTTAAGGTAACAACCCGTGATCTTGCCGGGAATGACTCCTTCCCCGAAACCACTGTTACAGTAGAGCTCGATACCACGCCGCCGGTATTTACCATTGACGAATACCAGGATCAGGCCGCCTCCGCAACGCAGACCCTGGCAGGAACCAAGGAACCGGGGTGCAGCGTTACCCTGAATGGCGAAACAATTATCAACGCCGATGACTTGGGTGTTTCCTGGAATCACGAGATCACCCTAGTCGAAGGGCTTGCCACCCACCTGGTCTTTAGAGCCTCCGATGCACTCGGTAATACTGCCACCAAGACTCTTGATTTGATTTATGATGCCGCCCCGCCTGCCGCTCTTGGGCCGGGGGTGTTGATGGCCAATGGTTCCGGGCGCGGCGATCAGGTCCGCTTGGGTTGGAACAACTACGAAGAGCCCGTCGATCTGGCCTATTACCGGATTTATTACAGCACCTCCGAGATAACGGATGTCAGCGGACTGCAGGCAATCGCTACGACAAACTCCGGCACCAAATCATTCGTAATCGAAGGCTTGACTGAAGGTACTACTTATTATTTCGTGGTAATCCCGGTTGATTTGGCCGGCAATTCATCCGCCACCGTTAATTTTGCCACTGCCTTTCCGGTCGACACCATGCCGCCGACGGAAGTTAGCGGTTTTGTTGCGACACCAACCTACAGTACAGCCAACGGCAACGGTATTAACCTGCAATGGACCGCCAGTATCGATGCCGGTAGCAACGGTGATCTTGTCGATCAGCTCCTTTATGTAGATAATGGGCCAGGATACCCTGATACGGGTATATCCCTCGGCAGTGAAGCGATTTCCCATACGCTGAACAACCTGGCTGACGCCACCCTGTACAGGTTTAAACTGACCGGCAAAGACGCGGAGAATCCCGAAAGTGGCGGGGTTGTCACCGAGGCCGTCACCCGCCTCGATAATCCTGCCGCTCTGGCTGCCGAACCGGGTAAAAATCAGGCCACCATTAGTTGGGCTGCGTCCGGTTCCCCGTATCTCAAAAATTATCGCGTCTACCGTCTGCAATCCGCTGATCTCCAAACAGATGTCGGTGCTATGCAGCTGGCCGTTGATACGAACAAAACGACCTATACCGATCCCGGTCTGACTAACGGCACGACCTATCAGTATGGGGTGACCGTCGTCAACACCTTTGGTCTGGAAAACCCTGTTGTATCGACTATCAGTGTCGAGCCCCGTCAGGATGCGACCGGCCCGCAGATCGCAGGGCCGTTCATTGTTAGTTCCCAGGGTGATATCCCGCTGACCCAGAATCAGGTATTGGCCAGAACGGTTACTCTCAAGGCAAATGGTACTGACAACGAAAGCGCAATGGCCCGGGTTGAGCTGTATATCGACAGCAGCCTGGTCCAGAGCACCACCGGATCATCCGTCAGCTATCTGTGGAATCTGGTGGCGGCAAGTGACGGCAACCATTCGGTCAAAGTTGTCGCCTATGACGAACACGGCAACTTCACGGAAACAAGCAAAACAGTCACGGTCAGTCTGGCCCCGCCGAATGTGCCTGTATACGGTAGCCACACAGTCGAGGCAATAACACCGGACTATCTGGTTACTATTAGAGGCACCGCCGATCTCTATACCACTGTAACCTTAAAGGTCAATGATCAGATTACCGGCGAAACCAATACGGCGGCCGATGGCAGTTGGACCTTTACCTCGGTTCCTCTAGCCGAAGGAGATAACAATATCTACCTGCAGGCCACCCACCGTGGTGGCGCCAGCGCCTTCAGCATGCCGCACATCATCACGGTTGATACCGGGGCCCCACCGGCACCGGTGGATCTTGTCTCCAAGGTATTACCTGGTGGCACGATCCAGTTCAACTGGCAATCAGGGCCGGGTGAATTGCCGACCGGCTATAATTTATATAGCGATCAAGCGTCGCTGCCGACTTCGGTAACTGTCGGGATGCAACCCCTAAACAACACCCCGATTCCCTATCTATTCAAAGAGATTATTCCGGCTGACGATACGGCAAGCTATTACGCAGTAACAGCCCTTGACGGTGCCGGCAATGAAAGTGGTCTCTCCACGCAGATCAATGTTGCCTCGGATGGTATCGCGCCGGCCGCAACCGGGATTATGTTCGCGTTTAACGGCGGCACTCCTGCTTCTACCGTTGTCGCCGGTCCCGGGACGATAAACGTTAGCATGACCGTTTCCGAGCCGTTGCAGGAAATGCCATTCCTCAGCTTGGAGCCACAGATAGGCTCGCCCATTGTGCTTTCTCCCGTCAAGGTTGACGAACTCAACTACAGCGCCGTCCTGGAGATCGACCCTGCCGGGCCGCACGGACCGACTGTTTGGAAATTCTCCGGCAAAGATCTTGTCGGCAACCGTGGCAACAGTCAGGGCCAAGGCCCGACCCTTGATGTTCGAGGTCCGGTCGCAACCATTACAACACCTACAGTTTTACAGCAGATTGGCACGGAATCTCTGACCGTTGATTTCTCCTTCGACGAAGCGCCGGTCGATATCCCGGTAATGACACTGTTCGATGCCACTGGCAATAGCGCCGCATTTAATGGTCCGGTGATGGCCGGCGACGATCTGCATTGGACGGCGCAAATAGACATCTCACCCCTTGCCGAGGGCGAAGCAACGTTTAAACTAGTTAACGCTATCGACAACTTCGGCAACACCGGTGAGACTGTCGCCACGGGAGAAAAACTCTATCTCTATACTGATACACCACCGGCGCCTGCTGCCCCGACCGATCTCACTGCAACGTCAAAATTAGGTGGTAAAATTGATCTCTCTTGGAGCCGTTCGGTTGATCGAGTCCAGGCCTATAAAGTTTACAGACGTCTTGCCGGTGTTGCTGTTGAGATCGGCACCACTACCGGTCTGACTTTCTCTGAGCTGCCGTCTGCTGACGGTGCCTGGAACTATTCGGTCTCCGCAGTAGGTCTGCTCGGAACCGAAGGGGACCGGTGTGCAGAAGTTGAAGGTGTTTCCGACCGCACTGGTCCGGCTGTTCCATCCGGTCTAAGCCTAAGTCTCGATGGTGACGGTGTGACTGCTGTTTGGGATGTTCCACAAGACGAAATCCCTGCTTCTTACCGGCTCTATCGTGCGGCCTCTTCGTTTGCTTCTGTTGGCAGCCGCAAGCCGGTAGTAGTCGTTTCTACCACGGAAGCAATTGATACCTCGCCATCGACCAGCCAGATTTTTTATGGTGTGACCTCGGTTGACGCATTGGGTAACGAAAGTGCTCTGTCAACAAGTGTCGAACTGGCCATTCCTGTGGCGCCTGTAAACAGTCTAAATCTTACCCGCCATGAAGATGCAGGCCCCGTTCTTGCCTGGCAGAGTGATGCTGGTTCGATCCAGGGCTACTATGTCTATCGGAACGGCAATCGGGTCAATAGCGCGCCGACCCCGTCTACCACTTATTCAGATGGGTTCTATGACGGCAATGGCGCAACCTATGGCGTGTCGGTCGTTGATGATCAAGGCAATGAGAGCCCGATCCGGGATGTAAGATTGCCTGCCCTTGATATCGACATTCCTGCCGATACCGTTCTGCGCCGTGGGGTGATTGAAAAGATCTCCCTGGCCCTGACCGGCGGTGAAGACCTGACAATCAGTAAACTGAACTTTAAGGTTGGTAGCAACGTGGAAACCATCAAACCCGGCCCGATCAGTCTCGTTGCTGGTGAAGCGAAAATCATCGAAAAGGTTGCGGCCACGGCCCTTGATGCCCTTGACAGCGTCGCCGTTGTGACCACCGTCACCCTAGCTAGCGCGCCGGGAACCAGCGTCGTCCTGACCCGGACCTCGGCTGTTCCGGTTGCAGCAGCCGGTTCGGCCTTTGAGGTGTTTAACGAGCCCCTGGTGCGTGGCGCCGAGGCTCAGGTCAGGATCAAGGTCAACAATCTTGGTTCTGCCCAACTGGAGTTGCTGACCAGCGAGAGAGGCGGGCTCACCGATGAGGTTAGCGTCTATCTCCGCGATCAGGACGGCAATCTGCTGGCCAAGGGTTTTCTTGACCAGCGGACCGGCAGCGCCGTGGTCAACTCCAACGGCTATGCCAGCGCTAGATTGGAGCCGGGCGGAAGTTTCCTCTCCGAGCCGATTACCTTCCAGGTACCGGTCAACGCTCCGGCCAAGGTCTTGATTGAGGCCAGGGTCGCCAAGACCTATTACCATTACGATTGGCCCGATCAGGTCACCGCTCCTGGTTTCAGCCGGACGGTCCAGTCGGAGATCGCCGATCTTCCTTACTTTGCGGCCGCAACTACCGACAAGGAAGTCTATCATATGGGAAAACCGGTGACGATCAGCGGCACCGCGCTCTCCAGCATCGATGGTCTGCCGGTAGCCAATGTCCCGGTTAGGATTGGCGTGTCTACCAGAGGCTTCGACCGGTTCTTCAATGTCGATACCGATGCAGAAGGTAACTTCAGTCACACCTTTACCCCGGCGGCCAACGAGGCGGGCACCTATTCCGTCTGGGCCACCCATCCCGAGCTTAACGACCGTGACGTTCAGGCCACCTTCAACATTATCGGCCTGCTAGTTTCACCTTCGGTCTTCAATCTCAATCTCGCCCAGGGCCGCTCTTACAATGTCCCTGTCAATATCCGCAATCTCGGCAATGTTGCTATTACCGGTCTGACCATGGTCAGCGAGGCCTCGCAGGGCTTGACCGCGACGATCATTAACAGCGGCGATACGATCATCGGCGGCGGCGAAAACCAGCGGGTCTACCTGAAGATCATCGCCGCCGATGACGCGCCCCAGACCGGTTACGCCAGCCTCACCGTCGATACCGATGCGGGCCTGGGCGGCAAGGTCAATGTCAATGTCGGCATGGTCACCCTGACCCCGCAGATCCGGACCTATCCCTCTTACATCGATACCGGGATGATGCGTGGCACCCAGAAGATGGTTAATTTCACCATCAGTAACAGTGGTCAGGAAGTGTTGCGAAATGCCCGGATCGACGGCCCGTCCATTCCGTGGCTCGATTTGACCATCGATAAGCTCCTTGGTGATATTAATGCCGGCAGCAGCAAGGATATCGGCATTATGTTACGACCCGGTGAGACCGTCGCTCCAGGCATTTACGACGACAGTCTAGTCATTTATTCGGACAATCATGTCCCCTTTCGCTTCAACGTCCAGGTCACCGTCTCTTCCGATGCGGTGGGTAGTGTCTATTTTGACGTCCAGAATGAGATTTACGAGAAGCTCTCCGGCGCCAGCATTACCCTGCAGCATCAGCAGTTGCTGGATCTGCGTTATACCTTGCGAACCGCTAGTGACGGCACGGTTATGCTTAATGATATTGCCGAAGGACGCTATAGTTACAATGTCAGTTCTCCTGGCTGTGTGCCGTTCTCCGGTTCATTCGTAGTCGAGCCCGGCCTTACCTCCACCGTCCACCTGGCCCTTGAGGTCAATATGGTCGAAATCGAGTGGAGCGTAACGCCGACGGTTATCGAGGATAAGTACGAGGTCACCATTACCCAGACCTTCGAGACCAATGTCCCGACTCCGGTGCTGATCGCTGAACCGGCCGGTATTACCCTGCCGGAGATGGGAGTGAATGAAGTCTTTAACGGTGAATTTACCGTCAAGAACCATGGTTTGATTGCCGTCTACGATGTCGGGATCGACTTTCCGAGCAGTTATGGTGATTTTGATATCGAGGTTATGAAGGAATTTATTCCTGATCGGATCGAACCTATGGAGACTATCCGCGTCCAGTATCGAGTGACCAAGCGAGACCGGACTATCCTGTCATCATTCAAGTCTCTCTTCGAGCAGGTTACCGGTTTCGGCGGCGGCAATTGTTTCAGTTATGTAACAATTAAACTTAGTAGTTCCGTTATCATCTGTCCGAACACAGCTTTCGAAAGGATTATCTCAAGACTGGTCGATTTCCGGATGGCTATTCCAACTCTTTGTCCGCCTAGTGTCCCGGCTGGTTCGGCTGTTGCACCTAGTGGAGGCTCGGGCGGTGGTGGTTATGCTGGTGGTTGGCAGGGGGGGGGAGGCGGTGCCCCTGGTCAAACTACTCCAATTGCTGTTACAGATCCTTGTGAGTGTATGGATTGTAGAGATGATGATGCCTGTACTATAAACGAGAGATGTGAGGATGGTGATTGTGTATGGGACCCTCACCCTCCCGAAGCTGAGATAGAAAGTTTAGTGCGGCTTTCTGGTGAAGATGCGGAATGGTTTGAAGAGGAAATAACTATAGTGGTTGGTGAAACACTCGATTTCTCTGCTAGAAATATTTTTGCTTTCGAGGGTGAATGTGATCTGGAAACTCTCGAGTGGCGTTTGGGGAATGGAGAAAGTAGATATACCTCCGGTTTTTCGTACAAATACCCTGAACCAGGCGAATATCGAGTCTCTGTTAATGTAGAGTGCGTATCTTGTGATGAATCCAAGGTGGCAATACCTCTGAAATCTAATGGGCAAAGCACTATTAGGGTTGTGGTTTTGGAAGATGATCTTTGTTGGGATTTTGTGGATGGGCAACTCATACCTAAACCGGATGGAACAAAAATTGATGAGTTCTTTTGTAGAGAATGTGTTGGCGGGGAATTGAAACCTATTCCAGATGAATTGGCAGACAAAACAAGCTTTAAAATCGTAGAACCGCCTATCCTAAATCCTGCAAAAAAATATATTAAATTTTTAAATGCCGAATTGTCTTTAGACGGTGCAATTCAAGTCGATTATGACAAAACTTTAAGTTGCTGTGAAAATAAAGAACTACTCTTACCCGTAATTGAAGGCGGTATTTCAGGTAAAATTGTGGGTAAAATAAAAGCTCCTTTCTATCAATTTCCATTAAAATTTGTGTCAGCTTTTGCCTATGTTGAAGGTAAGGGTGAAGTTGAAATTAAGGCGCATATACAAGCGAACCTGTGTGATTTGCCGGATTGGTATGATGGAACTGGAGGTTTTGATTTTACAGCATCAGGGGGGGCCGAAGGAAAGATAGCTGGTGGAATTTTGAAAATAGGTGGAAGCATTAACTCTGGTTTGAAAATGGTTGGTCCGGTAGAAGATGGAATTTATAAGGGAGTTCCTCGGTTTAAAGGAGTTTATTTTAAAGGAGAAGCCGTTTTAGCTGATGGTCTAAAAAAATATTCTTATAAAGGTTTTTATGTCGTACCAAAAGAAAAATGGGATTCAGTAGATTGGGATCTTAGAAAATATTTTAATTGATGTTGGAAATTATTTATTAATAATAATTGATGAGGTGTAATGTGTTTAGAATTATTTTGTTAAGTTTTTATGTTGTTATAATATTGTGTTGTCCTTCTCATGCACTAGAAAACCCATCTTACCCTATTGAATCAGTTGATAATAAAACTCTGATTATTGAATCGGCATATAATTATGATGTACGTCTATACAAGCAGCCTTTGTCCGTAGATTTTATAGAAAAAATAAATGTAGATTTTAGTTCACCTGAGAAGACTCTTTTGTCAATTCTTTCTGGTATGAAAAATAAGGATATTAGTTGGGTTTTAGATTGTTATGATTCTGAATCTAAATTAGAGCTCGAAAGCATTATCAGTTCTCAACAATCTTCTCAAGCTTTAATTGATAAGTGGAACGAGATTTATACTGGATCAACAATATACCTCCTTAGGTGGATTGATACTGAAAAAATGATAATTATAGAATACTCAGTAAAAAAGGAAGATGGTACAGAGAAAAAAAACAACCTGAATTTTAGAAAAATTGATAATTTCTGGAAAGCAACAAATATTTATTCTGATTATCCTGTTTCTAATTATCTTGATGAAGACAGAGTCGTATTGCATGGAGAATAATTAATAAAGATATCCAACAATAACAGGCATACACTACAACATGGCAAGATTACTATGAACAAAATGTTAATAGTTTTTAATGTGTTGGAGGTTATTGCAATAAAAAAGGTTGTGGCCGGGTTGTGGTTTTGAACTCTTTTTCCATGAGATTTGTTGCCAGTCTGTTGATGATATTTTTGTCTTCAGCAGGCGTAGCAGGATTTGAGAAGCAGCTTCCCAAACAGGCGGAGTGGAGTCTGACGGTCAGGGATTTAGGTGGGACGCTAAATGTTAATAATGGTTCGGGCCAGGCCAAGCTAATGGGACCTGGATCTTTGAATAAGTTGTTTGTAGCCGGTTTTGCTCTTGCTGGAAAAATGAGACTTGATGGTCGGCTGTCAGTCGATGCTTCGGGAAATCTTTATCTGCAGGGTGGCGGGAATGCCCTCTTGGACAAGGCTGGATTGGTAGAGGTAGTTGACAAACTGGTTAACAAAGGGACCGGGGAAGTAACGGGCGATATTGTGGTGGATGATTCGATGCTCGATATAAAGGGGCTTGAAAGAACTCGGAGGGGCTCAGCCTATGCCCCGCCCGGTGCCCTTGGTCTCGATCTCCATACAGTCGCCGTAACTGTAAAACCGGGCTGGCCGGGAGAGGCTCCCCCTGTAGAAATCGAGCCTCCGAACAAGGCTGTCAGGATTGCGGTGCCGGCCAGGACGGTTAAGGGAGCCGCCAATACGATCAAAATCACCCGGCTTGACGACTTGGCCTATAAGGTCACCGGCAATATAGGTGAAAACGGCGGGATGGTCAGCGAACGTTTTAGCCTGGATGATCCTGCTCTCTATGCAGGCGGTGTCTTGAAGTCCTTATTGGCGGATAAGGGCGTTGCCGTTAAGGGCAAGATCAGAAAGGGCAAGACTCCTGGAGAAGCCGTTTTGCTGGCTGATTTATTACCAGGGCCGGATAAGGACGAGATGCTGCGCAAGATGAATGTCCATAGCCTTAACGTGCTGGCCGATAACCTGTTCCTTAAGGCGGGCACTGATAAATTCGGTGTGCCGGGAACAAGGGAGAAGGGTGTTCGGGTAACCGGTGAGTTCCTGAAAGGTCTGGGACTGCCGATGGACGAGGTTGAGATCTCCGATGGTTCTGGCCTGAGCGGTAGGAACCGGGTAACGGCCGACTTCATGACCAAGTACCTATACCAAGTTTCGAAGAAGCCGTGGTTTGAAAGGTTTAAAAACACCCTGCCCAGGCCGGGAAGGGAAGGAACGGTCAAGGACATCCCTTTTGACGACCCTCGGTTTCGGGTCAAAAGCGGTTGGTTGGAGGACGTTTACGCTCTTGCCGGATATGGGATTGATGCGGTGGGGCGGGAAGTGGCTTTCACCTTTATCATGAACGGACCGGGTGTGGGTCTTATGCCCAACAGCGATCAGAGCGGGGCCGAGGTGTTAGAGTCGATCAGGACTGGTACATATGCAGTCAATTGAGGTGGTGCTGCTGTCATTCGGAGTCTTCGCTTACCTCGAACGCATGTGATAAATCTTAAAAGAGTTTGTTGATTGGAAAAGACAATATCTCTCCGGCTTTGCCGTTCGAGATGACAGACAGGGAATATCTACCTTCTGTGCAAGAGGTAATCTTAAAGAAGAGCTTGAATAATTAAGTGTGAAGAGAGTTTTACAAGGGCATTTGCCAACGCAATTCTTAATTCTAAACTTTTCATTCTTAATCGGTACATCAAAGAGAGGGTTCAATGAAGAGGTTGTGGCTTTTCATAGTATTAAGTCTGTTTTTGTCGGCACCGGTTTCCCGTGTCCAGGCTGCAGACAGCGCCTGTGCCAAGGTGGTGCTGGAAATCGTTCAGGAGTTGACCCTTGAGCGGGTGGCGTTTGACGCCAAACTGGTCCTGACCAACAACCTGCTGACCAAGGATCTTGCGAGCGTCCGGGTTGATGTCGAGATCGAGGACGGTGACGGTAACCGCAAGGACGAGATCTTTTTCGTCCAGGAGCCGGTTACCAGCAATATCTCTGATGTCGATGGCACCGGGACGGTCAAGGCCGGGACCAGGGCCGAAGTCCACTGGCTGATTATCCCGTCGCCCGGATCAGGGGGCATGTCCCCGACCGGAGTTTACTACTTCGTTGGCGCTACCTTGACCTATACGGTGGCCGGCATTGAACAGGTGGTCGATATCTTTCCCGACCGGATCAATGTCAGGCCGATGCCGGAGCTCTATCTCGACTATTTCACCCCGTATCAGGTGATCGGCGACAACCCTTTTACTGACGAGGTTGAACCCCCCGTACCCTTTCCTTTGGCCGTGCGTGTCATGAATGACGGTTATGGCCCGGCCAATAAGCTGAAAATAGATTCGGCCCAACCGAAAATTATTGAAAACAAGCAGGGGTTGCTGATCGACTTCAAGCTGCTCGGCGCCGCGGTTAATGACAGTGAAGTTGCTTCGAGTCTGACGGTTGACTTGGGTAATCTGGCCAGCAAGAACGGCGCGACTGCATATTGGAAGATGATCTCCACTCTGTCCGGCAGGTTCTCTGGATTTGATGTCAGTTTCAGCCATGCCTCCGAATTGGGAGGCGAACTGACCAGCTTGATTAAGGAAACCAATGCCCATTATCTGACCCATCAGGTTAAGGTCAATCTGCCGGGCCGAGACGAACTGCTCGATTATCTGGCGGTGCGGGATGTCGCAAATAATCCGAGCACCACCGACGACCCGATGGCCTTGCCGATGCCGGATGTGATCTACGAGTCCGAATACCCGAATGGTTCGACCGACAAAGTAGAAGCGGAGGCAGCGGTAACCCCGGTGAACCTGATCGCCTCTCCTGAGCGGCCGACGCCCCAAGTGCCCGAGGTCGATATCGACCTTGACCTGTCGGCCAATCCTCCCGGCTGGGTTTATTTGCGGATAAATGATCCTTCCCAAGGTCTCCTGGAATTGCTGGATGTTGTTAGAAGCGACGGCGTCCATCTCGACCCGCATAACTTCTGGATCGACGAGAAGCTGGACAGCGACTTTCAGCCGGTTTATCTGTTGCAGTTCATCGATTATCGCGGTGAAAACGGCGGTACTTCCAACAGCTACAAACTGGTTTACAAACAGCCTGATATCGATTTTATGCCGCCGGTCACCTCCCTGATCTTCGACGGCCCGGCCATTAGCGGAGAGTTAACATATATAACCCCGCAGACCCGGATCATCCTCAGTGGTGAGGATAATGAAGGCGGCAGCGGGGTTGCGGCTATGCTGCGCAAGGTAGCCGGGGTGGATGTTGATTATGTCGCGGCGCTGCCCTTTAGTCTGGAGGCGGGGGACTACTCCCTCGAATACTTCAGTGTTGATCGGACCGGAAATGAGGAAGAGCATAAAACGGCCGAGTTTACGGTGGACGATGGTGCTCCGCAGATTACCGATTTTACCGTTTCTGCGGACGGTTTCAGCCCGCAGGCCCCTGCCGGGGTAACGACGGTCAGAACGGTGTCCTTTACCGTGAACGCCACGGACACCGTGCCGGGCTTATCCTATTCCCTTCAAATTACGGATGGCAACAACAAGGTTATTCGAACCTTGGATGGAACCTTTCTGACCGCCACCCCGATTATTGTCCCTTGGGACGGTAAAGATGATAACGGCAACTTTGTGCCTGCTGCGGATTACACAGTACAGGTGTTGGTCTCGGACGGTCTGGATGATTTAAGCGATCCCGAGGCGACATCGCATACCGCCGGTTCCGAGGTGTTGACCTTATCGGTAAACGACTGGTTCGCGGGTGTTCAGGTCAATGGTGGATCGGGCGATCAGCTCTACCCGGCCGCATCCGGTTCCAGGGTCGTCTGGCAGGACAAGCGGAACGGCAGTTGGGATATTTACCTGAACGATCTTGTTGAAGGGACACTGACCCAAGTCGTTGCCGATCCATACGGGCAGGAACGCCCCGCGATCGATGGTGATCTCATCGTCTGGCAGGACAAACGGCACGGTGGTTGGGACATTTACGGGTATCGTCTGGGTGGTACCGGCGAGTTTACCGTGAGCGACCGGATCGGCGACCAGCAGTATCCCACCGTATCGGAAAACTGGGTTGCCTGGCAGGATAACAGCGCTGGCAATTGGGATATTTTCGTCAAAAACCTCGCAACAAACGAAGTTATTCAGCTTACCAGTCATGAACGTGACCAAGTGCATCCGGTCCTGGCCGCCGGCGATATCGTGGTCTGGGAAGATTACCGGCACGGGCTCGGGGAAATTTATAAATACGACCTGACCAGCGGTGAAGAGACCCGGCTGACCGTGGAACCTGCCAATTCCAGCCAGCCTGTCATTTTCTCAGGTAATGTCCTTTGGGCCGATCAGCGGGACGGCCACAAGGAGATCTACCGTCGCGGCGGTGGCGGCGAAGCGATCCGGCTCACTTATGGTGAAGGGGAACGCAGCCAGCCAGCCATTAACGGTGGTCTGCTGGTCTATACCGATTATTCGGCCGGGGTGGATGATCCGAACCTGAACTTCCTTGATCTTGTCGGAAGCGGCGGTGGTACGTTGACCACGAATCCCGCCAGACAGGAAGAACCGGCCATTGGCGACGGTTTCGTGGTATGGCAGGATAACCGTGAGGGCCGTTACCAGATCTATATGGCCGAACTTGAAGTTGTAGCGCTGCCGATTGAGGTGCCCATCGAGGTTGGTTTCAACCTTGTGGCAACCGGGCAGCAGCTGGTCGGCGATTACACGACAGCCGGCAATCTGATTTCCTCCACGCCCGAGGGGCTGACAATAGAAAAAGCCCTCAAATACGGGACCACTATGGAGACGGAGCAGTTCAGTGAAGCCGGTGGCGCGGGCGGGGTTGATTTCGACTTGAGCGTCGGCTCGGCCTTGCATCTATACTCGCAATCGTCCGGGACATTGCGGGTCGCCGCCGGCGGCGAAACGACCACTTACAATCTCCGGGTCGGCGCCAACCATATTGGCCTGCTCAACGTTCCGTACGGCTATAAGGCCTCTGACATGATGAACTCGGTGGGTTTGGCGAATATCGTCAGCGTTCGTCGTTACGATAACACAACCGGTCTCTGGCAGAGCGCCGCCGTTCGGGAGACATCGGCAGGACTTGAGATTATCGGTAAAAACTTTGAGATTAAACCCGGTGACGGTTTGGTTGTGACCATGAAAAACATGGTGAGCGGCTGGGCTCCTTGAAAATCGAAGGATGAACAAGAATAAGGTTCTTATGAAAAAGATAATTTTAATCATGTTAATGGTCCTGTCTGTTCCTGTCGTGCTTTTCGCGGCGGAATGGGAGCAGATATCGGCCCGGCAGGTCCATGATCTGCTCCTGGAGGGCAGCAGGATGTGGTTGATCGACGTGCGGGCAGCCTCCTCTTTTGAGACGATTCATATCGAAGGGGCGGTAAACATCCCCCATTCCATTCTGGCAATGAAACGGTTTTCAAAAAACAAGATGCTGGTGCTGGTTGACAATAGTCTCGGGCAGCAAAACGCATTAAAGGCTGCCGAAGCTTTGGCTGCCAGTGGTCATGAACGGGTGTTTGTGATGAGCGGCGGGCTCCGTGCCTGGCTTGGTGTGGGATATCCCCTGATTGGCAAGTCTGATTTTGAATTGGCAAAGATTATGCCTAATGAATTGCGTAATGCCTTGGCTAAAGGAATTGCCGTGGTGGTTCATGATTTGCGGGACGCCGGGGAAGCGGAAAAATATCCATTGGCAACCGGCTCTCCGGTTAATGGCATTGACTTTGAGGTTAAGCTGTCCCGCCTGGCCGGAAGTCTGAGGAAGTCCACGTCAAATGTTTTGGGCGAAAACCTTGCCAGCCAGGAGCCGACGGTTCTGGTTTTTCCCGCCAAGGTAGATGCCCTGAAATTTTATAAAAAATATCTATGGGATATCCAAGGGGATGTTCGCGTCATGGAAGGAGGCTTTCTTGCCTCACCGGATGCCCGTGAAAAGGTGACTGTTAGCAATAAAGATGGCTGCCCGACTTGTCCGGGAAGTCAAGCTGGAGGAGTTCGGGAATGAAGATATCTATAACCGCACTGGGCTTATTGTTTGCCGTGATCCTTCGGGGCAATGCTTTGGCCGTGCCGGAAACGGTGAGCGTTCGGGTGACTGACGTGACGCCGACTTCTTTTGCCGTGGTCTGGATGACCGATGTTGCGGCAGTACCAGAGGTGGAGATCTACCTGGATGCGGCAATGCAGCGACAGATTAGTGAAGATGTTCTGTTGACGCCAATGGCTGATGCTTCGGCCCAGGTTGCGGCAGCTGCGCAACAGAAGGGGATTATGAAAATCCGGGCCACCGGACTGGCGCCGTCAACAACCTATTATGCGCGTACCGTAAGCAAAGACCCGGATGCTCCTGCCAGTATTGGCTACTCCTCTCTTCTGGAAGTGACTACCGCTGGGATTGTTAAAAGTTACCGGCAGGCGTCGGGCGGTGGACTGTTGCCGTTAACGAACGAACTTATGAGTTTCAAGGTTTATATCCGACCTGGTGATGCTTCCCTGGTTCCCGGTTTAGGAGATCTGGTGCTGCTGGAAACGGACGGTGGCTATGGTTCTCTCAGTTCTTTCGTCGGCGAGGGGATCAGTGCACCGGAAGGCGTACTGGATCTCAATAATTTATTCGGCACGGACGGGGCCAGTCTTGATTTGCAGGGCGGCGAAAAAGCCATGCTTCGGATCTATCGCGGCGGCACCTTCTCGACCCTGCTCCATTATCGAAAGTTTGCCGCAGACAGCGACGCAGGCAGTGTTTCTGAATCTGTTAAGGGGTTTTTTGCCGATTTCAATCTTGACGGTGTTGTCGACGCAACCGACTTCGGCATTTTTAAATCCCATTATCGTAATTCTGCCAACGACGGCGACTTTAATCCTGATCACAATTTAATTCCGGCCCAGATGGAGACCGTGGTTGCGGAAGATATTATAGATGCGCGGGATTTTGCCCGGTTTGCCACTGAGTACGGAAATACCAACGCGGAATAACGAGATCCGCGTTTTTTAAAAATATTTTAGATTTATTCCTTTTGAGAGGATTTGTGATGATAACGGAAAGGCGAGTGAATAAAACCAAGGTTGCGATGTTGAGCACTATGGTCCTTTTTATGTCGCTATTGTTGGCTGCCGCAAATTCCTGGGCTGCCGGGGTAAAGGTTGTACCTTCCTCTGCGCGCGTGGAGCCAGGTGAGTCCTTTTCAGTCGAAATCATGGCCGAAGGAATCCCGAGCGAAGGGCTTGGCTCGGTGCAGTTCCGGCTTAATGTCGTTGCCGACGGCGCCGTTGTCTCTGGAGTGAATGATCTTGGTCAGGCTACAAGCGCTGATGTTTCCGTTTCCACACCCCTTTTAATCTCAGCGCCGACGGCAAGCCGTTCCGGTCTTGGTCCCATGTTTCTTAACGGGCAGGGAAACAACGGTATCCTTGTTCTCGATAATGAATCGTTTGAGAACGGCTCGGCCCTTTTTACTTATGCGCATACCAAAGACTCTATTCGTAGTGACGGGAGCGGGTCGGTAGCCCGTTTTATGTTTAAAGTAGGGGAACTGGTCGGAGCTGAACAGATCAGGATTTTTCTCACGGATGTTCTTCTGCTTGACGGTGGCCCGGCGTACCCGCTTGATTACAATGAGGAAGGTGTTGTTACCTTAAGGTGCACTACTCCTATGCCTTCGTTACTGGGACTTTCTCTGGATGAATCTATCCAGATTCTGACGGATAACGCATTGGTGGTCGGCAACGTATATGAGATAGACAATCCCGGCAACAGTCATCCTCTTGATGTTGTCTTGGAACAGGCCATTATTGCGGGCGGGGAAGTTGATTGTGAAAGCTCGATAGATCTGGCCGTCAATGTTGCTCCTGGCGAGGTAACATCGGCTGGGGCGGTTGACAGAACCGGTGATGATAGCGGCCAGGTTATTCTAAGTTGGACTCCGCCGACGGCTGCTGATACGGCGGGCTATCGCATTTATCTCGGCGCTGATTTGTTGGCGGATGTTCGCCCCCCCCAGGCAACAAGTGCGCAAGTTGATGGGCTGGCTGTCGGCGTTGAACAATCGTTGCGCATCAGTGCTTATGATACTTTCGGCAATGAAAGTGTCGGTGTGGTAATTACGGCCCTGGCTATCGATGATGTTGATCCTATAATTACTTTATCCGGCGTCGTGGACGGGGCACATTATAATGGTGCCGTTACGCCGCAGCTAACGGTCGATGATACGAATCCGGGTAGTCAAAGCTTAACCTTGAACGGTAGCTCTTATAGTGCGGGTACCGCCATAATCGAGGAAAACACTTATACCCTGACCGCAACAGCTATAGATACAGCCGGAAACACTACAACTCAAAGCATTTCGTTTACTATTGATTTGACTGCGCCGGTAATTATTCCGCAGAATGTAGTCCAAGGTGGTTTCTACAATGGTGATTTAATCCCGAATCTGACCATTGATGATCTCCATCTCAATGAGGCACTGACAACATATCTGCTGAACGGCCAGCCTTATGTGCCTGGTACGCCTATTACTCAAGAGGGCGCTTATACTTTGACCGCAACGGCAGTGGATATGGCCGGTAATAGCACGTCTCTGATGATTAACTTTGTACTTGACCGGACTGCCCCTGTGAGTGCGGCTGAGACGGGAACACCGCAATTTAGTTCGGACGGAACCTTGTATATAACCGGTCAGACATTGATCTCACTCACATCTTCCGATAACGGAAGTGTTGCCTCCGGGGTAGCCGATATAGCATATCGGGTGGATGGTGCTGATTCATGGATAGATTACTCTGCCCCGTTTGCTTTGGAAGGATTAATCGAGGGCACTAATTTACTAACCTATCGTGCGACTGATTCTGCAGGCAATCAGGAAGCTGATAAGACGCTGGAATTTGTGATTGATAATAGCGCGCCTGAGACAACTATCACTATCGGCAGCCTGCAGGCGGTTGGTTCAGACGGTATTATCTATGTCGGTGGGGCCACCGAGTTCAGCTTAAGTGCTATCGATAGCTTCTCCGGTATTGCTTCGACTGAGTACCGGCTTGATAACACCACTTGGTTGGCTTACGCCCCGTTCACTCTTGTCGGCCTGTCGGATGGCGCGCATACCATTGGCTACCGGTCCACAGATCAACTCGGTAATGTTGAAGCCGAGCTGACTTTGGCTGTGATGGTCGATAATGCCGCGCCTGTAACAGAGATCAGTATCGGTAGCCCGCAGACGGTTGGTGACGGTACTTTATATGTAGGTGGGGCCACCGAGTTTACCTTAAGTGTAATTGATACCTCCTCCGGCGTTGCCACCACCGAGTACCGGCTTGATAACGGCAACTGGTTGATCTACACACCGTTTAATCTCGCCGGACTGTTGGATGGTGCGCATACCATTGGCTACCGGTCCACCGATCAGCTTGGTAACGTGGAGTCTGATCTGAGCTTGACGGTAGTTGTCGATAATACCGCACCGATAACAACTATTACCACTGGTGATCCGAAATATATTGGCACGGACACCACCATGTATGTGGTTAGGGAAACCGAGTTTACCTTAAGCGCTACTGATGTCTTCTCCGGCGTTGCCACCACCGAGTACCGAATCGATAGCGGTAGCTGGACAGCGTACGCTCCGCTTAATCTCGCCGGTCTGGCGGATGGCGGCCATACCATTGGTTACCGCTCAACCGATAATCTGGGTAACGTGGAGGATGAGTTGAGTCTGGCGGTAATTGTGGACAATACGGCACCAGTAACTGAGATTACTAGCGATGATCCTAAGCATACAGCGGCCGATGGCATCTTGTATGTGGGCGGATCAACTGTGTTTAGTTTGAGTGCGTTCGATAGCTTCTCGGGTGTTGCCACCACCGAGTACCGTCTTGATAGCGGCAACTGGTTGGCCTATACACCGTTTAATCTCGCCGGTCTGGCGGATAGCGCGCATACCATCGCATTTCGGTCCATTGATCAGCTTGGTAATATTGAAACTGAGCAGACTCTTGCCGTGATGGTCGATAATGCCGCGCCTGTAACAGAGATCAGTATCGGTAGTCCGCAGACGGTTGGTGACGGTACTTTATATGTAGGTGGGGCCACCGAGTTTACCTTAAGCGCAATTGATACCTCCTCCGGCGTTGCCACCACCGAGTACCGGCTTGATAACGGCAGCTGGGTAGCATACGCACCGTTTAATCTCGCCGGTCTGGCTGATGGCGCGCATACCATCGCATTCCGGTCCATTGATCAGCTTGGTAATATTGAAACTGAGCAGACTCTTGCCGTGATGGTCGATAATGCCGCGCCTGTAACAGAGATCAGTATTGGTAGCCCGCAGACGGTTGGTGACGGTACTTTATATGTAGGTGGGGCCACCGAGTTTACCTTAAGCGCAATTGATACCTCCTCCGGCGTTGCCACCACCGAGTACCGGCTTGATAACGGCAGCTGGGTAGCATACGCACCATTTAATCTCGCCGGTCTGGCTGATGGCGCGCATACCATCGTATTCCGGTCCATTGATCAGCTTGGTAATATTGAAATTGAGCAGACTCTTGCCGTGGTGGCGGATAATACCGCACCGGTAACAACTATCACCACTGGAGATCCGAAATATATTGGCACGGACACCACCATGTATGTGGTGGGGGCAACTGAATTTACCTTAAGCGCTACTGATGTCTTCTCCGGCATTGCTGCAATCGAGTACCGAATCGATAGCGGCAGCTGGACAGCCTACGCTCCGCTCAACCTCGCCGGTCTGGCGGATGGTGGCCATACCATCGGCTACCGGTCCACCGATCAGCTTGGTAATGTTGCAGCCGAGCAGAGCTATTCCGTGGTGTTAGATAACAAACCACCGGTAACCGGGGTCAAATTCAACAGCAAGAGTTTTGAGGGTAACGACAGTACTTACCTATCTAAAGTGACCCAGGTGATTGTCTCGGCAATTGACCCGCTTTCCGGGGTTAATACGAGCTATTATCGCTTTGACGATCAGATCAACTGGCGGACCTATGACAGTCCCTTCCGCCTTGAGAACCTCTCTTTTGGCGATCATCTCATCCACTTCTACAGTGTTGATAATCTAACCAATACCGAATCGGTCAGATCGGTGGCCTTTACCCTGGTCGGTGTTGAGGTCAGTACCGGGATCTTGAATCTGCCCCGGGTATTGGTCTGGACGGAAGATCCTGATGGTTTGCACGGCAAAAACCGGCCAGCCTATGACCGTGATGATCTTCTATTGCTGTTCGAGGAGGCTTTAGGCGTCCCGGATATTTATCTTGGTGTGGTCACCGATAAGGATGAATTCAAGAGCGAGCTGCGTTCAGGCATCTACAATATGGCTATGGTGATTAATCAGGATACACCTTTTGATGCCGGTTTTCTGGGAGAGATGCGTGAAGCCGTGAACCGGGGAATGGGGCTTTTGGTCTCCAGCTGGGGCAACAACGTTCATCCGATCTGGCAGGATCTTTTCGGGATTGATTTCAGCGGTTCTCTGCCGATGAATGAGAGTAAACGCGAACTCTTCCTTTCCGAGAGTCCAATAGGTCTGGAGCAGACCCTGATTGCCGAGGGCAGAATGTTGAAGATGGCCCTCGATGGTGGTGAACTGGCTGGGGTCGTGGCCGAAGAAGGTCTGCCAGCCGTGGTGCTGGGTGAGTATGGCCAGGGTCGGACGGCTTTCTTTGCCTATAATATTATCGAATCGGCTCTGTCCGGGGAGTTAGCCGAACACGCCTCTCTGTTAAGAAATGGTGCGTCATATCTGCTGCCGCAGGAGGCTAGATCTGATGCCGGTGGCATCGCCCTGTTTGAGACCAGAATAAAGTTACGTGGTTCGAGTATGGATGTTCTGGCGGTCGAAAAACTTGGTGAAGGTTTAATTTATTTACCCCTTTTCGATCTTGTCGAGGAACGATTGGAATATCAATTCCGCTTCGAGGACGGCGGAGAGGCTGTTTATCGCTATTTTGTGAATATTCCCGATCAGGGTGGCGAATACTTTAAAGAAACCGAGGTGTCATTTGGCCTCGATGGCAGCTATGTCCCGTATGATGTTTATACCCATGCTTTTATGGTTGAGCCAGATTCGGATGGGCTACAGGTGCAGGCCATTAACTTGCTCGATGATTATGGCGGCCAATATCCAGCCTCCGTTGATGAACTGGCCGTTATTGCTGATCGGCTGGCTGGCCTTACCGATATGCCCAGAACTTCTCTTAAAGAGTGCGAGCAGGTTATTCGTCACTTAGTGCAATGTGTCCAGCAGGTTGAGAAACTGCCTTTTGACAGCTCCGATTTGAGGGTTTTACTGGGAGAATATCTGCGTGTTGTTGAAGGAGAGGCGGCGCTTTATTGAAACTAAGGGAAATTTAAGGAAGGGGTTGGCTTATAATGACTAAAGGTTATTGTGAACTGCCCCTGAAGATTGATCAGATTGCTTGTTAGATCTTCAGCGAAATTTCCACGCAGTTGTCTTATCAGATATTAAGGTGTGGCGGATCAATTCAGTGCGGCCTCTTATAGGGTACTGTGAAGAAAAGGACAGGGGTAACCTGCGGCCTTCTGATCACACGATATCCGCCGCTTTTTTTACTGTCTTTCTGGAAGAAGGGGTTCCCTACGGGCTGTTGCGGAATTGGCTGGACATAATGTAGTCACTATGCTAAAGAGCTACCAACATTTAACCCAGTGGCCCGGAAAGAAGACAATTACCTAGCTGCCGGGCCTTGGTAATACCAAGTATTACCAAAAACTGAAAAACAAATGACAGTAAAAACAGTCTTAAGTATTTGATTTTACATCCGGGTCGGGATGTGGCTCAGTCTGGTAGAGCACAGCGTTCGGGACGCTGGGGTCGGAGGTTCGAATCCTCTCATCCCGACCAGTTTTATTCTGCAATGATTATCTGTTTCATCTGCTCCTTTCTACTTTTTGCTACTTTCGGTGTTTGGTTCTGGTTACTTCGGCTTCTAAACTACCGCTATCGAGAATCACTTCGATCTCTTCACCGACGGAGAGTTCGTGGCTGTCTCTGATTACTTTGCGAGCAGTTTTTCCCCGTGTTATCGAATAGCCACGACCAAGAACGGCAAGAGGGCTTACGGCATCCAGCAATGCTGCAGCCTTGCCGAATCTGTCTCGTTCTTTCTCAATCTTGAGTCTGATTAACAGTTGTGCGAGTTTGAAGAGTTCAACGATTCGTTGCTTTTTTAAAGTTAAAACCCTGCCTGGATTGGCGTCCCTTAGAGAATCTTCATGGAATTTAAGTTTCTGGTGTTTGGTATTTAGTCGGGTTTTCAGGGCGTGGCCAAACTCTGTGGTTATGTTTCTCAACTTGAGAGAGAAATTGGTCAATAAAATTGACGGATCGCCGAGAATCCTTTCCTGGGTGTTAATCTGCAAGCGATAGCGGCCAATGATTCTCTGTAAATTATTGCCCAGTTCATTATTGGCCCGGTTTATCCTCGCCAGGAGAGCGAGTTTATCGGGTATCACCGCTTCGGCAGCACCGGTCGGCGTGGCTGCCCTGAAATCCGCGACAAAATCGCTGATTGTGAAATCAATCTCGTGGCCGACCGCCGAAACAACCGGGATCTTTGAGGCGTATATTGCCCGGGCTACCTTCTCTTCATTGAATGCCCAGAGGTCCTCAAGAGAACCGCCGCCCCGACAGAGGATAATGACGTCTGTACCTTTACGTTGGTTAAGAACAGTTAAGGCTTCAACGATTTCACCTGCCGCAAATTCACCCTGAACCCTGGTTGGGATTACTTCAATCGGTACGCCGGGGTAGCGATTTTCGGCCATTTGCAGAAAGTCGTGGACCGCAGCGCCGCCCGGTGAGGTGATAAGGGTAACTTTTTCGGGCAGAAAGGGGAGGGGCTGTTTGGCGGATTGATCAAAAAGGCCCTCTTGGGCCAGTGATGATTTTAGTTTGTCGAAGGCGATCTGGAGTTGACCTGCCCCCAGGGACTCGATGGTATCCACCAGAAGCTGATATTCGCCCCGTGGTTCATAGAGGGTGATCCGCCCCCGGCAGATCACTTCAAGGCCGTTTGCCGGGATAATATCCAGATAACGTTGCTGTTGTTTGAAAAGAACGGCCCGTAACTGGGCATTATTGTCCTTTAGGGTGAAGTAGAGATGGCCTGAATATGGTTTTCGTAAGTTTGATATCTCTCCGCTCACGGTAACGAAGGGGAATTCTGTTTCCAGTAGTCCTCTGATCGATTGGGTTAACTCTGAAACAGATTGAATTTTAACGGAGTGTGTTGTTAACATGGGTGCCGGTCGGTTGCGATAAGAGGCTTTTGGGTTATGGTCTGTTTTTAGCGCAGTTCAAGTAAGCAAGAAAGATACATTAATACGGAAGACTCAGATATGAAAGACGAATTTCCGCAATTTCCCGATGCTTTTTTAAAAGTATGAGGTTATATTGCGCCTGTTTTTCCGCAGGCATTATTAAGAAGTAATTTATGAGTAGAGGAGACCAAATGGCTGAGCAAAGCGCTCTTGTTGGAAAAGAAGAGAAGACCATCGATATCGAACGCAAAGAGAGTTTGCTTGATGAACTTAACTTGCCGCCCGTCGTTACCAGGTTTATTCGTGCAAATGCCCGTAATTTGCAGATTGTCGCCGGTTGTATTGTTCTATTGGTTTTTGCCTGGACTTATTTAGACTATTATACTGAAACCCGTGAAACCAAGGCTTCTTCTGCCCTAAACTTAGCCGTTCTGGAAGAGGATACTGCCGCCCGGGTTGAACTCTTACAAGGCGTTGTTAATGATTTCTCCAGGACTGATGCCGCCCTTTGGAGTCAGGTTGAGCAGGCCCACCTGGCGTTCCAGGACGAAAAATATGAGGAGGCTTTGTCTCTCTATAATGATATCTTTGCTGATCTTGATAGTGACAGTCCGCTTTTGCCCCTTCTGAGTTACAATATGGGTTTGGCCTACGAAAATAGTGGTGAGCAAAGTAAAGCCCTGACCTATTATGCACAACTGGCTGGCTATAAAGGCTTTGAAGTTAAGGGGTTGATGGCCCAGGGCAGAATATACGAGCTGCAGGAAGAAAAGCAGGAGGCTCTTCGGGTATACCGTGAAGCCTCGGAGAACGTTGAAATAAGCGGTCAGGACAAGAGTATTCTGACCGAGAAGATCAATACTTTGCAGACAGGCGGGGCTGGTGAAGAAGGTAGCTGACGCGTTAAATTTGGATTTACGTTAGGCGGGAAGACTTAGTCTCTCTATTTGATGTACTCTTTTGTTTTGATCAATCTGCCATGAAAATTATAAATTCTCCGGAGCAGATGTTAGCGTGGTCAGCGGCCCAGCTTGATTCAGGACGGAAGATCGGCCTGGTACCCACCATGGGGTATTTTCATGAAGGTCATCTCAGATTGATGCGTCGGGCGGCTGAACTTGGTGATCTGGTTGTTGTCAGTTTGTTCGTCAATCCAATTCAGTTTGGCCCCGATGAGGACCTGGCCAGATATCCCCGAGATCTTGACCAAGACATTTCCTTGGCGAGTCAGGAGGGGGTGGCGGTACTTTTTGTGCCGGATCAACGAGCGATGTATCCTGAATCACCAAAAACCAGAGTGACTGTTGCGGGCTTGACAGAAGGACTGTGCGGCAGTGCCAGACCTGGTCATTTTGATGGGGTCTGCACCGTTGTGGCCAAGCTTTTCAATATTGTTAAGCCGTCACTGGCTGTTTTTGGCAGCAAGGATTACCAGCAACTTGCCGTGATTCGGCGGATGGTAGCTGATCTAAGTTGGGATGTCGACATTATTGCCCACCCTATTGTCCGCGCTGAAGACGGGCTGGCTTTAAGCTCAAGGAATAAATATCTATCGCCGGAGGAGCGTGAAAGTGCTCTGTCGCTCTCCAAGGCTATCGGCGCCGCCTTGGAAATGGTCAGGGACGGAGTTCGAGATGCAGCTCTGCTACTGGCAAAACTTGAAAAATTGATAGGTATGCATGATAATGTTGAAATTGAATACTTGACCATAGTTGATCATAACGATCTGACTGTGCAGCAGACCATTACAGAAAACTCTCTGCTCGTCATGGCAGTAAGGGTCGGCAAGACCAGACTTATAGATAATTCTTTGCTGTTTTAAAGAAACAAGGTGATTTGAATGTTGCAAACGATGTTGAAATGTAAGATACACCGAGCTACCATAACCGATTCCAATCTTAATTATGAAGGTAGTCTCACCGTTGACTGTGAGTTGATGAAGGAAGCAGGTCTTATCCCTTTTGAAAAAGTAAAAGTTTATAATATCAATAATGGCGAGAGATTTGATACCTACGTAATCGAAGGTCCTGCTGGTTCAGGAACTATAGCCTTGAATGGCGCTGCTGCTCGTAAGGGTATGATTGGAGATCTCATTATTATCGCCAGTTACGCCATATTTTCGGCTGAAGAACTTTCGGGCTATCATCCCCAGATAGTTGTACTTAATCCAGAGAATGGGATTAAGCAGATCTATAATGCGGATAACCCGCCACCTATCGCTTAAGCATTTATCTATTCAGTCCACTTTGGTGATCGGTCGATGTATCTAGTTGTTGCCTCAACCCGGATGGAACTGGAGCCGATCACGGATCTCTTTCCTGATTCGGCTGGGGTTGATTTTTTATTGTCGGGAGTAGGGCCGGTCGAAGCGGCTATAAATTTGACCGAATATCTCGTCCGTGTTGAACTTAAGCATATTTCGGCAGTGATCAATGTCGGGCTGGCCGGTGCTTATCCTGATGCCGGTATCCCCCCCCTTGCAATCTGTCTTGCTGAAAAAGAGGCTTTTGGCGATATTGGCATCTGCATGGCTGGACGGATCGATGAACTGGATCACTCTTTTTCCCCACCCCTCAAATTTGATTTGAACCAGCAACTGTTAAGCGATGCCGCCAAATGCTTGTCTGATGCCGGCTTTGAATGTTATCGCGGTAATTTTGTTTCGGTATCTGCAGCCAGTGGCACTATTTCCCGAAGCAGATATCTGCAGGAAAAATATCAGGCAATTTGTGAGAACATGGAAGGCGCAGCCGTGGCCAGAGTTTGCAGCCAGTTTTCACTACCTTGTCTAGAGCTTCGATGTGTCAGCAATATGGTGGTTGATCGTAGCGACCAACAGTGGCAGGTCAAAGAGGCTGTTACGGGATGCACTCGCGCTGTGCAAGCAGTTTTGGAGGGACTTGCTGGTGGTTGATCATACTGGTACTCCCCTCACTCTTGGCTTTTCCCCCTGTCCCAACGACACATTTATCTTTCATGCTCTGGTTCATGGTCTGGCTACTGAACTTGGCCTTGATCTGGCTCCGCCGATTCTGGCTGATGTTGAAACATTGAATGAATGGGCGATGCAGAGTCGGCTTGACGTGACCAAGCTTTCATTTCATGCCCTTGGCCATGTCCTTGACGATTATGTGTTATTGGGAGCTGGTAGTGCTTTGGGTCGAGGTTGCGGGCCGTTGTTGATCACAAATAAGACAATAGCCAGAGACCTGATTCCTGATCTGCGTATCGCCATCCCCGGCCGTCTGACTACTGCGGCAATGCTGCTCAGGCTCTATGAACCACGTTGTAAAAATCTTGTCTATATGAATTTTGACGAGATCATGCCAGCTCTTGCCAGAGGTGAGGTCGATGCCGGGGTGATAATTCACGAGAGTCGTTTTACCTATCAGAAGGAAGGTTTTGTCGTCCATCAGGATTTGGGGGAATGGTGGGAAGAGACCAGCGGTTGCCCGATTCCCCTTGGCGGCATTGTGGCCCGCCGCTCCTTGGGCAGCAACCTGATCGCTTTGCTTGAAAAGGGCATCAGGGAAAGTGTGCAACGTGCTTTTAAAGATCAGAATGCGTCCAGAGAATACATTAGTTTGCATGCCCAGGAGATGGACGAGCAGGTGAGTCGCGAGCATATCGGTCTTTACGTTAACGATTTTTCCGTCGATTTAGGGAGGGAAGGGCGCCGTGCCGTTGAGGTCTTTTTTAACCGTGGCCGCCAGGCCGGGATATTGCCGGATTCATCGTTGTCTGATTCCTTTGTAGATAAATAAAAAAATCCACGCCATTTTTTTTAGCAGCGAGGCTTTTTCACGTTGCGCTTTTTTGGTAAACAATTAGATTTTAATGTTCGCTTAAATATTTAGTACCTTACAGATTGTTTTCGTGTTTTTTGAAAAGAATCTGATAAAGTACTCATCCCGTTTCTGCTGTTTTTCATGAGAACGGAGTTCGCTTGATTATGTTATAAACTCTTTTGTTTTGCCTTCTACGGTTCAACAACAGTTATTTTTAAAACCTAAAAAAACAGGAAAATGAATATGAAAGTTACAGGCGCTCAGGCTTTAATGAAATGCCTGAAGGAACAGAACGTTGACGTTATCTTCGGGTTCCCCGGAGGGGCTGTTATCGATATCTTCGATGAGATAATGAAAAACAAAGACCTGACCCACGTTCTGGTTCGGCATGAGCAGGCTGCCGTCCATGCCGCTGATGCCTACGCCAGGGTTGTCGGTGACGTGGGTGTCGCTCTGGCGACTTCTGGACCCGGCGCCACTAACACCGTCACCGGTATCGCCTCGGCTTATCTGGATTCAATCCCCATGGTAGTTTTTACCGGCCAGGTTCCGACTGCCCTGATCGGCAATGATGCCTTTCAGGAGGTTGATATTGTCGGTATAACCAGACCTTGTACCAAACATAATTATCTGGTCACCGATCCTAAAGAACTGGTTGCTACTATTAGAGAAGCTTTTCATATCGCTCGGACTGGTCGGCCGGGCCCGGTTTTAATAGATCTGCCTAAAGATGTTATGGCCGCCATGGTTAATTTTACCGAGATGAAACCGGTTAAGATGAGGACCTATCGACCGACCTATGAGCCTCATCCCGGTCAGATCGAGAAAACCTGCAAGGCGATTCTCAAGGCCAAGCGACCTGTTATCTATATCGGCGGTGGAGTTATTGCCTCAAATGCCAATAAGGAAGTTACCGAGCTGGCCAAGAAGTTATCCGCACCGGTCACCATGACTCTGATGGGGCTTGGCGGTTTTCCGGGAACCGATGATCTGTCCATGGGCATGCTGGGTATGCATGGTACCTATTTTGCCAATATGGCGGTTAGTGAATGCGATATGTTGATTGCCATCGGGGCTCGATTTGATGATCGGGTTACCGGCAGGCTCGATGCCTTTGCGCCGAAGGCCAAGATTGTTCATATTGACATTGACCCGACTTCAATCAGCAAGAACATCAAGGTTGATATCCCGATTGTCGCCGATTGTAAACATGCTGTCGGGGCAATGAATAGCTGGTTTGCCAATGCCAAGGATTATAATGCTGACGAGACTGCCAAAAAGCATGAGCCTTGGCTTAATAAAATTCGCGAGTGGAAGAGCAAACATCCTCTTGGTTACACCGATGAGGGCGACACTATCAAGCCGCAATTCGTTGTTGAGAAACTGCATGAACTTACCGGCGGTGATGCGATCATCACCACCGAAGTTGGCCAGAATCAGATGTGGGCCGCGCAATTTTATCATTTCAATGACCCGCGGACCTTTATGACCTCCGGCGGACTGGGGGTTATGGGCTATGGTTTCCCCGCTGCAATTGGGGCCCAGATGGCGGCTCCGGAGCGGACCGTAATCGATATTGCCGGTGATGGCAGTATTCAGATGAACATTCAGGAACTGGCTACGGCCCGGCAATATAATTGTCCGGTCAAGATCGCCATCTTGAACAACAATTACCTGGGCATGGTTCGCCAATGGCAGGAACTTTTTTATGATAAACGTTATTCGAACACTGTCCTGGATACTGCGCCTGATTTCGTCAAACTGGCAGAGGCGTACGGCGCCGTGGGCCTGAGGGCTACCAAAACCAGTGAAGTAGAAGCGGTTATCAAAGAGGCCCTTGCCACTGATAACACCGTGATAATGGACTTCGTGATCTCCAGGGAAGAGGGGGTTTATCCCATGGTTCCGGCTGGTAAGGCTACTACGGAGATGCTGCTGGTTTAATTTGATATTTTAATTGTTTCGACTCGATCTGGGCTATTCACGGGTCGAAAATTGATGGCTTTGTAAAAGTCTAAATCGACCAACTTGGCCAACGTTAAATCAGTAAGTTAGGTGGCACTGTCCGTCCGTCTCGTGGCTTTTTATGAGACCGACAAAATTTAATGAAGATAAATTTTAGGGTAAATCGATGAAACATACAATTTCAGTTTTGCTGCAAAATAAACCAGGGGTCCTTTCCCGGGTAACAGGTCTCTTTAGCGGCCGGGGTTATAATATTGAAAGTCTCTGCGTTAACAAGACTCTTGATCCTAATGTCTCGTGCATGACTTTGGTCTCTTACGGAGATGATCAGATAATTGAACAGATTACCAAACAACTCCATAAGCTGATTGATGTAATTAAAGTCACTGATATGGCCGAAACCGAGTATGTCGAAAGGGAAATGGCTTTGATCAGGGTCAAGGCAGAAGCGGGCACCAGAGCAGAGGTCTTAAGGGTAATTGACATCTTTCGCGGCAAAGTAGTAGATGTGAGCCCCAAAAGCTACGCGATAGAGATTACCGGTAATGAAGAGAAGATCCAGGCGGTTATCGACATCCTGAAGCCCATCGGTATTCAAGAGATAGTCAAGACTGGCGTCATCGCCATGGCCAGAGCGAAAAAGAATTTGTAGTTTCTGTTCGCCTGGGAAATTAAACGTGATCTTCGTCCCGACTTTGTTTTTTTAAGGGCGCTAATCACGTTTGTTTTATTTATACATAATAATAAAATTGAGAGAAATTCAGTCGAATGAAAAAGCCAACAGTGCCGGTTGCCAAAGAGGGAATACCCTTTATAGCTTTTGCGGCCTTGCTTTCTCTGGTTTTAGCTGTTTTGCATTATTCTTTGCTATCTTTTGCAGCCTTGACCCTTACTGCTTTCGTCCTCTATTTTTTTCGTGATCCGGAAAGGATTGGTTGTGATGATGAAGATGCTTTGATCTCACCCGCCGACGGCAAGGTGATTCTGATCGAAAAGGTTTTCGATGAAAGATATGTTAAAGAGCATGTCTACAAGATCAGTATCTTTATGAATGTCTTCAACGTCCATGTCAACCGCGTGCCCTTTCCTGGCAAGGTCCGCAAGGTAATTTATACGCCCGGGACCTTTTATTCTGCGAATACCGAGAAGAGTTCCCTTGGTAATGAATCATGTGCGGTTGTGCTTGAGACCGGTGATGGCAAGAAAATGGCATTTGTCCAGATCGCCGGTCTGATTGCCAGACGCATCGTCTGCTGGGCCGTTCGCGGTGATGAGTTGAATAAGGGGGAACGTTTCGGCTTGATTAGGTTCGGTTCCCGGGTTGATCTTTACTTGCCGCTCCAAACCCAGCTAGAAGTCGCCAAGGGCCAAAAGGTTCGTGCTGGTGAGACCATTCTCGGTTATCTCTCCTGAATAAATACCACAATTTGTGTGACGGTTACAGCCCCACTTCCCGTTAAGCGAAGACTTCGAGAACTGGCTTGTCTGCACCACTCGACTGGGAGTTGCTGAACCGTTACCGGACGATGTTTTCGCTTGTTCCATACCTGCAGCTTAATAGTTTTCGATTAATTTGATAAAATCAGATAAATGATTTAAATTAATTCCTTGTTTAACTGGGTTTTTTCGTTTTCCTAGAGGTGTCTTTAGCCATGGCAGAAAGTAAGAGTACAATCAAGAGCGATGGTCCCAAGGGGACTATTTGTCTGATCCCCAGCATGTTGACCACAATAAGCCTGTTTAGCGGCTTCTATGCCATGATTTCCGCTATTAACGGATTGTTCATTCATGCGGCTGTGGCTTTGCTTGTTTCTGCAGTATTTGATGGTCTGGATGGGCGGGTGGCCCGGATGACCGGTACTACCAGTCTCTTCGGTAAAGAATACGATTCTCTCTGTGATCTGGTTGCTTTCGGGGTGGCGCCGGCCCTGATCGCCTACCAATGGACTCTGGTTAACTACGGTCGTTATGGCTGGTTGGCGGCGTTCCTCTATGTGGCGACTACCGCCTTGAGATTGGCCCGGTTTAATATTCAGGATACCAGTAGTAACAAGGATTTTACTGGTTTACCCTGTCCTGCTGCGGCAGGAACTGTTGCCACGACTATTCTTTTTTGCGGTTTTGTCGGAATAAGCGCCGATTCAATGGGCTTGCCCATGTTGGCCCTGGTTTATGGTCTCTCCTATCTGATGGTTAGCTCCGTTGAGTATTTAAGTTTTAAAAGTCCCGAAACGTCTAAACCCAGAAAGTTCCAGGTCTTGGTGACGATGGTGTTGCTGATTATGGTTATCGCAGCGCAACCGGAAGTAACTCTATTCGCTATGGCTTTTTTCTATGTTCTTTCCGGCCCCTTCGGCGCCCTATATCGACTATTGATGAAGAGTCGTAAGGAAGAAGAGGCTGGCAAACAGGGGGAGCCAGTTTCCCGCCAATAAGCCCAGGATGTTTCCCCGTAGTTAATACAGTTGTTGATCTGGAGATTTTAAAATGTCTGCTAAAGACAAGATAATTATATTTGATACAACCCTCCGTGACGGTGAGCAGTCACCCGGGGCAAGTATGAACTTGCAGGAGAAGTTTCGTCTGGCCCAAAAGCTGGTCAAATTGAATGTTGATGTTATTGAGGCCGGTTTCCCCGCCGCTTCGACCGGTGATTTCGACTGCGTCAAGAATATCGCCGACAACATCAAGGGCGCCCAGATAGCCGCCCTGGCCCGGTGTAACAAGAAAGATATTGATGTTGCCTGGGAGGCCTTGAAAGGCGGAGATAATCCGCGCATCCATGTTTTTCTGGCCACCTCTGAAATTCATATGAAGTATAAGCTCAAGATGAGCAGGGAAGAGGTGTTGGCCAGGGCTATCGAATCGGTCAAACATGCTGCTTCCTACACTCACAATGTGGAGTTCTCCGCAGAAGATGGTTCCCGTAGTGACCTTGATTTTGTCTGTCAGGTCTTTGCGGCGGTTATTGAGGCTGGCGCTACTACCCTTAATTTCCCCGATACTACCGGATACGCCTTGCCGGAAGAGCACGGGACCCAGATCCGTTACTTGATGGAGAATATTCCCAATATTGATAAGGCCGTGCTCAGTGTCCATTGCCACAACGATCTGGGTTTGGCGGTGGCCAATTCCCTGGCTGCTATCAATAATGGCGCCCGCCAGGTTGAGTGTACCCTTAACGGTTTGGGGGAAAGGGCTGGTAATACGGCCATGGAAGAGTTGGCCATGGTCATTCGCACTCGCGCCGATCAGATGACGGTGGAGACCAATATTATTACCGAGCATATTTATCCGGCCAGTCGTCTGGTTAGCACTATTACGGGTATGCCAGTCCAGCCCAATAAGGCCATTGTCGGCGCCAATGCCTTTGCCCATGAATCCGGCATCCATCAGGATGGCATGCTTAAGGAGCGCACAACTTACGAAATCATGAACCCGCTCGATATCGGGCTTTCGAAGGGCAATCTGGTTCTGGGCAAACATTCGGGCAGACACGCCTTGAAGGATCGTATTGATTCAATGGGCTACAACCTCACCGATGAAGAATTGAACCGAGTTTTTGACCGGTTCAAAGAACTGGCCGATGTTAAGAAGGAGATGTTTGATGAAGATCTCGAAGCTATCCTGATGGATGAAGTCTTGCGCATTCCTGAGGCTTATTCACTGCAAACTCTCGGAGTTATGAGTGGCAGCAGGGTGATGCCCACCGCCGGCGTAAGATTGGAAATTGACGGCCAGGAAGTCGAGAAGGCCGCCATCGGTATTGGTCCTATCGATGCAACCTTCAGGTCAATTGCCGAGCTTACCGGGACCAAGAGTAAATTGTTGTTCTTCTCAGTTAATTCCATAACCGGTGGTACCGATGCCCAAGGTGAAGTTATGGTCCGGGTTGAAGATAAGGGGCGGGTCGTTATCGGCCAGGGAGCAGATCCGGACATTATTACTGCTGCGGCAAAGGCTTACCTGAATGCCTTGAATCGACTGATTTATCTGGAAAAGGGGAATTGAAAGGCCCGTTTGGTAATTAGAGTTAGATCTTTTAAATTTGTTTACATAATTGCATAAAGATACTTAAGAGACGATTTTGGTGCTCTGTAAATAAGGAGTTTTAAATGAGTCAGTCTGAGCGTAAATTTAATGTTGCTATTGCCGGAGCCACAGGGGCTGTTGGTGGGGCGATGCTTGATGTTCTTGCCCGTAGAAACTTCCCTCTCAAAGAACTGAGATTGCTGGCATCGGAACGTTCGGTTGGTAAGAAGCTTACCTTTAAAGGCGAAGAAATTCCGGTGCAGCTCCTGACAAAGGACGCGTTTGACAGCATTGACGTTGCGCTTTTTTCAGCCGGGGCTGAGCGTTCACTGGAATTTGGTCCTGCCGCTGCGGCGGCGGGAGCAATAGTGGTTGATAACTCCAGTGGTTTCAGGATGAATCCCGAGGTACCGCTGGTGGTTCCTGAAGTTAATGCTCAGGCCATTGCTCAATACAAGAAACGCGGCATCATCGCCAATCCCAACTGCTCAACGATTCAGATGCTGGTGGCCTTGAAGCCGATTCATGACCTGGCCCGAATAAAAAGGATAGTGGTATCCACGTACCAGGCTGTTTCCGGCACGGGGACCAAGGCCATAGACGAACTCCAGGAACAGGTTGCCGCTTATGTTAATGGCACTGACTCTAGCAATAATGTCTATCCTCACCAGATATCATTCAATTGTCTGCCCCATATCGATTCTTTTCTTGATAATGGTTATACCAAAGAAGAGATGAAGATGGTTAATGAAACCCGCAAGATCTTTGGTGATGACTCGATCGGAATAACGGCCACGGCCGTGCGCGTCCCGGTGATCTATGGTCATTCTGAATCAATTAATATTGAGACCGAGAAGAAACTGACGGCGGCCGAGGTTAAAAAACTCATGGCAGCTGCACCGGGAGTCAAGCTGGTTGATGACCCCGCAAACTTGTCTTACCCGATGGCAGTGGACTGTGCGGGTAAATTCGAGACTCTGGTTGGTCGGATCAGAGAAGATGAATCAATTGAAAATGGGATCAACCTGTGGGTTGTTGCCGATAATATCCTTAAAGGGGCTGCTCTCAACGCGGTTCAGATTGCAGAAGAACTCATTAAATCACATATCTAACCCTGTTCTGAGCTGGATGAAACCATCTCAGGCCCCAAAATAATTGTAGTGGCAAGCTCCACAGGCGGTGGCTTTTTTCCGTAGATTTGTCGGATACAGAGTTTAATATTGTTATAAATAGATTGATTTGCGAATAATTTCAGGAACAGTTAGAGGTCGGCGGCTTTTCACACCCGGTCGTAGCATCGGAACCTCGGCCATACGACCGACTTCGGATCGTGTCCGTGAGGCTGTTTATAATATTCTGGCTGATAGCGTCGCAGATGCTGTCACCCTCGACCTTTTTGCCGGCACCGGGGCGTTGGGCCTTGAAGCGCTAAGCCGTGGCGGCAGCAGGGCGGTTTTTGTCGATACCAGCTCGGATGCAATCCGGTTGGTCAAAAAAAACCTCGATATATGCGGCTTTTCAAACCGGGCGACCGTTCTTAGACGTGACCTGTTGAAAGGCCCTTCTTTTTTGCGGAAGATAATGCCAGTTGCTGGTTTCGATCTTATCTTCGTTGATCCGCCTTATCGGCGGGGGATTTCCGTGAAAATCCTTAGGTATCTTGGTAAATTTGATTTATTGAGTAAAGATGGTCTGCTGGTTGCGGAGGAAGCCTCTGATATTGAATTGCCTGATGAGATCAATGGTTTGCAGATGAGTGATCGGCGGGTGTATGGCGATACCGCGATATGTTTTTATCGAAACAATGTAGATGAGAAACAGCATGAGTGATTACGAGCCATTTGTTGCCGAAAAAACAGATAAATCGATAGCTGTTTATCCAGGTACTTTTGATCCCATAACCATGGGTCATCTTGACATAATCGAACGCGGTTTGCATCTCTTTGATAAGGTTATTGTTGCCATCGCGGCAAATAGTTCCAAGGAACCTCTCTTCAGTATTGACGAGCGATTGAAGATGATCAGAGATAGTTTTCCCGGCAGTGAAGATAGGATAGAAGTTGACACAGTTGAAGGTTTGCTGGTTGATTTTGCCTATACCAAAGGCGCTAAGGCTATTATCAGGGGCTTGCGGGCGGTTTCCGATTTTGATTATGAGTTCCAGCTCGCCTTGATGAACAGGCGGATTGAACGAGAAGTTGAAACGGTGTTTCTGATGACCGGTTTTCGGTGGATCTTCATCAGCTCAAGTATTATCAAGGATGCTGCAAGACATGGCGGTGATGTTAGTGGCCTGGTTCCTGATCACGTCTGCGAAAAACTGCGAGAGAAATACCTGCAAATCTGATTTGTATTCCCGGTATTCTTTTACATGACCACCTAGTAAGGGCTGTGACTTCTTGTTGCCGCAAACGCGCCTATGAAAACTGTCACCCAAAAAGCTGAGAAGGATTTGGTTCGTCCTGGCCGCCGTGTTTTCCTGGCCAATGCAGAACTAGTTGTTAAGTTTTTGGCCTTCTTCGCCTTACTGCTACCTTTAGCCCGGTTTCTTGGCTTTACCCCTCCTGCAAAACCCAAATTTTTCGAGGTCAACAAGGTTCTTAAGGAAGGCGGTTTTATAATTGAAGCGGATTTTATCCTGTTTGATATTGCTAATGAGCCGATTGCCGTTTCCCGGACCTGTACCCACCTGGGATGTAAGTTGAATTATCATGAACTTGAGGGGGTACTCATCTGTCCGTGTCATAAGAGCCAGTTTGGCAAAGATGGTAAAAGGCTGGCTGGTCCCGCTCGCCTTGATTTACCGATCTTCACGGTAGAGAAGATCGGTGGTACGGATATTACCGGGTATATCGTTGCCATCTCTTGAAGAGTTTGCAATTTTGGTGTCGGGCGCCATTTGGTTGTTTTGGCCCGTAGGCGCGGCTACCTGGAAATAAACAGCGGGAGAACAGCGGATAGATGAAATGGTTTGTGGAGGGCAAGTGGGGGGCTAAAAGTCTGGTTGCCCTGTATCTCTCGGTCTTATCCGGTCTGGTCCTGGCCCTGCAGTACGATCTGTCGGTGCCGTTTTATTCGACCGGCACCTTGGAGCTGATTGTTCCCTTTGGCGCTTTTTGGCGTTCCTTGCATTTTTTCTCTAGTCAATTCTTTTTCCTATTGCTTCTGGTTCATCTGGCGGCGGTATTGACTGCTCGTTATTTTTATCAAGTCGACAAGGCAGTTTTATCCAGCAAAACCCCTGTCAAAAACACAGGCAAAGATGGCGAGCGTTGGCTTAAACTGGTTTTGTCCGTGCCGGTTGCCCTGCTGCTTCTTTTTACCGGCTATATTCTCCGGGCCGATGCCACGGGCGCATCCGCCGGCATTATCGCTGAAAATATCATTGTCTCAATACCTCTGGTCGGCAACTGGCTTAATTCCGTTCTTTTTAATATTTCCAGTAGTGGGATGAAAGTTGTCTATGCCAACCACCTGATAGGGCTTGGTGTATTTTGGGGCTATCTTGTCTGGGAACATTTACGTAAATACCGAGTTTCATGGCGAAACAATGGGCTGGTGGTAATGCTGGTTCTGGTTGTCAGTCTGATCTGGGTTGCGCCAATTGAACCTTTTTCGCCCGGAGTATTCCATATCAGCGGCCCCTGGTTCTTTATTGGTTTACAGGAGATGCTCCGAATTGTTCAACCTGTCTGGGCCGGGATCATATTCCCCGGTTTAGCCTTGTTGCTGTTATATCAAGTTGTCAGGGGACGTCAATATACCAGTATTGCTTTTATGGGTGGGGTGTTGTGGTGTGTGATCTACTTGGTTTTTACCTTCGTAGGGCTGTTTCGGTAAGGTGAAACTGCCTGGGATTTCTAGCCCGGATATTTCACGAAGAAAGCTGGTCTAAGGTATAAAGAGGCCGGTGGTTGGCTATATATTGGTATGTTAATCACCTGCATCTGCCATAGATTCGGCCAGATTGTCTCGCCCGCAGGGTGAGTAGTTTCGAAGTCTACGCTATCTGGAAAACAATCCCCCCCGATTGCGCATGGTACAAACTGTAATCAGGGAGTTATCTGAGTAAAATTAATTTATTGCCCTAAAAGTAGGCAGTTAACAAAATTTCCCAAAACTACTAATGAGATATTCGGGCTAAGGCAGGGGGAGGGTAATGGTGAATTCCGTCTTTTCACCCGGTGTTGATGTGACTGATATCCTGCCATCGTGACTCTCAATTAATTGCGCAACGATAGCCAAGCCCAGGCCCGTACCACTCTCTCTGGTTGTGAAGAATGGTTCGAAGATGTTAAGTAGGACCTGATCGTTAATACCGGGGCCGTTATCTGAAATTTTGATGGCGATTTCTTCAAGGCCGGATGTCTCTTCTGTCCGCTCAATCGCTTCGATGATTATCTCTCCCTCCCCTTCACCAAAGGCCTGGCATGAATTATTGATCAGGTTTACGATAATTCTCTGTAGCTGTTTTGGGTCGGCCCATATTTCCATATCCCGGGCAACATTATTGGTCGTGCGGCAGATTTTCTGGTCCAATTGTCGCCCCTGTTCAAGCAGTTGGATAATGTCATCGACTGCAGGTTTTATTAAGAACCATTCTTTTATGGGCTCGGCTGGCTTGGAAAATAAGAGGAATTCACCAACTGTGTGATCCAGGCGGTCACTTTCTCGTGTAACAATATCGATCAACCTGCGACCTGCGGAGTTTTCCGGTAGTTCACTCTGGAGGATTTGGGCCGATCCGGAGATAGCCGCCAGTGGATTTCTGAATTCATGGGCGATGACAGCAGCCATTTCACCAATAGTTGCCATCTTTTCCGCTTGTTTGACCTGCTTCTCCATATCTTGAATTCTACTGAGATCTTGCATGGTATAGACCCGGCAGTTTTCATGTTCTCCGGGCATGTTAAGTTTTGCCCATGAAAAGCCGATGGGGATAGTTGAACCATTTTTTCTTCTCAATTCGGTCGTCTGGCGGAATCTATGGTTGCCGGCATTCCTAAACCCTGGAAAAATTTTATAGAAGATCTTGTCGTACATCTCAAAATCGTTATAGCCACTTATCTGAGCGGCGGCTTGATTGAAAGAAGTGATCTCGCCATTATCGTTAACGGTAATGATCCCGGTTGAGATGTCGGCAAAGATTTGCTTGTAGAGAATTTGCAGTCGATCATAGCTAAGAGTGGCTAAGGATAGAGCTGATTCAGCACTATGCATTCGTTCGAAAATAATAAAACTTAAGATTCCTATGATAAAAAAGATCAGCCCGTGAATGGCGAAATAATGCATGGCCATTATGATTTCATTTAGGGCACTGTTTGTGTTGATGAAGGGCAGGGGATCATACAGCAGCTCAACCGCGAGTATGTAGCCATAACTCATGGTTGATACCGAAGCGATTAATAATCCGCCCAGTCTGAGCAATAAGAAGGAACCGGTCAGAATCGGCAGGAAGTATAGAATCGTAAATATTGATTGACTACAACCGGTTACGTAAACAATAATCCCAACCAGCAGGGCATCGACAATTGTTTGGCTTAGGGCAAATTGTTTATAGTTACGAACTACTTTCAGGAGTAAAGCTGAAACTATGGTGAAAAAATAGAGGCCAGCGAAAAAATATGCAGTGTAATTGATAGATGGGGTTGATAGGTTATGCGATTTGGTTTGCAGAAGGACACTTACGCCCAACAGAATTGTCAGAATTAGGACTCGGAGAAAAAGGTACCACTGCAACTGATTCTTCGTGGTTAACGCTGGGATTTCAGGGGTATCAGCGTGAAAGACTTTCTTGAAAGGACGCATAGTTAGTCAATTCCTGAAACGTGAAAGACATTTATAAGTCATATTTTTTAACCTTATAGCGTAAAGAACGGAAACTAACTTTAAGTAATTCTGCCGCCCGCATCTTGGAAGAGCCTGCCTTTTCAAGGGCATCCTTTATTAACATGCTTTCCTTGGCGGCCATAAATTTATCCAAACCAATTGCGTAAACATCTTCTAACTCATCTTTTGCCGGTCCGACCTGTTCGTTTCTTTCGGCCCGACGATGGGCCGAAAGAGTCAGGCTCTCGGGAAGGATAATATTAGAACTCTCAAGGGCAACTCCGCGTTCGATTATATTTTCCAGCTCTCTGACATTGCCGGGATAATCATAGTCCACCAAAACCTGCATGGCATATGAAGACAACTCTTGTTTCTCTTTATTGAATATTGTTGAATATTTCCGGAGGAAATGTTCTACCAGCAGGGGGATATCCTGTTTGCGTTGGCGCAGGGGAGGGAGACGTAGAGGTACTACAGCCATGCGATAAAACAGGTCCTCCCTGAAACGGCCATCGATAACCTCCTGTTCAAGGTCGCGATTAGTGGCTGATATGATTCTGACATTGATTTTTATCGTGTCACTGCCGCCAACTTTCTTGAATTCCCTTTCCTGCAGGACTCTTAGGAGTTTGGTCTGGATAATGGGGCTAAGTTCGCCGATTTCATCCAGAAAAGCGCTGCCGTTATCAGCATGCTCGAATAAGCCCATCTTGTTGTTTATTGCCCCGGTGAATGAGCCCTTGGTATGGCCGAACAATTCACTTTCGATAAGGCTTTCAGGAATAGCGTTGCAGGTAATGGGTACAAACGGATTATCTGATACACCGCTGTAATTATGGATGGCCCTGGCCACCAGTTCTTTGCCGGTGCCGGATTCCCCGTAGATCATGACATTGGCGTGGGTTGGGGCTATCCGTTTGATTAAATCGAACACCTTCAACATCTCCGGACTCTGACCGATTATCCCTGCAAAACTTGTAGGGTTGATTTGCTCAGGCGGACTGCAGGATTCTTTAGTGGAAATCGCTGAAGAGATAACGTGCTTTATTTCATCAACCTTGAAGGGTTTTGTTATGTAATCGTAGGCGCCATTTTTCATGGCATTAACGGCGTCTTCCGGGGAGGCGTAAGCGGTCATTAATATTACCGGTATGGAGCTGTCGACCGCCTTGATTTTTTCAAGGAGACTAAGGCCACCTATGCCGGGCATCCGAATGTCGGAAACGAGGAGATCAATCTTGTCGGATTTGATCTTTTTAAGGGCAGATTCGCCATCTTCGGCGGTGAGGGTTCGGAAGCCTTCTTTCTCAAGGAGAATGGTCAGGAACTCCCTCATACTTAGTTCATCGTCAACTATCAGAATAGTCGCCATCTATTTCCTTCTTGATTGCACATGTGATATGGAATTGAAATAATTTTAAATTATATTAACAATTTAATAAAAAAAGTCATGTGACTTCCGTTAATATATTTAACAAACTAATGGTTGGATGAATTAATATTTGGTATTAAGATATTCTTTTAATATTTTGCTCTGCTCAATACTAACAAGGAATATGGCATATAGATGAAAGGAATTATTTTGGCGGGCGGCTCGGGTACCAGGCTTTATCCTCTGACCAAGTCGATCAGCAAACAATTAATGCCGGTTTATGACAAACCGATGATTTATTACCCCCTGTCAACCTTGATGCTGGCTGGCATCAAAGATGTCCTGATTATTACGACACCGGAGGAACAGTTGCAGTTTACCCGGTTGCTCGGTGATGGCTCCCAGTGGGGGATAAGTCTTAGCTATGCAATTCAGCCCAGTCCTGACGGTTTGGCCCAGGCATTTCTGATCGGTGAAGACTTCATCGGTACTAACTCTGTATGTCTTATCCTCGGCGACAACATCTTCTATGGCCATGCTCTCGCCAATACCCTTCAAAAAATCACCTCTGAGGTCGGGGCGACAATTTTTGGCTACTCGGTTAAGGATCCTGAACGCTATGGAGTTGTCAGCTTTGATCAGCGGGGAGTTGTCACTGATATTGAAGAGAAACCCCAAAAACCCAAATCAAAGTATGCTGTTACGGGGCTCTATTTTTACGATAATGATGTGATAGATATTGCTAAACAGGTTAGGCCGTCTCGCCGTGGGGAATTGGAAATAACTTCTATTAACCAAAAATATTTGAAGCGGGGTGATCTCAAAGTCAAGCTGTTGGGCCGAGGAGTTGCCTGGCTTGATACCGGTACCCACGCCTCTTTACTGGATGCCGCTAATTACATCAAAATTCTTGAAGAACGTCAAGGCCTCAAGATAGCATGTCTGGAAGAGATAGCATATCGGATGGGATATATTGATGCCGGTCAGGTTGTGATTATTGCCGAGTCTCTGAGCAAAAATGATTATGGTCAATATCTGTTAAATATGCTTAACGAGGAAAATATTTGATGATTAAATTTAAACCTCTGAATATTCCCGATGTTATTCTTGTTGAACCGGAAGTCTTTTGTGATGAAAGGGGTTTCTTCATGGAAACCAGGCAAGCTGACAAATTTGCCGACGCAGGCATTGACGCCCAGTTTGTTCAGGACAATCACAGTTTGTCTGCTAGAGGCACTTTAAGAGGAATTCATTATCAGATCAAGCATCCCCAAGGCAAACTTGTCAGGGTAATAAGTGGAGAGGTCTTTGATGTTGCGGTTGACCTCCGGAAAAGCTCTCCGACTTTTGGTCAATGGGCCAGTCAGCTGTTGTCGGCGGAGAATAAAAAAATATTATGGGTGCCACCGGGTTTCGGTCATGGATTTTATGTTATCAGCGAGAAAGCTGAATTTCTTTATACATGTACCGATTACTATGCCCCAGAATATGAACGAACCATTATTTGGAATGACTCCGATTTAGCTATTGACTGGCCATTGCTGCAAGGTGAGCACCCACTAGTGTCCGGAAAAGACAAGGCCGGATTGTCTTTTAAAGACGCTGAGAGTTACCCTTGAAAGTTGTTATCACCGGCGCAGGAGGGCAGTTAGGTAAAGAGTTACTCCTTAATTCTCCCGTGGGTGTGGACTTGCATGTCTTTACTTCAAATGAACTCGATATCGTTAACCAAGATATTGTTAATAAGACCATTGAGTCGTTAAATCCTGATGTGATAATTAATTCGGCTGCTTACACCGACGTTGATAGGGCCGAATCTGAATCTGAGAGAGCTTATAGTGTTAATCGTGATGGTGTTGCATTTCTGGCTGAAGCTGCTGGTAAAACAGGTTCCAGATTGGTCCACATCTCAACCGATTTCGTTTTTGATGGTTCCAGGTGCAGGCCTTATCTGCCAGAGGATAAGCCTAATCCTCTTGGTGTATACGGCGCCAGCAAGTTAGCTGGAGAGGAACGCGTCGCGGCCTTGCTTGCCGATGCACTAATCATAAGAACCTCTTGGCTTTATTCTGTGCATGGCCCCAATTTTGTTAAAACAATGCTGCGTCTCATGGGTAAACATCGCGAGTTAGGTGTTGTGTCTGATCAGATTGGCACGCCAACCTGGGCCAATGAACTTGCCAGAGGGATCTGGCGTAGTGTGGAAGCGGGGCTTTCCGGAAAGCATCATTGGACCGATAGCGGGGTAGCCAGTTGGTATGATTTTGCCTCGGCAATCTATGAAGAGGCGCTTGCACTTAATATATTGAAAAGCAAAATTACAATAAAGCCGATTCGGACGAATGATTATCCCACCCCAGCGCAAAGGCCGTCATATTCTGTTCTGAATAAAGATAGTATGACGGATGCATTAAACTACACGCCGCCCCACTGGCGAGTCAATCTGCGTAAAATGTTGCGGAATTTCAAGGGACATGAAGATGAATAAATTACTTGTTACCGGTGGTGCCGGTTTTATCGGGGCAAATTTCGTCCAGTACTGGCTCGATAACTATCCGGATGATGAAATAGTAGTATTGGATGCCCTGACCTATGCCGGCAATCCGGCCAATCTCTCTTCTGTTGAGGGTAATCACCACTATCACTTCGTTCATGGCAATATATGTGATCAGGATATTGTCGAAAAGCTGCTGCTAGAGCATGAACTTGACACAATTGTTAATTTCGCGGCAGAGTCGCATGTTGATCGATCCATCCATGCCCCCGACATGTTCGTCGAAACCAATATCGTTGGCACCCATTCCCTGCTTAAGGCAGCTCGCAAGGTCTGGCTTGATGGCCCGGGAGGATTCAAGAACCATCGTTTCCATCATGTGTCAACCGATGAAATTTATGGTTCTCTGGAGCCGGATGACCCGCCTTTTACTGAGAAAAATCCGTATGCACCTAATTCGCCATATTCAGCCAGCAAGGCTTCTTCCGATCATTTGGTGCGGGCCTATTATCATACATATGGGTTGCAGGTTTCCACCAGCAGCTGTTCAAATAATTATGGTCCTTATCAGTTCCCCGAGAAGCTTATCCCCCTGATCATTATCAACATCCTGCATGGCAAGCCTTTGCCAATATATGGAGATGGTCTGTACGTTCGAGACTGGCTTTATGTTGATGATCATTGCCGCGGTATTGACCTGGTCATCAAGAAAGGCAGGGTCGGCGAGATGTACAATATCGGCGGCAATAACGAATGGAAAAATATCGATATCGTCAGACTGGTTTGTGAAACCGTTGATGAAATTATGGCAAAGGATCATGGCTTACAGAAAGAATTTCCCAAAACCCCGATACTTCATCACAAACATTCAGAATCTCTCATTGATTTTGTTAAGGACCGTCCCGGTCATGACCGAAGGTACGCGATAGATGCCACTAAAAGTAAGGTTGAACTAGGGTATATCCCGGCGGAATCATTTGAAACCGGGATAAGGAAAACCATTGAGTGGTATCTCAACAACCAAACCTGGTGGCATGCGGTTGTCGACGGAAGTTATCGGGACTGGATTAGCAGAAATTACACAGAACGATAAAGGTGATTTACTCATCTCGGTGAAAAAGTTGAGGTGCTGGAAGGTGTAATCTGATTTTTTTTGCATGGCCTCATATTTATTTGTAAACTTATGTATGTTGTTGAAAAACAATATTATCCCTAGCCCTTAGGCCGGATAGATGTTTTAGCTGGGACGATAACAGCGGTTGTTGAGTAAATTGACCGCTATATTGCCAAGCTTAGAGGTTAACCATCTGGCGGATTGGGCTTATTTGGTCAAATCCATTAAGCAGATTCATAAAAAATTTGCCGGGACATGAGTATGAGAAAGAAAGCATTAATCACCGGGGTGACCGGCCAGGACGGATCATATCTGGCCGAGTTTCTGATGGAGAAAGGTTACGAGGTACATGGTTTGAAACGCCGAGCCTCTTCTTTTAATACCGAGCGCATAGATCATCTCTATCAGGATCCCCATGAGAATAAGCGCGATTTTATCCTTCATTATGGTGATATGACCGACTCAAGCAGTCTGATCCGGATCATTCAGGCGGTACAGCCGGATGAAATCTATAATCTGGCGGCCCAGAGTCATGTAGCGGTTTCTTTCGAGGAACCTGAATACACGGCCAACTCAGATGCCCTTGGCACATTACGTTTGCTTGAGGCCATTAAAATCCTGGGTCTCGAGAAAAAAACCAGGTTCTATCAGGCCTCAACTTCGGAGCTCTTCGGCAAGGTCCAGGAAACTCCGCAAAAGGAAACCACCCCGTTCTATCCCCGCTCGCCATATGCCGCGGCCAAGATTTATGCCTATTGGATAACGGTAAACTATCGTGAGGCTTACGGTATCTATGCCTGTAACGGTATCCTTTTCAATCATGAATCACCGGTCCGGGGTGAGACTTTTGTCACCAGAAAGATTACCCGGGCCTTGGCGAGAATAAAGCTCGGTCTGCAGAATTGTCTGTTCCTTGGCAATTTGGATGCCAAGCGTGACTGGGGTCATGCCAGAGATTATGTCGAGATGCAGTGGTTGATGTTGCAGCAGGACGAACCTGAAGATTTTGTTATTGCCAGTGGGGAGCAATACAGTGTCCGGGATTTTGTCGATGCGGCAGCCATTGAGATAGGGCTGCCTGTTTCCTGGAAGGGCGAAGGGCTGGACGAGAAAGGTTATGATAACAAGGGCAACTGTATCGTCCAGGTTGATCCCCGTTATTTCCGGCCGACCGAGGTTGAGACTCTCTTGGGCGACGCCAGCAAGGCCAAAGAAAAGCTAGGCTGGACGACTAAAATAACTTTCCAGGAACTGGTGGCCGAGATGGTCCGCGAAGATTTGAAGACTGCGGAACGAGATGAGCTTGTCAAGCGCAAGGGCTACGCTGTTTTCAATCATCACGAGTAGCCTTGACTACGATGCTAAAAGACTCCAGGATATACGTTGCCGGTCATAGGGGCCTGGTGGGCAGCGCCATTATGCGCACCCTTAAGGCAGAGGGGTATGTCAATATAATCACTCGGACCCATTCGCAACTGGATCTTACCGACCAGGTCGCTGTCAGGTCTTTTTTTGCGGACCAGAGGCCGGAATATGTCTTTCTGGCTGCCGCCAAGGTTGGTGGCATAGTTGCCAATAACACCTACCCTGCTGAGTTTATCCACCAGAACCTGGCCATTCAGACCAATGTCATTCACGAATCATATCAAACCGGAGTCAAACGATTACTGTTTCTTGGTTCATCTTGCATTTACCCGCGAGACTGCCCGCAACCCATGAAGGAAGAGTATCTCCTGACCGGGCCTTTGGAACCAACCAACCGACCCTATGCTGTAGCGAAGATTGCCGGCATCGAGATGTGTTGGGCCTATAATCGCCAATATAAGACCCAGTACTTGGCCGTTATGCCCACCAACCTTTACGGCCCCGGTGACAGTTATGACTTGGATAACTCCCATGTTCTTCCTGCCCTAATCCGCAAGATGCACGAAGCCAAGAGTCAAGGGTTAAAACAGGTCGTAGTCTGGGGTACAGGGAAACCTCGCCGTGAATTTCTATATAGTGACGATATGGCTGATGCGACGGTGTTCTTAGCGGATCTGTCAGACGATGTTTTTTTGTCACTTCTCACAAATCACAAGCCACCATTAATTAACATTGGTTGTAGCAAAGATCAGACAATTGAGGAGTTAGCACAACTAGTCAAAGAAGTAGTGGGGTATAAGGGTGATCTTTTTTTTGATAAAGGGAAACCGGATGGAACACCTCGGAAGCTACTTGCTGTAAACCGGATAAACAAACTAGGTTGGAAAGCGTCAATAAATCTCCAGGACGGTATCAAACAAGCATATGATGATTACTTGCAACTTAACTTTAAGTAGCATTTTATGTTGCCCCTAAATGTTGTTGCTGTTGTGCCCAATTTAACGTTCGGTTGCGCAAAGGTGAACTTGGCCACCTCTATCTATTGTTAGAGGGGTGCTTTGCAAAAGCAAGAATTGACAACCTTACACATGCCGAACTTTTGAGGTGTGAGTTAGTGAACTATGGGTGTGTCCCCATAGTTTATCTTCAATCCGAAATCTTTCGAGATATGTAGGGGAAAAAAGAGGTTTTTAATGACAATGAAAATTCATCCGTTGTCCGATGTCCAAAGCAAAAACATCGGTTCAGACACCCGAATTTGGCAGTTTTGCGTTGTGTTTGCTAAGGCCGAAATTGGTGCCAATTGCAACATCTGCGCGCAGGTATTGATCGAAAATGATGTGGTGATTGGCGATAACGTTACTGTTAAAAGTGGCGTGCAGCTTTGGGACGGCGTACGTATAGAAGACAACGCCTTCATCGGGCCAAACGTCACTTTCACCAACGACTTGTTTCCTCGCTCCAAGGTGCATCCCGAACAGTTTTTTCAGACATTTGTGAAATCTGGCACATCTATTGGGGGGGGCGGTAATCCTACCCGGTATCACGATCGGCGAAAGTGCCATGATTGGCGCGAGGGCCATCGTGACAAGGTCGCTTCCAATCAAGACTGTTGTGTTAGGAAATCCGGCCCGGATTGTCTTGTATGTGGGAGCTGCCGATGAACGTACCTAGAAACAGGGCGATACAGAAGGCGCATTGGGTACGGGGAAAGACTCTTGTGTTTCGTAATGCGGAAGTAACCGATACTGACTTTATTCTCTCGCTTAGAACAGACAGCAATAAGTCGAGATATTTGAGTCAGACAACCCCAGAATTCAGTCAGCAAGTAGCATGGCTTACTGACTACGCTGGAAAAACTGATCAAGCCTATTTCATCATCGAAACCAAAGATAGTGTGCCGCTGGGCACAATCCGGCTCTACGATGCACATTCTGATAGTTTTTGTTGGGGAAGTTGGATATTGAAAGATGGCGCTCCTCGATCGGCCGCAATAGAATCCGCTTTGATGGTTTATTCATATGCCATCGATCATCTTGGGTTTCGAGCAGCGCATTTCGACGTACGTAGAGGCAACGAGAATGTGTGGCGGTTTCACGAACGATTTGGTGCCGAGCGTGTGGGTGAAACAACAAACGATTACTTATATCAAATTAGCATCCAAAAAGTATTGGCAGCACGCCTTAAATACAAAAAATATCTTCCCGAAATCGTAACCGTTGAGTGGTGATGACTGATGTCTATTGAGCAGTGCAAAATTATCGAATTGCCAAAAATTTCAGACCCGCGCGGCAATCTGACTTTTATCGAGGGGAATCGGCATATTCCTTTTGATATCAGCCGTGTGTATTACTTGTACGATGTTCCCGGTGGTGCTGAACGAGGTGGCCATGCCCACAAGGCATTGAATCAGCTAATAATTGCCATGTCTGGTAGCTTCGATGTGATCTTAGACGACGGTGTTGAAAAGAAACGATTCCATTTGAATCGTTCGTACCAAGGGCTTTACGTATGTCCAATGATGTGGCGTGAGCTGGATAACTTTTCTTCTGGCTCGGTTTGTATGGTTTTGGCTTCAAATATTTATGAAGAATCTGACTATTACCGCAACTACAGCGAATATTTAAGGGCTCTAAAATGTCGTTAAAAGGTTTTCTCCTGCGCTTTGTAAAAAAAGAATCGATTTTGCGAAGAGTACTAAGGCAGGTGAGGTCATTGTCTAGAGCTTTAATTACTGTACCTTATACAATTTGGTTAACCAAAGTAGCCACTGGTAGTTGCTTTCCTTTGCGTTTTGTTTATAACGGGCGTTTTATCCCCGTATTTATAAGCAAAGCGAAATCAGGGAAAATTCTGATAGAAGACAAAATTATTTTTGAATCGTGGGGGCAAGGAAATGCACCAATTTCGATTAATATTAGCGCAAATGCAACATTAAAAGTTGAAAACGAATTGGTTATAGGTCAGGGTACCTTGATCCTTGCTGACGCTGGGGCGGTTATAAACATAAAGGGTAGGTTAAATTCGACTGGAAGTGGCATCACATGTGAAACGCGCATAATGTCCGAAAAATCCATTGAAATTGGCTATGACTGCATCATCGCTTGGGGTTGCTGCATTACCGATTCAAATTGGCATGAATTGTCAGGTACAAAACGATTTAGGCCGGTGAGTATTGGTAACCATGTATGGATTGGCCATGATTGTTCAATTTTACCTGGAGCCAAAATTGGTGATGGTTGTGTGATTGGGGCAAAATCATTGGTATTAGGCAGAGAATATAAACCATTTAATTTGCTGGCGGGAAATCCAGTCCGCGTTGTACGTGAGAATGTAATCTGGAGCCGTTAAAACTTTTATGGACAATACAATTAAACACGTCCCCTTTCTTGATTTACAAGGCCCCTACTCAGAATTAAGGGATGAAATTGATGCCGCGATCAAGCGCGTGCTTGACTCGGGCTGGTACATACTGGGCGAAGAAGTGGATGCCTTCGAACAAGAATATGCCGCCTATTGTGCAGCGAAGCATTGCGTGGGAGTGGCGAATGGTCTGGATGCCTTGCATCTAGCACTGTTGGCGCTGGGAGTAGGTGCAGGTGATGAAGTGATCGTGCCGAGCAACACTTATATTGCCACTTGGCTGGCGGTCAGCCAGTGCGGTGCAACGCCGATTCCAGTTGAGCCAGATGCCGCGACCTACAACATCGACCCTGCGCGCATTGAAGCAGCCATTACCCCGCGCACCAAAGTCATTCTGCCCGTGCATCTGTATGGGCAACCAGCCGACATGGATCCAATTCTAGCGATTGCGCGCAGGCATGATTTGAAAGTGCTAGAAGATGGCGCGCAGGCGCACGGTGCACACTACAAAGGCAAGCGGCTCGGCGCGCATGGCGATGTGGTTGCGTGGAGTTTTTACCCCGGCAAGAATCTCGGGGCGTATGGTGATGGTGGCGCAATTACTACAGATGATCCGGAAATTGCGGAGCACATCCGTGTATTGCGCAACTACGGTTCGCGGGTAAAATATGTCAATGACGTCCGTGGTTTCAATAGTCGGCTGGACACCCTGCAAGCGGCGGTGTTGCGCGTCAAACTGCAACACTTGGATAGTGTGAATGAAGCGCGTCGATCCATTGCAGCCCAATATCTGACTGGCCTATCAAACATCGGTTTGATACTTCCATTCGTTCCCGATTGGGCAGAGCCGGTTTGGCATCTGTTCGTCGTACGCAGCAAGGCGCGTAAAAAATTCCAGCAGCACCTCAACCAAGCGGATATCGGTACCCTGATTCATTACCCGATCCCGCCACATCTACAGGGTGCGTATGCCGACCTTGGGTTTGGCAAAGGGGCATTCCCCATCGCCGAGCGAATTCATGAGGAGGTGTTGAGTCTGCCCATGTTCCCGAGCATGACGCTGGAGCAAACCAACCAGGTGATAGTGGCCAGTCGCAAAGCACCGGTAGCAGCTGAATGACTTTGGTCAAAACCAGCCTGCTCAACGGCATCGCCGTTGCGGTGAAAGTTGCGAGTGCTCTTGTGCTTAACAAGATATTGGCGGTCTATGTTGGCCCAGCCGGATACGCCATCATCGGGCAGTTTCAGAATGCAGTTTCAATCGTGGTCAACCTTGCCGGTGGTGTGGTGGCGACGGGAGTCACCAAGGCGACCGCCCAACATTTTGATGATGAAGCCAAGCAACATGCCGTCTGGCAAACTGCGATACGATTATCTTTGGGCGCATCGTTAATTGCGGCTGTCAGCCTGCTGGTTATTGGTAATAGTCTGGCTCCATGGCTTTTGCATCGGGCGGACATGTCCAGTGTCTTTGTCTGGTTGGCACTCACCTTGCCTGCTATGGCCGCCAACAACCTATTGCTGGCCATCGTCAATGGCAAAAAAGAAGTCGGCATTTATGTCACGGTTAACATTATCGGCAGTTTGATCAGTATGCTGGTGACAGGGTTGCTGGCCTTTAACTTTGGCCTGTACGGTACGCTGGTTGCCTTTACGATTAACCCCGCCATCGTGCTGCTGTCTACAGCGGCGATAGTCGCGCGACGCGATTGGTTCAAGGCCAGGTTTCTTTGGGGTCAGATGAATCGCCCCGCCTTGCGCGAGCTATCGGGGTTTGGCTTGATGGGGCTGACTTCTGCTCTTACCATGCCTATCACTTTCATGTTAATCCGAGATCATCTGGTAACCAATCTGGGGTTAACTGCCGCAGGCTATTGGCAGGCCAGTTGGAAGATTAGCGAGATTTATTTAATGCTGGTGACCACTACGCTGTCGGTTTATTTCCTGCCTCGCTTGGCCGAAATAAGAACGGCTCATGAAATGAAGATCGAAATTATCAAGGTGTATCGCTTCGTCCTGCCTATAGTCGTCGTGGGTGCGGTAACGATTTTCCTGTTGCGGGACATCATCATCTACACCCTGTTCACCCCAGATTTCTTGCCCATGCGGGAGTTGTTTCCGTGGCAACTGGCAGGTGATGTGATCAAGATAGGTGCTTGGGTAACTGGATATGTCTTGATTGGTCGAGGAATGGTGAAAGCTTTCTTGAGTGTCGAAATTATTTTTTCAATTTCGTTTGTTCTGCTTAGTTGGCTTTTTGTCAATAGGTGGGGTTTGCAAGGAGTCCCAATTGCCTATGCAGTAAACTATTTAATATGTTGGTTGTATGTGGCATATTGGGTTGTGCATGAAATTCGGCGGATGGAGATGGTGCATTGTCAATCATAAGCCATAATTGCTTTATCGTTTGCGATGCCGATTACGGTTGCAGCCAATCAAGATGTATCAGCAGTTGCGTATCTGAAAGTACAATTTTTTTCGGATATTCATCATTGCGAGAGCTTGGCCCGATTCAACCAGCCCGTGCTGATGATCTGGCATGGAAGGGTTGCATTATGGTACTGCACTTGGTTTTTTGCATCTCCCTATTATTTGAACGGCGATATTCATATCGAAGCACGCGATGCTGCCGCAAGCATTGGAATTGAAGATGGTATATGGATCAACAACAATGCAGTATCTATTGCCGAGCGCGGCAGTATCCGCATCGGAGCCAACACGCTGATAGGTACAGAGTTCACTGTTTATGACTCGGACTTTCATGACCTTCATCCCGAACGACGATTAGCGGGGGCGTATGAATGCGCTCCAGTTAAGATTGGCAAGAATGTATTCATTGAGTCTCGGGTAACAGTGCTGAAGGGGTAAGGCGGCTAAATGAAAATATTATTGGTAAATGATACAAGAGGCGTTCAAGAATACCTGTACCGTTCATTTGAAAAAATGGGTTTCGATTGTGATATCGGACTATTTAGCTCGTCAACTGCGCCGGCTATAGATCTCTCTTTAAATGGGGTACCCATAGCCTATGCGATAAAATATTGCGGAATGGGGTGTCTAGTGAAAAATAAATTGCGGCGGATGGAGATGTCTAATGCAAGCTGACAACCATCCAAAAGTAAGCATTTTGATCCCTTGTTATAACCATGCAGCTTTTATTGAAGAAACTATACGTAGTGTGTGGGAGCAAGATTATTCAAATTTAGAACTTGTAATAGTGGATGATGGGTCTATAGATAATTCTCGTGAGATTATCTCTAGATTGGCGGTGATATCCCCGATTGTAATGATTGTTGTTGAGCAAGAAAATGCAGGAATTTGCCGAGCCCTTAACCGGGCTTTGAAACATTCCACGGGCCAAATTATTGGCTTCCTGGCATCAGACGATATGATGTTACCTGAACGGTTGAATCAGGAGGTGCGATGGTTTGAGTTAGAACCAATGCTAAAAGTGCTCTATTCCAATGGGCGTTTTCAGTCAGATGGAAGAATATTTGGCGATGCCCACAAGCTTATTAAGCCTTACCTGAAGCGCGGCATAGCCTCTACTCGGGATCATCTTTTAAGTACCGCTCCTGGTTTTTATATTCAAGCCATGTTAATAAAGCGTGATTTTTTATTGAATCTTGGGGGTTTTGATGAGGAAACAGGATCTGATGATTGGTCGTTAAATATTCGTATATTCCAAGCGCTTATGGCAGAAAGAGAATATGAGTTTTTAGATAGATATGCTTTTTTATATAGAGTTCATGAAACTCAATTGCATAGAACCAACGGGTTTATGCAGCCCATGACGCGAAAAGTAGTCAGAAAGTATTTCTCTTTAAAAAACAGATCGAAATTTGTTTGTCAAAATTGCGTTAAAAAAGCTTTTGGATTGTTTTTGCAGCGAAGATTTAAACTAGGTGGCCGCTATATAACTAAAGCCTGTTATATCGGTTTTTCAAAAGGTATCCCGGTGACTTGTTTGATGCGTTTTGGTTTCGATTTTCCAGGCTATGCCTACCGAGAACTCATGCGGAGACTGAAAACAAAATAACAGCTTTTATAATCGTGCAAGTCGTCAGGTTTAAGGTTGCCATTTTGAAAATATTATTCACCATCTTGGTTTTTCTATATTTATTTGCTTATGGCATAAAAATTTCAGGGATACCGATAAGTGTTTTTATTTCCATAATGTCTGTGGTTTATATTGGCTGCTATGGCCTTGTGCCGAAATTTATTAAAACATGGCTGAATGAGATTGTCTTAATCTTATTTATTTTTTATTATTTATTTTTTTTAGAAGCGCTGCAAGGTATTGAGTTTTCTAGAGAAAACTTTAGTTTCTATCTAATTCGTATTTTAATTGATGGAGTTATCCCTGCGTACGTACTTTCAGATATAGCAAAAAAAATAAAGATTAACACTGCTGACTTTGTATATGTGTTAGTGGCAATTTTATCAATTGAATTTATAATTTCAGTAATGATGGTTTTTGCACCTGATTTTAAAAGTATCATTTTTATTTATGTAAATGGTTACAGTGATCAACATGTCTTGATGAATGAGCAATTATTTTCCAAAAGAGGATTTGCGATTGCTTATACATATTTGGCATGGTTCCCATTCACTGTGGCTTTAATTTTTTCGTTTTGTTTGTTTAGTAATGTTATCAAATCAAAAATTTTTCTGTCATTACTGGCTATTACTGTATTTATTCTAATAGCATTAAATGCTCGGATCGGATTTATCCCCCTTTTTATTGGACTATTAATTTATATCGTTTTTAGTGGTGTTCAAGGTATAAAGAGAATTGCTAGTTCAGCTTTGATTATTGTTTTCATATTCTATCTGTTAAGTTTTTTTGAGGCAGGTGATCAATTTGATGATCTAGTTAAGTATTTTAGAAAGTGGGTAATTGAAGATGGTTTTTCTAGTTTTTTTTCACAAGAAGGAAGTGAAACAGTAAAAGATCTTGCAAATTTTCAAATACTTTCTGATTTCAGTTTTTCGGATTTTATATTTGGCCGAGGTGATATTCTAGTTCCAGAAAAAGAAAATTTGTACACCGATGTTGGTTATATACAGACTTTATATACAGGCGGTTTAATACTTTCACTATCCCTGTATACATTATTCATCCTTTTTGCAAAAAGATTGATTGATGTTGTCCGAACCCTCTGTGCAAAAGGGATTATTTCACAAATCTTTATTTATTTCCCACTTGTAATATGTGTTTCTTTTTTAATTGGTCATGTCAAACTGAGAATTTTTGAAATTAATGAAGCAACAAGATTTTTATTTTTATTGGTTTCATTTTTCGTTGTTTTGTCTGAGGTGCATTACGACGTGCCTAAGTTTGTTTATTTGAAATTAAAAAAATAAGAAGTTTGAAACGCAAAAAACATTTTTCCCGGCCCACTTTAATTCAAATTTACCCCCAAAGATTTATGCTCAGAAAAATTGCAATTGGATTTGTTATTTACGATCCCAATCTCAATCAATTAAATAGAATACATGAAGCATCTCGTTTGGGCTTCTCTGTGTATGTTTACGACAATTCTCCAGAAAAAATAGATGCAAAAGAATTTGCAAAAAATAGAGGAGATGTCGTCTATTTGACCTGTGGCAAAAATGTTGGTCTTGGTCGTGGAATGGCCTCAGTCTGTGCTCAAGCTTATTACGATCAACATCCAGCACTTGTTTTCTTTGACCAAGATACGGTTTTTAACGTTGACACCCTATACTTTATTGAGGAATACTACGAAACTAACTTAGTTTTAGGATTGAAATATAGTGCGATTTTATTCAGTTCGAAAGATTACACGGCACTCGACGACCCCAATGCGAAGAACCATTTTAAAAACGTGTCATTGGCCATCAATAGCGGCAGCTTGTTTTTTCTGGAAAACGTAAAAAAATTAAACTGGCATAACGATAGATACTTTGTAGATTGTGTGGATTATGAATTTTGTCTGAATTCGCAGATTCATGGTTTTGAAATTGGTGAATTTTCTTCCACTCCTGGTTTTGACCACTCCTTAGAACAAGATGATGTGGAATATAATGTGCTAGGCCGGACATTTTTAATGCGAGCGTATTCGCGAAGAAGAGTTATTGATACGTGTTCGGCTAGTTTAAAACTTTTATTTAAATCGATTATCGCAAGGCGGCTAAAGTTTTTCTCCGAAATATTTAAATTGCTAATAATTTATATTGCAACGCAAATTTTTGTTAGAACGGTCGGTTGGATATTTGAAAAAAGGATTTGATGTGAACATAGAATCTTGTAATGACTATGCTGTTTTCACGGTAACGAATTTAGCCTATCTACCTAAAGCCTTGGTGCTTGCTGAGTCTTTATTAAAGTACAACAAGGTGAAGCTCCATATCTATATTGTCGATAGAAAAGTCGATGTTGATCTACCTGAATCCTGTGCTGAATTTATTTGGATAGAAGATGTCGGTTTTACTGACTTATATGAGTTGGCGTTCAAATACGATATTACCGAATTTAGTACCAGCTTAAAGCCGGGATTAACACTAAAGCTACTTGAAAAGTATCAGAAAGTAATATTTTTAGATCCTGACACTTGCCTGTATCACTCTGTGGCACCGATTCTTAATGACCTGGACGAACATGCCATCGTGTTGACTCCTCATTATACGATTCCGCATTCTAATAATTCGCCCGATAGTGATATTGGTATGTTGCGATTTGGTTCTTTTAATCTTGGTTTTTATGCAGTGAGGAACTCCGAGCAAGCTATCTATTTTCTGAATTGGTGGGGTGATAGATGTCGGCGTTTTTGCTATTTTGAGACCCAGTTTGGTTTATCAACAGATCAGAAGTGGGTGAGTATAGCGCCGTGTTTTTTTCAAGATTTATATGTTTCATTCAACTTAGGCTACAATGTTGCATTTTGGAATTTGAATGAACGTCAAATTAGTAAAGATATGAATGATAATTATTTTGTAAACGACAAGTATCCGTTGATCTTTTTCCATTTCAGCTCATTTGATGAAGGAAATCCAGAGCTTTTAAGCAAGCGGTCATTCAACAGAGATGGATACAAAGGTAGCTGTTTGGTTGAGTTAGCGCTGATTTATAAAGACGCACTGATAAAGAATAAAAAAACAATTTCAATTGTTAAATATGGCTTTGATTACATGAGTAACGGTGATTATATTTCGCCAACACTTCGACGTGCCTACGCATGCGTAGGCAATGAACTACCTGATCACGTTGATCCTTTCGATTCAGTGGGGCCTGTTGGTTTATTTGCAAAACGAAATCATCTGATTTGTAAAAGTCATCACAAATACTCTCCTGAGGGATCCGGTGATATGTCTTCCTACAAAAAAAGTTTTTTATTTGTAAATTTTATTATGCGAATAATATTACGGCTACTTGGACCTAATAAATTTTCAAATTTTTCTAGATTGCTTGTTTATTTATCAAGCTACAGACAAAACCGAGGACTTTGGAAAATTTAGAAAGTTATGTCCGTGCAATTATCAGTTCAATATAACTAATACATTTGAAAGTGAACCTATTATGTTTGAAGATAAAGTACTCTTAATCACTGGAGGAACAGGTTCCTTTGGTAATGCGGTGTTGACCCGTTTCCTCCACACCAATATTAGAGAAATTCGCATTTTCAGCCGGGATGAAAAAAAACAGGACGACATGCGCAAGCACTACAACAATCCTAAGCTCAAGTTTTATATTGGAGACGTCAGGGATTATCAGTCAGTGTTAAATGCTGTGCGAGGCGTTGACTATATCTACCATGCCGCAGCACTTAAACAGGTGCCATCCTGCGAGTTTCATCCACTAGAGGCTGTTAAAACAAATGTTCTAGGCACTGAGAATGTTCTTGAGGCTGCGATTGCGACTGGCGTGAAGCGGGTTGTTTGCCTGAGTACTGACAAAGCGGTTTACCCGATTAATGCAATGGGGATTTCAAAGGCGATGATGGAAAAAGTCATTGTTGCCAAATCTCGTGGCAGTGATTCAACAGTTATTTGTGCGACTCGCTACGGCAATGTGATGGCCTCCCGTGGTTCGGTGATCCCCCTGTTTGTCGATCAAATCCGTGCGGGTAATCCGATTACGATTACCGACCCAGCCATGACGCGTTTTATGATGACGCTGAATGATGCCGTAGATTTGGTTCTGTATGCTTTTAAACATGGCAAGCCAGGAGATATTTTTATTCAGAAGGCCCCCGCAGCTACCATCGAGACTTTGGCGAAAGCGCTTACTGAACTGATTGGCGTTCCAAATCATGAAATTCGTATTATCGGCACTCGCCATGGGGAAAAGCTTTATGAGGCCCTATTAAGCCGCGAAGAAATGGTTGCTGCTGAGGATTTGGATGGCTACTACCGTGTGCCGCCGGATTTGCGCGACCTGAACTACGGCAAGTTTGTTGAAGAAGGTGAAGTGCGGATTTCTGAGGCTGTGGATTACAACTCACACAATACAATACGGCTCGATGTGGAAGAGATGAAGGCCCTATTGCACAAACTCAGTTTTGTGAAAGCCTTGGAGCGGGGTGAGTATATCGCCCCGGAGGAATGACCGATGAAGGTGTTGGTGACTGGTGCTGAAGGGTTTGTTGCGAAAAACCTGATTGTTCGTCTTGGCGAGTTGGATAATATTGAAGTTGTGAAGTTTTCGCGCCAAACGCCAGAAAAAGACCTGTCTGCGCTGGTGGCAGATATTGATGCGGTGGTTCATCTGGCTGGGGTTAATCGCCCTCAGTCACCGGATGAATTTGCCACGGGCAACGCTGGGCTCACCGAGAACTTGTGCCAAGCCCTTGTAAATTGTGGACGCCAGGTGCCGGTGATTCTTCCCTCTTCAATCCAGGCTACACTTGATAACCCATACGGCAATAGCAAGCGCGCTGCTGAAAATGCCGTTTGGCGGTATGCAGAACAAACCGGCGCATCGGTTTATGTGTATCGCTTGCCCAACGTTTTTGGCAAATGGTGCAAACCTAACTACAATTCTGCCGTGGCCACGTTTTGCCACAACATTGCACGTGGCATCTCCATCAAGGTCAATGACGGCAATGCGGTATTGAAGCTGGTGTATGTGGATGATGTGGTGGACGATTTTCTTCGTATGTTGCAAACCCTGCCTCCGGTGGTGGTGGGGGAACTCTGCAGGGTACCGGTGGAATACACCACCACTGTGGGCGCGGTGGCAGAGCTGATCGAAACTTTCCGCAATAGCCGTACCACGCTGGTGTCCGCTCCGGTAGGCACGGGGCTGATGCGGGCATTGTATGCCACCTATGTGAGCTATTTCCCGCCAGCGGCTTTCGCTTACGAGGTGCCTAAATATGAGGATCCACGCGGTGTGTTTGTGGAAATGCTTAAAACCAAAGATTCGGGCCAGTTCTCATATTTCACTGCGCATCCGGGCGTGACGCGTGGTGGGCATTATCACCACAGTAAGACCGAAAAGTTTTTGGTCATTAAAGGTTCGGCTCGTTTTGATTTTAGGCAAATTTTGACCAACGAAACGTATGAAATTCTGACCTCTGGTGAAACTCCGCAGGTAGTGGAAACCGTACCTGGTTGGTCGCATAACATTACAAACGTTGGCGATACGGAGATGATCGTGATGCTCTGGGCGAACGAGATTTTCGATCGCGCCCATCCCGATACAATTACTTGCAAGGTTTGACATGAAAAGGATGAAAGTTTTGACGGTTGTAGGCACCCGGCCGGAAATTATCCGCCTTTCCCGTGTGGTGGCCGTACTGGACCGCCACGTTGACCATGTGCTCGTGCATACCGGGCAGAACTACGACTATGAACTTAACGAGGTCTTCTTCAAGGACCTGGAAATACGTAAACCCGACTATTTTCTCAACGCGGCTGGCGTTAATGCTGCCGAGACCATTGGTAAGGTCATTATTGAGGTGGATGCTGTGCTTGCGTCGGAGCAACCGGAGGCGTTGCTGATCCTTGGAGATACCAACAGTTGCTTGGCGGCGATTCCGGCGAAACGTCGAAAAATTCCCATATTTCACATGGAAGCTGGTAACCGCTGCTTCGATCAACGGGTGCCGGAAGAAACGAATCGAAAGATCGTTGACCACACTGCAGACGTTAACCTGACTTATAGCTCGATCGCACGGGAGTATCTTTTGCGGGAAGGGTTGTCTCCAGATCTCGTCATTAAGACCGGAAGCCCGATGTACGAGGTACTCACCTATTACCGTGCTGGCATCGAGCGTGCCGACATACTTAATCGGTTAGTCTTGCGGGAAGGCGACTTCTTCCTCGTCAGCGCCCACCGGGAAGAAAATGTCGATTCGGACCAGAATTTCGGCAAGTTGGTGACGGTGCTCAATATGATAGCGGAGCACTACGGAATCCCGGTCATCGTCTCCACACACCCGCGGACTCAGAAACGGATCGACGCGATGGGTGCCAAGTTTAATACCAATGTGCAATTGCTCAAACCGCTGGGCTTTAAGGATTACAATAAGCTGCAAATAGCTGCCAAAGCGGTGTTGTCAGACAGCGGCACCATCAACGAAGAGTCTTCCATCCTCAACTTCCCAGCCCTCAACATCCGCGAAGCGCACGAGCGCCCAGAAGGCATGGAAGAAGCTGCCGTGATGATGGTTGGTCTGGAGACTGATCGTGTGATGCAAGCCTTGGCCATCCTGGAAAGCCAGCCGCGCGGCGATATGCGCTTGCTTCGCCAAGTGGCTGACTACAGTATTCCCAATGTGTCAGACAAAATGGTACGGATTATTCATAGTTACACGGACTATGTGAACCGTGTGGTGTGGAAGAAAATCTGCTGAAGCGCTGTGAGAATTTTAATCGTTAGCCAATATTTTTGGCCTGAAAACTTCCGGGTGAATGACTTGACCCAGGAATTGGTGAAACGCGGTCATGGAGTGACGGTGTTGACGGGGATTCCAAACTACCCAGCTGGCAAAGTTTTTGACGCTTTTAAGACAGACCGCAAGGCATTTGACTATTACGCTGGCGCAAAAGTGTGCAGAGTTCCCATGTTTACCCGTGGCAGTGGCTCCCTACGTTTGCTGCTCAATTACCTGAGCTTTGTGTTGGGCGCATGCTTTTTTGGCCCTTGGCGGCTGCGTGGACAACTTTTTGATGTCATTTTCGTTTTTGAGCCTTCGCCCGTGACAGTGGGTATTCCTGCTGTTTTGCTTGGACGGTTGAAACAGGCCCCCGTGGTTTTTTGGGCGCTTGACCTATGGCCAGAGACGCTGGCTGCAGTAGGTGTGGTGCGTTCCCCTAGGGTATTGACTGCAATTGGCCGCTTGGTTAGATTTATTTATAACCGCTGCGCTTTGGTGCTGGGTCAGTCGAGAGGTTTTCTTGAAAATATTGCCAAATATTGTGATGACTCAAGCAAGATTCGCTACTTCCCGAGTTGGGCTGAGGATGTGTTTTGCCAAGACGATCTCAAGTATGCACCTGAAGTCCCCAATGTGGAAGGTGCGTTTAATGTCCTGTTCGCAGGTAATGTAGGGGAGGCGCAGGACTTCCCGGCGGTACTCGATGCGGCAGAAAGTTTGAAGCACAATCCAGCCATACGTTGGCTGGTTGTGGGTGATGGACGGATGACGGACTGGTTACATGCTGAAGTCGAGCGTCGTGGGTTGCAGCAGTGTTTTTTGCTGTTTGGCCGTTTCCCGGTGGAGCGGATGCCTTCGTTTTACGCACACGCAGACGCTTTGCTGGTTTCACTCAAACGGGACCCTGCTTTTTCGCTAACGATCCCTGGAAAAGTCCAGTCTTATTTGATGGCTAGCCTTCCTTTGTTGGGTATGCTTGATGGTGAAGGGGCTAATGTTATTCGAAGTGCTGAAGCAGGGTTGGTATGCCCAGCCGGTGATGCGACTGGTTTGGCACAAGCGGTTCTCCAACTTGCTGCCATGACAAGGGACAGGCGGTTGATACTTGGAAGCAATGGCCGCGCCTACGCACACAGGGAGTTCAGTCGCGAAGTATTGATGGAACGGCTCGAAGGCTGGTTTGTCGAGTTGGCAGGGGTAAATTAGATGCAACAAAGAAAGGCTCAATTGTGATTTTGGTTACCGGCGCCAACGGTTTTGTTGGCCGCATTCTGTGTGTGGCACTGGCTCATTCTGGTCGAACAGTAGTCGCTGCTACGCGGCACACTTTGCCTGAGATGGTGCCTAATATATCGAACTTTAAGATCAGCACGCTGGCTGCCGATACCAATTGGCAGCATGGCTTGCTTGGTTGTGATGCCATAGTTCACCTTGCTGCCCGCGTCCATGTGATGTCCGACACAGCGATTGATCCGCTGACTGAGTTTCGCCGTGTGAATGTCGATGGTACTTTGAATCTGGCTCGCCAAGCTGCTGCGGCCGGTGTACGCCGTTTTGTCTTTATCAGCTCTATTAAGGTTAATGGCGAATCCACGCGTTTGGGACAGGCCTTTGCCGCTGATGATGTGCCTGGCCCACAAGACCCTTACAGTATTAGCAAGCACGAGGCCGAGCTGGGGTTGCGCCAGTTGGCGGCGGAAACCCACATGGAAGTGGTGATCATCCGCCCACCGCTGGTCTATGGACCGGGGGTCAAAGCCAACTTCCAGAGAATGATGCAGTGGTTGCGTACTGGTGGCGTCCCCCTGCCGTTGGGCGCCATTCACAACAAACGCAGCCTGATTGCGCTGGATAATCTGGTGGATTTGATCGTCACTTGCCTAGATCACCCAGCGGCGGCCAATCAGACCTTTCTTGCCGGGGATGGGGAGGATTTGTCTACTACCGAGCTGTTGCGCCGCATGGGTAGGGCGCTGGGCAGTCCGGCGAGGCTGATTCCTGTTCCCTCTTGGGTGCTGGAGGTGGGGGCTGTGTTGGTGGGCAAGCGTGCATTGGCGCTGCGTCTGTGCGGTTCGTTGCAGGTGGATATCTCTCAGGCGCGGGATCTGCTGGGCTGGAAACCTGTAGTGACTTTAGATGAAGCTTTAAAGAGGACTGCAAAGGCCTATTTGGAAGATAAGTGATCTACGATGTATTCTGTGCGTTATTGAAAATCATTGTCAGTATTGTTAATGGGGCAAAATCTGGTTGAAATGATAAATAGTTAAAGGAAGCCAATCTGATGAAACGGGTTTTTGATTATTTTATATCTTTGGTTGGTATCCTTGTGTTGAGTGTACCAATGCTGATTATTGCCCTATTGGTAAAATTGACATCAAAAGGTTCGGTTCTGTATTGGTCTGATCGTGTTGGGCGGCAAAATAACATCTTTAAAATGCCCAAGTTCCGCACCATGCGTGTTGATACCCCGGCGGTAGCAACTCACTTATTGGATGATCCTGATCGTTTTTTGACGCCAGTGGGTAAATTCCTCCGCAAATCGAGTTTCGACGAGTTTCCTCAGTTGTTCAGCGTCTTAAAGGGTGATATGAGCATTGTTGGCCCCAGGCCGGCATTGTTCAACCAAGATGACCTGATTGAACTCCGGACACAAAAGGGCGTACATATGCTTACCCCCGGTTTAACCGGCTGGGCGCAGGTCAATGGCCGGGACGAGCTTCCTATCCGCATTAAGGTAGAGTATGATCTGTATTATTTGCAGCATCACTCTTTTTTCTTGGATCTTAAGATAATTATTAAAACTTTTATGAAGGTTGTTGTGCGAGAAGGGGTGGCACATTAGATGCGAATGATTTTTCGCCTTCTGCCTGGCCGAAGAGAGGTTTCTGGTTGGGTTGACGGCGTTGACTGCTGTGCTGGCTATAAAAGTAGTGACTGTGTGGGAAGAAGGTGCCCTCCAATAATAAACATATTGACTGAAATGCGAATTACATAATGTTACAACAACTGCGAAAAATTAATTTCTGGATCATGCTGGCGCTGGATTGTCTGCTTTTATTTGCCGCCCATCTCTTGGCCTACTACATTCGTTTCGAGGGGCAAATAGCAGCGCAACTGCAAAATATTCGTACTGTGCTGCCATGGTTGCTGTCTTTTAAGATCATAGTTTTTTACTATTCCGGTCTTTACCGAGGCATGTGGCGTTACACCAGTCTGGTTGATCTCGTCAAGATCCTTAAAGCCACCATGCTGACAACTTTTATTGCCATGGGTTGTGTCCTGATGATCAATAGATTTATTGGCTTTTCCCGGGCTGTTTTTGTGCTCGATGGCCTTTTGACATTTATTTTCATCGCCGGGGTAAGGGTCTCTCTACGCTTGTTCTTTAATAAAAAGCAGGCATTGGCTCCTTTTTCTAAAAACAAGTCGGCAGAAAGCAGGAAGAAACTGCTGGTCATCGGCGCAGGGGATGCAGCCGAGAAAATCATCAGGGAAGTTAAGGACAATCGCACTCTTCCCTATCAAATCATTGGTCTGCTGGATGATAATCCAACAAAAATAGGCAAGAGAATCCACGGTATATCAGTCCTTGGGGAAATCGGTGATCTTCACCGCATAATCGATAAAATGCAACCGGATGAAATATTGATAGCGATTCCATCTGCAGGCCGGGAACAAATGAATCGCATTGTAGAGTTGTGCCGAACCAGTAATGTGAACTATAAAACGCTGCCCGGTTTGAACGAGATCATCAGTGACCAGTTTTCGATCAGATCCATGCGAGAGGTCTCTTATAAAGATCTGTTGGGCCGTCCGCCGGTCAGCCTGGAATTGGATAAGATTGAGCATGTACTGGAAGGTAAAACTGTTCTGGTCACAGGGGCCGGCGGTTCAATCGGCTCGGAATTATGCCGCCAGATAATCCGCTTTAAGCCGAAACAGCTTATTCTTTTCGATGCCAGTGAGCATAACCTCTATCAAATAGAGATGGAAATTATCCATGAACTAGGCTTTGGGAATTATGTTCCGGTTCTGGGCCGGATTCAGGAACCTGAATTGCTTGGCTCTGTCTTTAAAAAATACCGCCCCCAGGTGGTTTTTCACGCGGCAGCATATAAACATGTCCCGATGGTTGAACATAATCCCTGGGAAGCGGTGACAAATAATATTATTGCCACCCAACACCTGATCGATACCTCGGTGCAGAACCGGATTGAACGTTTTATTCTGGTTTCTACCGATAAAGCGGTTCGTCCTACCAATGTTATGGGCGCCTCAAAACGAATGACTGAAAAGATCATGCAGCAGTACTGTCAAAAGATGCTTGATGACCCCACCTCTGAGGCAAACACCAGATTTATGGCGGTGCGCTTTGGCAATGTTTTGGGCTCCAGCGGTTCGGTAATCCCGTTATTTAAAAAACAAATTGAGTTGGGTGGGCCGGTTACTGTTACCGATCCGGAGATGACCCGCTACTTCATGTCCATCGAGGAAGCAGCCCAGCTTATTCTGCAGGCCGCATCCATGGGGGAGGGTGGTGAGATCTTTATTCTGGAGATGGGAACTCCGATTCGGATTGGTCAGATGGCCCGTGATTTGGTGCGGCTATGTGGCCGTGAACCTGACTCAGAGATAGAAATCAAATATATCGGCCTGCGCCCCGGGGAAAAACTCCATGAAGAACTAATTACCGAAGGAGAAGGGATCGTCCCCACCAACCATGAAAAGATCATGGTTTTACGCCGAACCAGTGACGATAAGATTGATCTGCTGGAGCCGCTTTACCGTCTTGAAAAATTAGCCGAAAAATTTGATGCGAATGGCATTAAAAAACTTTTACAAGAACTCATGCCGGATTATAGCTCCAGAGATATCGATGCGATCCTCTAATTTATAGTTATTTGTCATCGACATAAGATCTTATCTTCGCTATATTTCCACTTTTTTTTAACCAACAGGATATTTAGATGACTGACAATCCAGACAAGCAAAGAATAGTAATAACCGGGGTTGGGCTTGCTGCTCCCAATGGTGATAATCTTGCCGACTATAGAGCACGTCTTTTGGCAGGGCGCAGCGGTATTAGTGAGATAGATCTTCGCTATATCGGCAAGGTCCCCGCCGGAATTTGTCAGTTCCCAGAAACCAAATATCGCAAGAAAAAAGAGAATAAACGGGGCACCAGAGCTGGTTGCCTTGGCGTTTATGCGGCCCACGAGGCCCTCAACGATGCCGGGATCGACATTGCTGCAGAAGATTGCGATCAGGTCGGAGTCTACATCGGCCTGACTGAGCATGGCACGGTTGAGACCGAGAATGAGGTTTATAACGTCAGCCAATATGATTTCAATCTGGATTACTGGACCCACCATCATAATCCCCGCACCGTCCTCAATAACCCGGCTGGAGAGATCACCATGAGTTTGGGGATTACCGGCCCCCATTATTCGATCGGCGCTGCCTGTGCAGCTGGCAATGCCGCCTTGATCCAAGGGGTGCAGATGCTGCGGTTGGGTGAGGTCGACTTGGCCCTGTGCGGCGGTATCTCCGAGAGCACCGGTTCTTTCGGGATCTTTGCCAGTTTCCGGGCCCAGGGCGCTTTGGCCATCCATGATGATCCGGGCCAGGCCAGCCGCCCCTTTAATATGGACCGGGATGGCATTGTCATTTCCGAAGGGGCCTGTCTCTACACTTTAGAGACCCTGGAAAGGGCCAGAAAGCGCGGCGCTAAGATTTACGGAGAAGTGGCAGGCTATGCCATGAATTCCGATGCCCGTGATTTTGTGCTGCCATACGGCCCCCGACAGGCTGAATGCATGCGCAAGGCCCTGGCCAAGGCCGGGCTGACCCCTGACGATATCGATATCGTCAACACCCACGCCACCGGCACCAAGCAGGGTGATATCGAAGAGTGTCGAGCCATTCGAGAAGTATTCGGTGATTCGCCGGCAACTTATATCAACAATACCAAGAGTATCATTGGCCATGCCATGGGAGCCGCCGGGGTTCTTGAACTTGCCGGCAACCTCCCTGCATTTGAGGATAATATGGTCCATCCCACCATTAATCTTGATGATCTGGATCCGGAATGTGAGCTGCCCAATATCGTCGCCAATAAGCCCGTTAAGCTCGATAGCGTTAATGCCATACTCAATAATTCATTCGGGATGGTCGGGATCAATTCTGTGGTTATCGTAAAAAAATGTAAATAGATTAACTCACTGATTTACAAAATATTTATTTATGCTAAGATAGCTCGCTTTCGGAACTCAATAAGTTGAATTTTGACTAAATTTATGCTGCGGAAGCACTCGGCTTAACAAGAGTGTTGCCGATAAATTGGGGAAAATAGATGACCAGGGACCAGATCAAAGACGTTATAGTAGAGATCATTCAGGATATTGATGAGGATGCTGATGTCAAAAGCATCAGTGCTGACTTGCCTTTACGTGACCAACTGGATCTCGATTCCATGGATTTCCTTGATATCGTAATGGAACTCCGTAAGAGATATCAACTCCAGATTCCTGAAGCTGATTACCCCGAACTGGCATCTCTGACCAGTTGTGTAAATTACCTGGAGCCCCGCCTGAAGGAAGTATAAAAAAATTCGTGATCTACGATCAGGTAATCATAGGCGGCGGCCTTTCCGGGTTGGCCGCTGGTATTCGTCTGGCCCGTTTTGGCTATAAAGTAGTAATTCTCGAAAAACATTCAATTGCCGGCGGGCTTAACTCTTATTATTACCGGCAGGGTCGTCTCCTTGAGACCGGTCTCCATGCCATGACCAATTTTGCGCCACCAGCCCTCAAGGCGGCGCCCCTCAACCGCCTGTTCCGGCAGCTGAAACTTTCCCGGAAAAGATTCATCACCCACCAGCAACTTCGCTCCACTATCTGTTTTCCCGATAATCTGTCCCTGTCGTTCTCAAATGATCTCAATCTATTGTTCGCTGAAGTTGACCGGCTATTTCCAGAGTCCACCGAGCGCTTCAAGGCCCTGGTTGAGCTGATTCGAAACCATGATCCTTTCGTGAACAGACCCTGGACCTCGGCCAAAGGGAGATTGGCTGAAATCCTTGCCAATGAACGCTTAATGAACATGTTGCTCTGGCCGTTAATGATGTATGGCAACTGTAACGAACACGATATGGATTTCGATCAGTTCGTCATCATGTTCCAGTCTGTTTTCCTGGAAGGATTCTTCCGGCCGACCGGCACGATTAAAGACTTTCTCGATATGTTGCTTGAGCATTACCAAGCTCTTGGCGGCGAAATCAGATTCCTGGTCCCGGTGGCCCGTTTCGAGACTAGCACTGATATGGTCAGTAGCGTTATCCTTGAATCAGGTGAGGAGATCGAGGCCAAACAGGTTATCTCGACGGCCGGTTATCCGGCGACTCTGAAATTCATGGACCAGAATGAGAGCGCCAGCACGGAGGCGGATGATAAATACAAGGGCCGCATGAGTTTTGTCGAGATCATCAATGTCTTGCCCGCGAGTTGTCGGCAGAAACTAAGGTGTGACGAGACCATCATCTTTTATAATTTGGATGAACCTTTCGACTATCGACGCCCGGATGAGGCGGTCAATGTTAATTGCGGGGTTATCTGTTTTCCGGAAAATTTCCATGATCTGCCTCCGGGCGATGAGTTTCAGCTCCGGGTCACCCATCCGGCTAACTATGATGAGTGGAACTCCTTCGGACCGGATGAATACCAAGAGCAGAAGAAGCTTTGGGCTGCCCGTTCAGCCGCAAGGGTTAGGGAAATCATTGGGAATTATCAGGAAAACATATTATATCAGGATGTCTTTACGCCGATCACCATCGAAAAGTTTACTGACAAGGCAAATGGTGCGATCTACGGCAGTCCGATCAAGCTCAGGGATGGTCTGACTCCGCTGGCAAATCTTTTTGTCGCCGGGACCGATCAGGGATATCTGGGGATAGTCGGGGCCATGCTTTCCGGGGTGACCATGGTAAATAAACATATTTTTAAAGATAAATAATCATGCCCTATAATTCTATTGATAAAGCCGATGCCTCCTATGACGTAGTTGTGATCGGTTCCGGTCTGGGCGGGCTTACCACCGCCAATCGCCTGGCCAATGCCGGCCATAAAATCCTGCTGGTGGAACACCACCATCGCCTTGGCGGCTTGGCCACCTGGTTTAAACGTAAGGGCCATATCTTTGATATCTCCCTGCACGGTTTCCCCCATGGGATGATCAAAACCTGTCGTAAGTACTGGAATCGAGCTATTATGGATTCCATTGTCCAGCTGAAGAACATTGTCTTCGATAACCCCCAGTTCAACATCAAGACCACCTTTGACAAGGAAGATTTTACTGCAATTCTGACCAACCATTTCAAGGTGTCCCGGGCAGCGGTGGACGATTTTTTCAACACCGTGGCCGGCATGAACTTCTATGATGACCGTTCCATGACCACCCGGGAGCTTTTTGAGCAGTTCTTCCCCGGGCGGAGCGATGTGCACCGGCTCTTGATGGAACCGATAAGTTATGCCAACGGCTCAAACTTTGATGACCCGGCCATTACCTATGGCATCGTTTTCTCCAATTTTATGAGTAAAGGGGTCTTCACCTTCAGCGGCGGCACCGATAAGCTAATCGGCATGATGGTCGAGGAATTGGAGAAAAACGGGGTCACCATCTGCACCAAATCAAAGGTTGAACGGATTGTTATCGATCAACAGCAGGTGCAGGGGGTCATAGTTAATGGCCGTTTGATCAAAACCTCCTGTGTGGTTTCTAATGCCGGGATCATCAACACCATTGATGATCTGGCCGGTCGAGAGTCGTTTTCGACCGAGTTTCTGGAAAAGATCAAACCGGTCAAGGTCAATAACTCCAGTTGCCAGGTTTATATGGGCATCAAGGAAGGTGAGAAGCTTGACGATATCGGCGATCTCCTCTTTACCTCAACGGCGCCGGTCTACGATGTTGATGAAATGCTTGATATTGAAACCCGTAGCCGGACTTTTTCCCTCTATTATCCAAAAACCAGACCGGGGCATGATCGTTATACGGTGGTGGCCTCGATGAATGGCCGCTTCGATGACTGGGCCAATCTCTCGGAGGAGCAATACAGGGAAGAGAAGGAGAAGATGATCGAAAGATCTTTGGTCGATCTGGAAAGATATATCCCCGAAATACGCCAGAAATGCGACTGGCTTGAAGCGGCAACCCCAAGAACCTTCCAACGTTATACTCTGCACACCAAGGGCTCTTCTTTCGGCACTAAATTTGAAGGACTCGATGTATCCCGCTCCCTGTTCAATGACGTCAAGGGGCTTTTCCATGTGGGCTCGGTCGGAATTATTATGTCCGGCTGGCTTGGCGCCATAAATTACGGAGTCATCGTGGCCAACGATGCCGATGCCTACCTGAGGAGTTAATGGGATCATGGATTTTAGCGGACAAAAAGCACTTGTAACCGGCGCGACCAGAGGTATAGGCCGGGCCATTGCCGAGGCCTTTTTGGCGGCAGGTGGCACGGTGATCGGCACCTATGGTTCTGATGCGGATAGTGCCCGGAAGTTCAGCGAGGCAGGCGACTGGGGTGAACGTTTGCAATTACATCGTTGCGATGTGGCCGATCATCTGGCGGTGGAAAAATTCTACCAGCAGATCGATGAGCAGTATGATGCAATCGATATTATGGTCTCCAATGCCGGCATCCGCCGGGACGCGATGACCGCCATGATGAAGCAGGAGGATTGGCAGCGGGTCATCGATGTCAATCTGACCGGCACCTTCAATATGGCCAAACAGGCCGTGCTCCTGATGCTGAAGAAGAAATACGGCCGCATCATCTTTATAACCTCACCGATGGCCCACCTTGGTTTCCCAGGTCAGGCCAACTATTCGGCCTCAAAGGCGGGCCAGATCGGCATGATGCGCTCCCTATCCAAGGAAACCGCCAAGAGGAAAATCACCGTCAACTGCGTTTCTCCCGGATTCATTGATACGGAACTGCTTGATGATCTGAGCGACGACCAGCTCAAGGAGTATAAAAAAGTGGTGCCCATGCGCCGTTTCGGTAAACCCGATGAGGTGGCTGCCGCAGTCCTTTTTCTGGCCTCGGATAAGGCGGCCTACATCACCGGCAGTGTCCTGGATGTAAATGGCGGCTTATAATGGCGGACTGTCCTGAAGAGATATACCAGCGCATCCCCCATCGGCCCCCGTTTCTCTGGGTGGACAAGATAACTGGCCAAAGCACTGATTCCATCGAAACTGAAAAAGACATCCCGGTTGATCTCGATATCTTTAGGGGCCATTACCCTGATCATCCCATTATGCCGGGCGTTATCCTCTGCGAGGCCATCTTCCAATCCGGGGCTTTGCTGATCTCTAATCTTATGAGTAATGAAGGCATTCCCGCCGGCCAAGTGCCGGTCTTAACCAGAATAATTGGCGCCAAGTTCAAACGGGAAGTGGAACCTGGCGATACCATCAATATGCGGGTAAAACTCAAGGAAAAGGTCGGTCCCGCCTGGTTTATGAAAGGTCGTTTGCAAGTGGCGGGCAAAACTGCGGTGCAGGTTGAATTTTCCTGTGCAATGGTCGGGGAGTGATGGAGATGGGTTTTTTAAAGCTTGAGGGTAAAATCTTTGTCTTATTTGGCATGGCCAATCGCAAGTCCGTGGCCTGTGCCATTGGCCAGGTCCTGGTCGCAGAGGGCGCTGAGGTTATTCATGTGGTGCGCTCCGAGCAGCGGGTTGGGGCCGCCCAGAAACTTTTCCCGGAGTCCCCGGTTTATACCTGTGATGTCGAGAATGAAGAAAACATCGCCAGGGTAAGTCAGGAAATTAAGGCCGATCTTAAAGGGCGGAAACTGGCAGGCATTGTCCATTCAATCGCCTTTGCCAATTACTCGGAGGGGATGAAGCCTTTTCATGAGACGATTAAAAAGGACTTTCTCCAGGCCATCGACATCTCCTGTTTCTCTTTTATCTCCATCGCCAATCACTTTAAAGATCTGCTTGACGATGAGGCCTCGTTACTGACCATCTCCATCTCAACCACCAAGATGGCTGCCGAGAACTACGGATATATGGGGCCGGTTAAAGCGGCCCTTGAATCGTCCCTCTGTTTTCTGGCGAAAAGCTTTTCCGCTTTTTCTAATATCCGCTTCAATGCCGTCTGTCCGGGTCTTCTCAAGACTTCTGCCTCGGCCGGCATTCCTGGCTACATAGAAAGTTATCTGTATGCCGAAAAGGCCACCTTGCGCAAGAGTGCCCTTAAAACAAGTGAAGTAGCTGATAGCGCCGCGTTCCTTCTCTCGGAAAGATCTTCCGGGATCAATACCCAGACCATCGTGATTGATGCCGGAATGGCGGTTAACTATTTCGATGCTGATCTCGTCTCCAAAGCCATCGACTGATGAAATTCAATAACGTCTGCCTCTATAATTTTGGCTATGAGTTGCCGCCGCGGATTGTCTCTTCCGCAGATCTGGAAGAACGACTGGCGCCACTCTATGAACGTCTCAAATTACCGCCGGGCCGTCTTGAAATGATGTCCGGCATTAGCGAGAGACGGTTCTGGGATGAGCAAACCAAACCCAGTGATGGAGCGGTAAGGGCCGGCAGAAAGGCAATTGAGGCAGCAGGGATTGATCCGGCTGAGCTGGAATGCCTGTTTTTCACCGGGGTCTGCCGGGACATGATGGAGCCCGCCACGGCCACCTTTGTCCACCGCCAGTTAGGGTTGCCTGAGAAATGTCTGGTCTATGATATCTCAAATGCCTGCCTCGGTTTTTTGAATGGAATGTTGACCCTGGGTGGGATGATCGAGCTTGGTCTGATCAAAAATGGCCTGATTGTCTCCAGTGAAACAGCCGAAGATCTGGTCGAATCAACCTTGGTCAGCTTACTAAAAAACCAGTCATTAACCCGTAAAAGTATCAAAAACTATTTCGCGTCCCTCACTATCGGCTCAGGGGCTGTGGCCCTGGTGATGGGAGATGCCAGACATCGTAATGATGGCCATAGGCTTACGACTGCAACCTGCCGGGCCAACACCTCATTTAATGATCTCTGCCAGGGTGGTCAAACTGCTTCATCAGGCACGCTGATGGCTACTGATTCCGAAGAACTACTTAAGCGGGGAGTCGAAACAGCGGCAAGGACCTGGCTTGATTTTCAGACTGAATCCGGTTTATGCGCAGATTCCGTCGACCGCTTTTTCTGTCATCAGGTCGGCTCGGCCCATGCCCGACTATTGTTTGGAACACTTGGCCTCGATCCTCTTAAAAATTATGAGACTTTACACGTGCTTGGTAATGTGGGGTCGGTCTCAGCTCCGATAACTATGGCCCTTGGTATAGAAGATGGCAAACTCAACGCTGGTGAAAAGGCCGCCGTTCTGGGGATCGGTAGTGGGATCAATTGTCTGATGCTTGGTATTGACTGGTAGGGAATAAAAAAGTTTTCAGGAGCCGGAAGTCAGGAGAAAGGAGAGAAAACTCAGAAGTCGGAATGGTGGTATTTATTATGAATTTTGAGCTTCTCTTCCACATTCTTAATCCTGAATGCTGACTTCCGTATGCTAAATAAAAAAATATTGTCTGCTCGAAAGCAATAATAACCTCGTAATTAAGATATGTTAAAGAATCTCAGGAAGTTTAAATGACAGTTAATAATCAATATCCCTTTAGAACTAAAAAGTTTAAGATCGATGGCCATAGCCTTTCCTATATAGATGAGGGAGAGGGCAGGGTTATTGTCATGCTGCATGGTAACCCGACCTGGTCTTTTTTCTATCGTAACCTGATCGAGCTTCTCAGAGATCGTTACCGGGTAATCGTCCCGGACCATATGGGTTGTGGGTTTTCAGATAAACCCCAGGATTATCCCTACCGGTTGGCCGATCACGTCAGTAACGTTGAAAAGCTTCTCGATCATCTCCAGATAGAAAAGCATTCTCTGGTCCTGCATGACTGGGGCGGAGCAATCGGCATGGGCTATGCGGCCAATCATCCTAGGCGAATAGAGGCGTTGGTGATCATGAACTCCGCCGCCTTTCGCTCAACCAAAATTCCCTGGCGAATTGCGATATGTCGTGTCAAATACCTAGGCCCTCTGCTGGTTAGAGGTCTTAATCTCTTTGCCCGGGCCGCCCTTTTTATGGCCGTCAAAAAACGCATGGACAGGCAGACCCGGAAAGCTTTTCTGGCCCCTTACGATAGCTGGAAGAACAGAATTGCTGTCATGCGCTTTATCGAGGACATTCCCCTGGATTACCATCATCCGTCCTGGGAAGCATTGATGAAAGCCGAAGGCGGCCTTGATTACTTTACAGAAAATCCAACCCTGATTCTCTGGGGGGGGCGCGATTTTTGTTTTAATGACGATTTCTTTAATGAATGGCAGCGTCGATTCCCCAAGGCCCGTTCAATCTATCTGGAAAGTGCCGGCCATTATCTGCTCGAAGATGCCGACGGTGAAGTCGATCATCTCATAAGCGGTTTCCTGGATGAATATTTGCTGGCTTAACCGCTAAGCCTTTTGCAATTTTTACGGAACCATCAAGGATAATCGTATTATCCAGCTCTGCGGTTAATTGCCGCGGTGTTAATTGCCATGGAAAACTACAATATTGCCCACACCCTGGCCGAGATGGCCAAACAGCAGCCCGAGCAGATCGGTCTGGTTGAGAAAGTCTTTGGCGGCCATCGCAGTTGGACCTTCAGAGAGCTGGATGAGCACGCTTCTGCCTATGCCCACGGGCTTAAATCAATAGGGATAACCAGTGAGGACCGGACCATTTTGATGGTCCGGCCTTCGATGGATTTTATCTGTCTGACCTTTGCCCTGTTCCGTCTCGGGGCGCCGGTGATCCTCATCGATCCCGGCATGGGCTATCACAACCTGTTGCGCTGTATTGCCTCGGTCAAGCCCACGGCCTTTATCGGGGTGCCCAAGGCCCATCTCTTCAGGCTCATCAATTATTATGATTTCTTCTCGGTCAGCAAAACTGTTTGTGTTGGTCCCGGCTTGGGTCTTTTAGGTAAATCCCTGAAAGGCCTGGCCGATTTCACGAAGGGACCATTCCCGGCCAGAGACACGCAAAGGGAAGATCTGGCGGCTATTATCTTTACCACCGGCAGCACCGGTCCTCCCAAGGGCGTCCAATACCAGCACGGTAATTTCAGCGCCCAGCTTGAGCTGATCAGGGATTATTACAAGCTGACCCCGGATGACATCGACCAACCCGCTTTTCCCCTCTTTGCCCTGTTCTCAACGGCCCTGGGGGCTACGGCCGTAGTCCCTGCAATGGACCCGGCCCGCCCGGCCAAGGTTAACCCCGAGTTATTCATTAAATCCATTATTGAGCGCAAGGTCACCTATTCATTCGGCTCCCCGGCAATCTGGAATGTGGTCAGCCGCTACTGTCTTGATCAAGGCATCAGGCTTAACTCTTTGCGCCTGGTTCTGATGGCCGGAGCGCCGGTTCCCGGAGAACTGGTCGAGCGGGTCAAGCAGATTATTGCTGAAGATGGTGAGATCCATACCCCCTATGGCGCCACCGAATCCCTGCCGGTGACCTCGATCAGTGGCAGGGAGATAATGGCTGAGACCTGGCCTTTGAGCAGGGTGGGCAAGGGGACCTGTGTCGGCAGGCCTTTGCCTGGTATTGAGCTGAAGATCATCAAGATGAGTGATGGGCCGCTCCATGACTGGTCTGAGGTGGCAGAGTTGCCGCTCGGTGAGGTTGGTGAGATCGTAGTCAGGGGTGGGGTGGTGACCACAGCCTATTATAATAATGTTACCGAGAACGGGCTGGCCAAGATCAGTGACAACGGCACCTTCTGGCATCGGCTCGGCGATCTCGGCTACCTCGATGCGGAGAACCGCCTCTGGTTCTGCGGGCGCAAAGCCCATCGGGTGGAAACTGCTGATGGGGTGATGTTCACCATACCCTGCGAGGCCATTTTTAATGAGCATCCAACCGTATATCGTGCGGCCCTGGTTGGGGTGAAAGGGAAAGGCCCTAAAGATATCCCGGTAATGATCGTTGAACCTAATGGCCGCTGTGATCAAGCGCAGCTTCTCGCTGAACTGCAGAAATTAGCCAAAACCAGTGTTCTGAGCAGCAGAATTGAACATTTTCTAATTAACGATGAGTTTCCAGTGGATATCCGCCACAACGCCAAGATTTTCAGGGAAAAACTGGCGGTTTGGGCGGCCAAAGAGCTTGAAATGGATTCAGCATGAAAAGGGCACTGGTTACCGGCGGTGGCGGCTTTGTCGGCAAGGCTGTCACAAATCTGCTACTGGAGCGTGGTGTTGAAGTGGTCGTGGTCGGGCGCAACCATTATGCTGATCTCGATAAACCCCTGGTAACGCTGGCCAGGGGTGATATAAGGGACCAAAAATTCCTGATCGATGTGTCCAGGGACTGTGACACAATCTTTCATGTGGCGGCCAAGGCCGGGATCTGGGGCAACCGTGATGATTATTACTCCATCAACGTCACCGGTAGCGAGAATGTGGTCGGAGCCTGTCGGGCCAATAAGATCCCCCGGCTGATCTATACCAGCACCCCCAGTGTCGTCTTCAGCAGTGGCGATCTCTGCGGCGTTGACGAATCAACCCCCTATGCCAGCGATTTTCTCTGCCACTACGTCGAAACCAAGGTTCTGGCCGAGCGGAGTGTGCTTGGCGCAAATTCCACTACGCTCAAAACAACGGCTCTGCGGCCCCATCTGATCTGGGGGCCCGGCGACACCAACCTTATCCCCCGGTTGGTCGAAAGGGGGCGCAGGGGATTGCTGAAAAGGGTGGGGAAGGGCAATAATCTGGTCGACATCTCCTATATTGATAATGTCGCTAGCGCTCATTTTTTAGCAGCTGAAAGCCTCGAGGCACATAACAAAACCGCTGGTAAGGCCTATTTTATTTCTCAGGGCGAACCGGTCAATCTCTGGCAATGGATCAACAGTTTTTTTGCCATGGTCGGGGTGCCACCGGTTGTAAAGTCGGTAAGTTTCGCCAAGGCGAGAATGGCCGGCATGCTGATGGAAGGTTTCTACCGACTTTTCAAAATTGAAGAAGAACCCCTGATGACCCGCTTTCTGGCGGAACAGCTGGCCCACTCCCACTGGTTTTCGATAGATGGTGCCCGCTGTGATTTCGGTTATGAACCGACCGTTGACACAGTTGAGGGGTTGCGGCGTACTGCAGAGTGGCTCAAGACGTCTCGCTGATATTTGCAGAAGTTGCCTTTGTCCCAGTAGTTATCCCCTTGGTTTTAAATCTACCATCCTTTCCCCTCAGCACCACCGCAATTAGTTGACTTGGCCCGTTTCGTTTGCGCCGGGCCCGGACCTGAAAAAAGACAACGCCCTTCCACTTTCGCGGAAGAGCGTTGCCCTTAGAAGGGAGAAAATGAGAATGAAACTAATCCATCATCATTCTGGTCTTTTATAGAGCGAATACTGTGCCAGGTTTAAATGTTATTTGCTGTTTCTTTAAAATACCTTTTATATCAGTAGCTTATGGGGGCTCGCTGATGGGGGGGATATTCCGGTCTTCTGGTGCTGTAGAGAAAATTATTTAAAAGCAGATGTGTTGTAGAGAATATTGTTCACTATCTATAGTACAGGGATTGATTACGGCGGTTTGAGGAAAGCGTAAAGAGATTGACACAGCCAAGTTTGTTTGATTTTTTGGAAGATAATAATTCCGGTTAGGGCAATTCTTCTTTTACTTCTTTGATGGTTGACATTATGAGGGATTTCACATCTTTCTCAGAACCGTGATTGCCTTTTTTGTATATGACAAGTGGTGCAATGATATTTTTTTCTGGAACATAAATTGTGATAATTCTTAGTCCCTTAGATTTTCCAATATTGTATGCCTTTAATGGTATTCTTAATTTTCGTATTTCAAGTTCTCCAAAGCCAGGATATCTATCCCCATTTCTAGGCTTTTTGGATAGTTTAGAGATATTATTTTCTATATGTTTTTGTGAATTAGGGAAAATTTTGAATATTGTGTGAAGTTGCCGCTCAAATGCTCTAAACCTGCGCAGCTCACAAGGCATTATAGTAAATCAGCTATATTTTTAATGTCTTCACGTATTTTTTGATCGCCAGCTATATAACAGTCCTCAACCAACTCATCCCATTCAGACATAGAATCTGCCAACATTTGTACCCAAAAATCTGATAGGATACCTGACTGTTTCAATCTGTTGATTATACTTCCATATGCTTCTCTTATATCTTTAGTACGCTCGAAGGTGTTGGTTGCGCAAGCTCCATTTTCACAAAACTGCTCGCATTCTTCCCACAATTGCCTGGTCGCATGCATAGCTCTCCTCCCTCTCAATTCGCCCAGGAAAAGAAAGCGGTAAAGCCTTAGCCTGTCTACGAAAGGGTTGTCGGACAAGCTAGATATGCAATCGTGGATAGCATTCTGCGTATTTGTAAAGTTATTGATAGTCCTTGTAGCTCCCATAATCACCTCCTCTATATTTACACACATAAATTATGTAAATATAAACAACCTTATGCAATATTATATAACATAATTATCCCCAATGGGGTAAATTTTTGTATTGACATTTAGCTAAAACAGATAACCTGCCTGGCTGTTTTTATTATTCACTACCTATAGCTGGGACACTCCGTAAAATTTTGAATTACGAGGAGGGCGGGTGATGAGTAATGAAAGTTGCCAAATAATATCTCCAGATGTGGCGCAGCTAGAAAATGTCTCCCTACAGCCGGAGAATGGGAGCAGTAATTTTCAGGAGGCCATGGCCTTAGCCAATAGTGAGGCAGATCGACGCTACGAAGATTATATGCTGATTTCCTGGTATGACCAGGATCGGAATTTTGAATCACCCCAGCATGCTACCGAGGGTCCGGAAGAAGGCATAACCGATGGCTATATCCATTACGCTCTTAGTCATGGGGCGACCCTTAAGGTTGATATCGAAGGCGGCCGCTTTGTTTTTTTCTACACCGCAGTGGAGTGGTGAAACGGTGAGAAGGGGCGGATGAAAGATGCTTTCGTACATCTTTCCATTATTGTCCTGAAAATTTACCTGGGGGAAGGGGGCGGGCTGGCTGCTTTCTCGCCCCGCTCCGGGTCACATCCCGGCGAACCGGTGACGATGGTCGAAGTAGACCGCCATCCCGTTGCTGGTGCTACGCCTGACTGTACCTTCGAGATTGACCATGGTCCTGTTATTGATCAGCTTGCCGGGTCTGTTTTCCACGAATAACGACATGAAGACCCTAGTCCCTTTCGGCTTCGCGTGGTCACTGATAAGGAAGGCGCCGTCGTCGGAAATGTTCAGGGTTTTAAACTCCCGGGTCGTGGCGTCGGTAAATGATACGATTGCCCTCAGCGGGATGTTGTGACGACCTGTCATTCTTCTTTCCATGGCTCCTCCTCGGGTAATAAAACACCCCTGTTGTTGTCCTTCTTATTCTATTGTTCTCACAAAAAAGAAAGGAATGCAAGAAGCTTGTTCTTTGCGCTTATTGGCCAACAACCGCAGGGGTTGACAGTGTTTCTTACCGGCGGTTTTTGGTGTTATTTTAGCGCTTGGATTGGGATGAATCCTGGAGAATGGCTGGGCCGGAGCCAAGAGCAGAGTTGGCTCTTTATATTTTTTATGATGGCTAAAGATTGAGCCTTTTGCAAAATGTTCCACTGAGGAGGAACAACATAGTTGCCTTCTTGAAGTTTAATCCGCGCAACAGGACAAGCTGGCCCTCTCAATAC
>JBDLJC010000002.1:0-130346 GCA_039714535.1 Thermodesulfobacteriota bacterium | reverse complement strand
CAGCTTACTCACTCCTGCGGCCAGCAAGGCAATCGGGGCTACGATCGGGGCAGCCACCACCAACCCGGCTTTTGCCGCCAACGACATCTCTCCTCCCGCGACGGGGACTGCCAGGTCTCCACCATCGCCAGAAGATGACACCGCTTTGCCAACCCCTAACGATTGATCCTGACTCGACGGGACAACATTCTCTCCAGGAGAGTCCATTTCAGATATTTTTTTCACCGTAAACGGAACCCCAGCGGTGGATTCACTGGCTACCGGACTTGTGAGCGTTGTTACAGCAGGGTCCGTCGAAGCCATTGAGACAACTGCAGGTGACAACGAGTCAATCGTCGAGTTCACCGTTGAATCAACTTTCTGGGACTCTTCACCCTCCACGATTACTTGGGGAGGCAAGTGGCTTGAGAAGGCGCCCGCCGGAACAACCGGCTCCAGAACCGGCCGATCGGGATTGGTCGGATCGACCACTTGGACTCTCATATTGAACAAATCGGAGACGATCACTCGCCCCTTACTGTCCATCTCAAGATAATTCGGATGTTGATACCAGAGGGGAGAAAAACCCTTGCCACCAAACTCATAGACAAATTTACCAGAATAATAGTCATAAACCAGAATAGTATGGCGCATATAATCAGCCACATAGACAAGACGGCGCGGATAGTCCACCACCAAGGCCACGGGGGTACTGAGTTTGCCCTTTGCCCCCCCTTTGGTGCCAAATTGAAACAGGAACTTCTCCTGCTGATCGTACACGAAAACCTCACTCAACTCGGCGCTGAGCAGATAAAGCCGCCCAACGACATCGATATAAACACTTTTGATGGCTACGGCGTTCTCAACCATATCGAACGCCCCCTCGTTGTCGGCTCTATCTTCTGAAGATCTTTTGCGCTGGACCATAGCCCGTGGCCCCAGCCATTTTTTAAAACTCCCAGCGCTATCCAGAACCGCAACATCCTTATCTCTTATATCTTGCCCACCCATATTACCGACAAGATAAATTGTGCCATTGGCGGCAACCGCAAGATCATTCACCATAAAATTGGTCAGAGCGGGGATATCACGCAGAAATATTTCCCGTTCTATCAAGAGAGCATCATTATAGATGGTAATAATGGACTGCGCAGCAATATCATCAGCACGGTAGAGATTGCGGGAAATGTGGAGCTTGCCCTCCGGGCCGATGTCCATGGCAATCACATTTTTAGCGCCACGACCAACGCCGATTGAACCAAGGGGAAAATAACTTTTGTCGTAGATTGTGATGCGACCATTGGAAGAAAGAAGGTAGGTTTCCTGATGGATAGGATCAAAAGCGACCCGTCTGGGGTAGCCAATAGCAAGACCGCTGTCATCAAGATTGATAATCTTGATGAGACGGGAAGAAATCTTACCATACTCTTCTGCGGCGTAGGCTGTTTCCGGCCTGAGCAGCAAGCCACTCATCAGCATAAAAACGATAATGGCGAAACCGAGGTAACGAACCTGGATCAACTTATTATTCATAATGCAAACACTCCGCCCGGATCTCACCTGGTATTCACCTTCAACAACAGTCCCAGCGTAACAAACACCGATTCACGACGGCGACGATTAACGACCATATCTATTTTTTTTCGGTCGACCGGAATGACACTTCATACAAATCATACCACCGCGCTGCTCACCGTGCAGCAGGTAACTATATTGGGAGCCATGGGGATTGTGACAACTGGTACATGAAAAAGGAGTGCCGGGCCGCAGGGGATCCTTAACCCCCTTAAGGGGGTGATTTTGCACAGGATGCCCATCTTCAGCATCCTCTAACTCAACATGGCAACTCACACACAGATCATTTATTTCGCCCAACAACTGAAAACGATGCTCCGTGGCGTGGGGACTGTGACAGGCCACACAACCACGGGCGCTTAGAATCCCATGGATCTTGAGCTTCTGTCTCTCACCGCGGGAGGCATATTTCTTTTTGTCTTCGTGGCAGACCACACAGAGTTTCGCCTTACCATCAGTCCACAATTGAAATTTGCTGTTACTGCCATGGGGATCATGACAGATGGTACAATCCCCGGTGCCAACCGGACCGTGGATATGACTCATAGCAGTCCACTTACTACTATTGACGTGGCAACTAAAACAGACCGTCTCAACCTTACCGGAAGGGATCGCCACTTTAGTCTGGCTAAGATCAGATCGGTGACATGAACGACAGAGTAGGGCTGCGGCAGGAGAATGCTTCCACTCCGACGCTGACACCTTAGCCTTATGACACGAATAGCATTCCGGGGAAAAGCGCCCATAGCCGACCTCAGCTACTTTAACACCTATCGGTGGTTTTTCGGCATGACAACCCAGGCAATCAGTCGGAATAACCTCATCCCGGTGAAAAAGATAGGTGCCAGGCTGATCAAGATTAAGATTAAGCAATGAACTCAATGGGATAAACTTGATATTGATGGGGCGTTTGATGGGATCCAGAATTAAACTATTGCCGCCTTTTCTCAGAGACACGCTGTAATGGACATAGTAAACGCCATTTTTTTCGTATCTTCCTGCAGGATCATACACACGGCCATCTTTTACTGACTGCAAGAGCAGTAAATCAAGGTCCTGTGCCTCTGCAACCTTAACAACTATATTGACAATCCTGTTCCTGGACAACAGCTTTGACTCGACTTCGAAAGGCGCCAAAACCGAAATCTCACCGGCATAGCTAACTTCAGCTATAAAAATTATCACCCAGAACAATACCACTTGGCCCAGCAATCTAAGCAACAACCAACTCCCCTCCCCCCCCCGGGGGGTACCTAATAACCCAGACAAGGCAATGCCTCCTTAACGTATCTTTTGATAAAACATACCCCTTAAAACAATTGCCCCTGGTCCTTTGACTCTTTCCCCTAAATCCAGCCCCCCCTTACCCGGACTGACCGCAGAAAATCGATCAAAGCACAGCGTTAGCGGCTATACGACCTTGTCCCAACAATTTATTTCTTGCGGGATTTCTTTTTCAACAATTCGTACGCCCGGCGACACTCCGCCAGCGCCCCGGACTGGTCACCTTGCTTCTCCAGCATCCTGCCCAGGATGTAGTGGAGATGATCATTCCGGGAATTACGAAGCATCAGAGCACCAAGATCTTCGATGGCACTAGCCACATCCCCTTCCTCCGCCTTAATCCTGGCTTGACAAATTTGCCCTGCTACAGAGTCCGGTTCAAGCTCCAAGCCTCTTGCCAATGAAGATTTAGCCCCTTCGACCTTGTCGTCATCCAGCTGCAAACAACCAAGCTGGACATGGGCTTTGCCCATACCGGGCTTGAGGGAAATAGCCTTCTTGAATTCGCGCATGGCTGGTCCCGGCTGGCCGCGCTCAATCATGGTCATCCCCAATTTAAAGTGGCGATTCGCCCCTTTCTCTGCTGCTGATTTCTCAACCACTTTGGGCCGCTGCTCTTCTTCCACCTGGATCCTGGTCTTCTCTCCGAGCATAATTGCGATCTCGGCTTTAAGTCTCTTGGCAAGATCACGGCTGTAGCCCATACCGGCGGCAATCGTGCCATCAGCCGCCACCAGCAGAATGGAAGGCATAACAAAAACCCCAAGACCTCCGTAGGCAACCCGATCAACATCCGCATAGGCACTACCGGCCATCCCTGCTGCTGCCACCACCTCGGCAATCACCTCTGCCGAATCACCCTGAGCATTCACCACCACGGTCACAACACCCCTAGCTTCCGCAAAAGAAGCCAAGCTGTGGATTGTCTTCAGGGCCTTGACAGCTCGCTTCTTTTTGGCAGGGATATCCGCCCCGAAAAAAACCATCAGCATGGGTTTACCAAAGAACTGCTCTAGACTTGTATCCTGCTGGGTTCTGATATCCCTGACAGAGAGAACTGGCAGTTTATCGCCAACCTTAACGGAACGAAATGGGAAAGAATTGGCCTCACTGAGCCCACTAAAGGAAAAAACAAACAGGGCAGCCCCCAAAACCATGCTGGCAACATTGACTTTACTGCGCAACACCTTTCTCCTTCAATAAGGCAGTATCGCCTCGCGATTTATCAGAAAACATTGCAAATCGCTAACATAAAATTTAATTATGCCATATTGTAAAAACCCATTTTTAACCCCTAATAAGTAGCACAAGAGAGGAATATTGTCAAAACTTGTTTGGCTAGCGATTAACTGACGTAAACTATAAGCATTTAAATTGCCTCTGCAAAAAAACTACCTGTTTTTACAAGATTCTTTTGCTTACCGCCAAAATTGTCATCTTCTGTGAGGAGTGCTACAGAACAGGTATCTAAGAAAAACTTGCCCCAAAGGATCAAGAGTGAAATCATTTCAGCACAGAGTTGCGTGAACTAACAGAACCGCGCCCTGCCATTTCGGGACGGAGCTAGGAATCTTTACAGTGGAAGTAAAAGTTCCTCCCACCGAAATCCACCACCCGGTGCGCAACAAAACCCTCTGCCTACCCCACAACTCTTATTTCTACACAAGATCCTCCGGGAAAAGCCACCGCCCGAATAGCCACCGGTTTACCGCAAGATTGAATGATGGACCACCAAACCCTCAACAAATTACTCCGAAAAGACTCTTGCCAAAAAACACCTTGCCCGATACCTTATGTTCAGGTATCAGGACCCTACAACAAGCCATCCTTGTTTAATGTTATTCACCTGCCGATCGAACCAGGCCCGTATCCAGACAACACATCAACCTGCAAACACAGATAACCAACCAATATCAACCAATAATGACAAAAAAACTCCGCCGCGTAAAAACAAAAAAACCAGGTAGATCTTTCTCAAATAAGCAACAAACTAGCTCTCTCTTTGAGCAAGGCTTTGCCCACTATCAGGCCGGTCGTCTCAAAGAAGCAGAAGATTGCTGCCGGGCTGCGTTAGCCTCAGGCCAACACCACCCTGACGCGCTGCACCTGCTAGGGATGATCTGCCAACAAACAGGTGATGACCTCAACGCCATCATCTTTATCAAAAAAGCTATCTCCATTACTCCTGAGAAATTTTTTTATCATCTAAATCTTGGCAATATTTATTTTTCCCAAAAAAACCATGTCAAAGCCGAAGTCTGTTACCAGAAAGCCTTGGAACTTAACCCGAATTTCATCCCGACAATGATCCACTTGGCAGAAAATTTAGAGCACAGCCAACGAAATCAGGAAGCAATTGACTACTATCAAAAAGCTTTAACTATTGAACAAAATAACTCTTTAGCGCTTTCCGGCCTAGGCAACGCTCTGCTTGACACAGGAATGATCGAGGATTCAATCGCTACATTTCGTAAACTTGTGAAAACAGCTCCAGACAGCGCAGATTCATACTACAACCTGGGCAACGCCCTGATGCGCTTTGGCGATATGATTGAAGCGGCTGCCAACTATAGAAAATCCCTGCAGTTACACCCTGGTTTTGTTAACGCATATTTCAATCTAGGTCTCGCCCTGGAAGCAGGCTCGGAGCCAAATCAACCGTTGCCGGAGGCGATCAGCTTCTATGAAAAGGCCCTAACTGGCGAAGCAAACCACCCTCAAGCCCTTACAGGACTGGGCTCATCTCTCCTAAACGCAGGGATGATCGAAGAAGCAATCGCCACATTTCGCAAACTCGTCAAAGCTGCCCCCAACAGCGCCGAATCATACTTCAACCTTGGCCACGGACTGATGCGCCTTAACGTCACCGAAGCGGCGGAGCAATTTAAAAAAGCACTGCAACTTCGCCCTGATTTCGTTGAAGCACTTCACGGCTTAGGAGGAACTTGCGAATACCTGGGGCGCCTAGATGAGGCAAGAAACTGTTACCGCAACGCCATCAGGATTCAACCTTCCTTTGCTGCAGCCCACTATCAACTGGCAAAGACCCAAAAGCACCAGAGCAGGGACGATGATATCGTGGCGATGGAAAAACTCCTCTACTCAAAAAAATTGAACCCGCAAAATCGCATGATGTTGGCTTTCGGCTTGGGCAAAGCATATGAAGAGCTAAAACTATACGACCAGGCCTTTGATCTTTTGGAAGAGGCCAACAGACTGAAAAGAGCAACTTTCGAATTCAATATAACGAATGAAGCTGCTTATTTCACCCAGACGAGAAAAGATTTCGGCCGATCTCTGTTTAAAAGCCTGGCCAACGCCGGCACCACCGGAGAAGGGGCCATTTTTGTTCTTGGCATGCCACGCTCAGGCACCAGCCTTGTTGAGCAGATTCTGGCCAGTCACCCTGATGTTTTTGGTGCCGGAGAGCTTCCATATCTGGGGAATATACGTTCAAGCCACAACCTCGCCTCAGCGCCTAATGCCGCGCTTGGTCGGCAGTTAAAGACGATACCAGCCTCGACTCTGGATGAAATGGGTCACGAATACTTAGCCATGACCAGGAGTTTGAGCGAGAAAACAGAAACGAAATATATCGTCGATAAAATGCCGCATAATTTTATGAATATCGGCATGATAAAACTGATACTGCCCAAGGCGAAAATCATCCACTGCCGGCGACTTCCCATGGACAACTGCCTTTCTATTTACAAAAACTTTTTCGACTTCGCACATAAATACGCCTATAATATGAATGAACTTGGCAAATACTATAATCTTTATCAACAGTTGATGGGACACTGGCACAGAGTCTTACCTGGTTTCATCTATGACATCTGTTATGAAGATTTAGTCGCTGACCAGGAAAAAAACAGCCGAGCTCTTTTTGAATTTTGCGGTATCCCCTGGGACAGTAGAAGTCTGGATTTCCACCAGACCAAAAGAGCGGTGACTACTCTTAGCAGCAGCCAGGTTCGCCAACCAATTTACAGTGACTCGGTAAAGCTCTGGGAGAAATACGGAGAGAAACTTACAGAGTTGGCCCACGCCTTAAACGAAGAAATCTAGCAAAATTCACCCTATATCAACTCCAAAATAAATTTCACATAGCAACTTACACCACATTCAGCATGCCTCTTGCTAAAAAACATCTTCCCCACTACCTTGTCCTAAAATACGTGGACCTTGCCGACAAGCTACCCCTGGCTAATTATTATTCGCCGTCCGGCCAAACCACGCCCGTCTCAAGACAAAACTTAAACATCCAACCACAGACAACGAATCTATCCGAAAAATTATGGCCAAAAAAAACCGCCGCGCAAAAAACAAAAAAGGAAGTAAGATCTTCTCATCAAACCAGCAACAAGCCGGACCACTTTTTGATCACGCCTTTGCCCATTACCAGGCTGGTCGTCTCAAAGAAGCGGAAGATTGCTGCCGAGCGGTGTTAGCCACTGATCACCACCACCCTGACGCGCTACACCTATTAGGGATGACACGCCATCAAACAGGTGACAACCTGAACGCTATTGCCTTTATCAAAAAAGCTATCGCAATCTCCACTGATAACTTTTTTTATCATTTAAATCTGGGCAATATTTATTTTTCCAGAAAAAATCATCACGAAGCCGAGGCCTGCTACCAGAAAGCCTTGAAACTAAACCCTAATTTCATCCCAACAATTATCCATTTAGCCAAAACCCTGGAGCAAACCAACCGCTTGCAGGAAGCCATTGACTGCTATAGAAAAGCTTTAGCTATAGAACCAAATAACCCTTGGGCTCTCACTGACCTGGGCAACGCCCTCCTCACCGCAGGAATGGTCGATGAATCTATCGAGACACTTTGTAAACTCGTTAAAGCAGCTCCAGACAGCGCAGAATCTTACTATAACTTGGGCGGTGCCCTGATGTGCTTAGGAGACATGGAAGAAGCAGCTGAGCAATTTAGAAAAGCCCTGCAACTACGCCCTGGTTTTGTTAACGCATATTACAATTTGGAGAAAACCAGAGAAACCATTTTGGAGCAAAGTCAACCATTGCCGGAGAAGATTGGTTACTATAAAAAAGCTTTATCACTCGAGCCGAATCACCCTATAGCGCTAGCAGGACTGGGTGCCGCACTGCTTGCCGCAGGACTGCTCGATGAATCAATCTCTACACTTCGTAAACTTGTAAAAACAGCCCCCGACAGTGCAGAATCATACAACCACCTTGGCGATGCCCTGATGCAATCTGGAGACATTGAAGAGGCCGCTGCCAGTTACGAGCAAGCTCTAGCCATAAAACCTAAAAACCCTGAAACATACCTCGACCTGGGCCTTACTCTCTATGCACAGGGAAGAGATACAGACGCTGTTGCTTGTTATAAAAAATCACTAACGTACAAACCGGATGACCCAACTACTCAAACTTATTTGGCAATAATTGCCTGGATCAATGGCGACTGGAAGACATGTGGAAATTATCTAAACCTAATCGCTAATACTACTCAAAGATTAACTAAGAAAAACAATAATTTTGTTACTCCGTATCTTAACTTCTTGGATAAACTTCTTAAATACAGAGAAACAAATGCCACTCTATATGTAAAAGATAATAATCTTCCCACAATCTACATTGTTGGCGACAGCCACTGTCTCTCGGCCGCAAACACAATGATGCATTTCAACGGTGTTGATTATCTCGCTAAAGCAAAGATAATAATTGGCTGTAAGGCTTGGCATCTAGGGAATAAAGATAAAAACAGATTTAAATACGAGTTTGGAAAAAATATTGAGTCAATACCTCCCGGAGCAACAGCAATATTTATGTTTGGTGAAATTGACTGCCGAATTGATGAGGGAATAATAAAACATTATAAAAAGAATAATGTTAACTTGACTGAGTCAATTATTACCTTGGTTGACAATTACTTAAACTACGTCTTAAGGATAGTGAATTCCAGAGAGATCTTCCCGATAATCTGTAATACCCCGGCACGATTACTCTGTAAAGACAGCGCGTCAGACAGCGACAAAAAATTACAGAAAAATGTTTTGGCAAAATTCAACCAAGCATTGACAGATAATGTTACCAAAAAACATATTCCCATCCTGGATGTTTATACATCTTCAAACGCACAAGAAGGAAGACCGGGCAGTGGATGCCATATTGACGGCAATCACTTGTGGCCGTCGGTTTTCACGCATTTGATCAAGGAGCTATGACTAACTCTTCTCAGGCTATTTATAACACAGAATTGCCTATTCCACCCGCACTTATCCTAACCACGTATATCCACAGAATCGTCATAAGCTACAGGAGAAGTGATGCCCGTTTTCTCCTAAGCATTAAATTAAAACAACTCGTTAAAAAGAATATGGGCTAGTTAGTACAACAGCCCCTAAATTAAAAGCCTCGTTGACGCTGAGAATCAAATGGTTAGTCAGATCTTAAACTCGAACAGAATTAATCAGCGCGAACGGCACTTCGCCAAATGAATCCATCCTTTCTCTACTTGGACAAGCAGCTATTTCTGCACTACCCGTGCCAGAATCCGATAACTGCGCTCGACCATCGATTGCGGCTCCACCGTCAAACCCGCCTGAATCATGGCGTTATCGTGGATCTGTTCGACGACGCTACCAGCAAATTCCAGGTCTTCCTCCCGCAGCTTATCGAGACTGACAATCAGCTCATGACGGGGATTAATCTCCAGATTTTTCCCGGATAATCCAGCAAAGCCGCTATCCTGCCTGGAGGCTTGCATGACCCGTTCCATGCTGCTGGTCATGAAACCGCCGGCGTTGACGATAATGGCCGGACTGCCTTCCAACCGTTTGGAAACGTGAACCTCCTTGATCCTGTCGCCAAGAACTTCCTGCATCCATTCGGTCAAGCCCGTCAGTCGCTCACCAGACAGACCCTCTTCTTTTTTACCATCATCTTTTTCGGCCTCGTCTTCGCTGCCCACCTCAGGCAACTCCAGATCGGCCCGATCGGCTGAAACCAGCTTCTTGCCATCAAATTCACCTAGATGACTCAAGGCAAAATCATCAATGGGCTCTAAGGTGTAAATTACTTCCAGCTTTCTTTTCTTGAAGGCCTCAACATAGGGCCCTGCCTCAATCGCCTCACGACTCGCCCCGTTTATATAGTAAATACTCTCCTGGCCCTCATTCATCCGTTCGACGTATTCGGCCAGCGAAATCATCTTGCCCGGCTCGGCAGACGACGACTCAAACCGCAGGAGTCGGCCCAGGGATTCCCGATGGGTAAAATCATTGGTCACACCCTCTTTCAGAAAGATGCCGAAGGTCTGCCAGAATTCCTGATATCCGTCCGGATCATTTTTGGCCTCTGCCTCCAGATGCTTCAGGTAACGGGTCGTGAGAACCTTGTTGATCTTCATGACCAGGGCATTGTCCTGCAAGGCCTGCCGGGAGATATTCAAGGGCAGATCCTCGCTATCGACCACTCCCTTCAGAAATCGCAGCCAGTCAGGAAGAATATTTTTGCTATGCTGCTCGATCAGCACCTTCTGGCAGTAGAGACTAACTCCGGGGTCCATCCGGCCGAAACCAAGGTTTTCAAAATTTTCCTTGGGCGTATACAGCAAAGACTTGATGGCCAGGGGCGCATCCGCCGAAAAATGGAGCCGATAGGTGGGCTCATCTGCCGCGTTAGCAATGAACTTGTAGAAATCATTATACTCCTCATCCTTGATTTCATTCTTACTGCGCACCCAGAGGGCCTGGACCGTGTTAACCTCTTCCCCTCCGACCTTGACCGGAAAGGCAACAAAGCTTGAGTACTGGTTGATGATCCGTTTGATGGCGGCCTCATCACCATACTTGTAGGCATCTTCCTTAAGTTTGATAATGATTTTAGTACCGCGATGAATGCCCTTACAGGGGGAAATGGTATAACTGCCGGTGCCATCCGAAGACCATTGATGGCCTTCATCATCCTTAAGATAGGAGCGAGACTGCACCTTGACATCTTCAGCGACCATGAAGGCCGCGTAAAAACCAACGCCGAACTGGCCGATCAGGCTGACATCGTTCTGGGCCGACTCACTGAGTTTGGTCAGGAAAGTCTTGGACCCGGAGTGGGCAATGGTGCCGAGATTATCAACCAGTTCATCCCGACTCATGCCGACACCGGTGTCGGTGATGGTCAGGGTATGCTCCTTATCATCGCAATCAATCTTGATCTCAAGGGCCAGATGATCATCAAACACCTCATCCTCAACGAGGCTCTGATGGCGGAATTTCTCCAGGGCATCAGCCCCGTTGGAAACCAGTTCCCGCAAAAAAACATCTCGCTCCGTGTAAAGGGAGTGGATGACAATATCGAGCATTTTTTTAACTTCTGCCTGGAATTCTTTGGTCTCAGTCTTGGCAGTCATAACTATTTCACCTTTTTTCATTAGATTGCATGTTTATAAAAAATAAAAATTACACCAGAAGCTTGTTCTTAATTAGCTCTTGGTGTAAAAATTAGTCAGGCCCCAGATGACTATCCGGCCACTCTGAGCAATTTAATCTTGATATTCTCGCAGCTAAGCGAAGGCATTCATGAATATGTCGAACATCAGCAGAGCGCTACGACGCCGTAGCTCGGCTTGCCCCTGCCCCTTTGGGTCGTTCGACTATCTGGCCACCATCAATATTGCAGCGGCAGACCAGCTCTTTTCCAGGCAGAGATGCCGCCCTTGAGATTGTAAATCTCCGGATAGCCCTTACCTGAAAAATAACGCCCCAGCCCGTAACTGCGCCCCCCGACCGCGCAGATCAGCAATAGCGGCTTATCGGCCGGCAGACTCTTTGTCCCTTTGGCAAGCGCACTCATCGGGATCAATTGCGATCCGGCAATATATCCTTCCCGAAGTTCTTTTGGTTCACGCAGATCCACCAACAACAGATCCTTCTGCGTGCCCATCATAGCCTGGGCCTCCCGGGATGAAATGGACCGAAAAATTTTCGCCGGCCTAGTGGCCTCTTGACCACGCGGGGCGGCAGCTGTCTGGGCTGCCACAGCCACCGGCTTTTTTTCAGAAGAAGTCTGCTCACCCGAGCAGGCCGCAACCGTAAAAAACAAAAAGACCAGTACTGTAACTCCTAAAATTCTTTTCATTATCTGCCTCTTCAGTTTAAATAAGCGGGCGACATGGTCGCATAAAATCCCATCCCGGCCCGTTATGGCCGGGTTTTCAGCAAAACAGGTTGAATATTTTAATCACGGCCCCGTGCCTTTGCAAGCGAGAGCCCCCCTTTATTTCAATATAGCCATGAATACCACTGCTATCTTCATCATAGCTCTGGCCCTGGCCGTTGATGCCTTTGCCGTGGCCCTGGCCGTAGGTGTGACCCTACCGAAAGTAAGCCCCCGGCACACCTTTCGCTTGGCTTGGCATTTCGGCCTCTTCCAGGGCGGCATGAGCGTCCTCGGCTGGGCAAGCGGGCTTACCTTTCGGGCTCGGATCGAATCTTTCGATCATTGGCTGGCCTTTACCCTGCTCTTTCTGGTTGGGAGCAGAATGATCCATGAAGCATTAAATAATGACGAGGATAAAAAAACACTGACAGACCCAACCCGGGGATGGTCACTGGTTCTGCTGTCGGTGGCAACCAGCATAGATGCCCTGGCCGTAGGCTTGAGCTTCGCTTTTATCGGCGCCGACATCTGGATACCGGCCTTGCTCATTGGCATTATTGCCTCTCTGGGTACCGTCTTGGGGCTCCGCCTGGGAAAAATGATCCGCCATGCCGACCGACTTGGCACCACTGTTGAGATCTGTGGCGGTCTTGTCCTGATCGGGATCGGCATCAAGATTCTCTTTGACCACGGCGTTTTTTGACCGGTACTTTCGGAACAGGCTATTTTCGTTGACACGACCGGCTGGCCGCTGTTAAGTTTGTCTGTCTAAATTAACCACTTAAGCAACAATATCTGTATTTTTCGGAGACATAATGAGCATTCGTGAAGACGCCTTAAACGGCAAGATAACCCCGATCTTTGAAACCTGTGCCGCCAACGAAGGCATGCCGGTTAAAACCTTGATGGCCGGGGTGGCTGAAGGCACCATAGCTATCCCCAAAAACAACAACCACCAGTTCGAACAGATAATGGCGGTCGGCAAAGGTACTGTCACCAAGGTTAATGCCAATATCGGCGCCTCCAAGGATTACCCGGATATCCAGCAAGAACTGGAGAAACTATCTGTCTGCCTGAAGGCCGGGGCCGATACGGTTATGGACCTTAGTCTTGGCGACAATCTTAACGAGGTTCGCCAAGCGATCCTCAAGAACTGCCCGGTGCCCCTCGGCACCGTCCCCATTTACCAAAGCATCGCGGAAGTGGTTGAGAAGCAAAAGAAGAAAATCGGCGAAGTAACGGTTGACCAGATCCTCAGCACCATTGAGCAGCAGGCCATTGACGGCGTAGACTTCATGACCCTCCATTGTGGGATCACCCGTTCCACCCTGCAAAGAATCAAGAAACACGAACGGTTGCTGGGTGTAGTAAGCCGGGGCGGTTCTTTCATCATAGAATGGATGAGTTACAATAAACAGGAGAACCCTTTCTACGAAAGATTTGATGATCTGATGGCCATCCTCAAGGAACACGAAGTTACCCTGAGTCTCGGTGACGGCATCCGACCTGGTTGTCTGGCCGATGCCACCGACCGGGGCCAGATCCAGGAACTCATCCACTTGGGCGAACTGACCAACCGGGCCTGGGACGCAGGAGTCCAGGTAATTGTAGAAGGCCCGGGCCATATGCCGATGGACCAGATCGAAGCCAATATCCTGCTCCAGAAAAGACTCTGCAATAACGCCCCATTCTACGTCCTGGGACCGTTGGTTACCGATATCGCGCCCGGCTACGATCACATTACCGGAGCCATCGGCGGCGCTATTGCTGCGGCCGCCGGGGCCGACTACCTGTGCTATGTTACCCCCGCTGAGCACCTTAAACTGCCCAGTTCCGACGATGTCCGTAACGGCGTAATCGCCTCAAGGATTGCAGCCCATGCCGCCGATATCGCCAAAGGATTGCCCGGCGCCATTGAGAAAGACATTGCCATGGCCAAGCGACGAGACAAACTGGACTGGAAGGGCCAGATCGACCTGTCAATGGATCCGGAAAAAGCCAGAAGATACCGGGACGAAGGCGGCTGTTCATACAAGGGTGACGCCTGCAGTATGTGCGGCTCTTATTGCGCCATCAAGGTGTACAAACGCGCTACAGCCCCGGACCGAACCGAACAGGTTGACGATTAAATTTTTGCTGGATTTCACCAGAAAAGGAGGCAACAAATGTTTGAATTTCTAGACCCTGTTTTTGCTGGAATCGCGTCGTTTTTCAGATCGATATTGGATTTTATTATAGCAACCAAGGTTCCGGAACAAATCGACAAGATAGACTATAAAGGTCTCTTTTCTAACGGTTGGTTTCTGGTGCCCTATCTCGCAATGCTCGCCTGGGATGTTTACAAACAGGCCATTAATTCAATTATTATTGTTTTCCTCCTAACCGGCTGCTGGGCCTTTTTCGGCACCCCTTACATGAAAGCGATTATAGCCCAGGACGAGGTACAGCTTAATGCTATCCTCCCTCTTGTTGCCGGGGCCTGCGCCGTGTTTGGCTTTATAATTTATCGCGTGTTTTTTAAGTCTGATTAAGCTGTCTGGCCAACATGATTCTTAGTTTTTCCGGTTTCACTGTAGCCGCTAAAATCGATCGCGCCACCGAGACAACATCGTGACCCAGTTCATTTTGGCCCGAAACCGTCTTGCCCACGAGCTAACCAAAATATACCCAGAGTATGACAGACCGGGTCAATGAAATATATCGTCGCCTCTACCGCCACTTCGGCCCCCAACACTGGTGGCCGGGTGAGACCAAACTAGAAATCACCGTCGGCGCGGTCCTGACCCAGAACACCAATTGGCAGAACGTTGAAAAGGCCATTACCAACCTGCAAGCAAATAACCTTCTGTCCCTGTCGGCCCTCACCGCAATACCCGTCGATATTCTGGCCCAGCACATCAAACCGTCCGGCTATTACAATCTCAAGGCAAAGCGGTTGAAAAACCTTATTGCAGCCATTGGCCGAAAGGATGAGGATCTGGCCGACTTCTTTGCGACCGACCTTGACACCCTCAGGCAGAACCTGCTGGCCGTCAAGGGGATCGGCCCGGAAACCGCCGATGCGATCATTCTGTACGCGGCGGCAAAACCGATCTTTGTGATCGATGCCTATACCCACCGCGTCCTGTTACGCCATGATTTGATCTGGGAGGAAAGCGATTATCATGAGATGCAGGAACTTTTCATGTCAGCCCTGCCGGAAGATGTTGCCCTATACAACGAGTACCACGCCCTATTGGTCAGAGTAGGCAAAGAATTCTGCCTGAAAAGCAAACCGAAATGCGCTGAATGTCCGCTGGCCGGATTGTGAGATTAATGCACTCAGAATGTCCCCCTGGCTAGACTGCAAACCATCCGGAATATGGCCAGAACTAACCAAACTTGGCCCCTCAACCCTAATGTCCGTAGATGTTTTGCTTGGTTCAGCTCTCCTGCCATAACTGCTGACAATCAACCCATTCCCTGCCCTGGGCTTTAGCCACCCGGCGATTGATCAAATTACCTTTATACACATTAAGCCCCCTCTGCACGGCCTGGTCAACTCGGGCCACCGCCTCAATTCCCTGGGCTGCGATCCGGATGACAAATGGCAAAGTGGCACTGGTCAGGGCATAAGTAGAAGTTCTGGGCACCGCGCCCGGCATGTTTGCTACACAATAATGAATAACCCCGTCAACCAGATAGGTCGGTTTCAGATGGGTGGTCGGGCGGGCCGTCTCCACACAACCACCCTGATCGATGGCGACATCAACGATCACCGACCCAGCCCCCATCGTTGCCACCATCTGCCTGGTGATCAGCTGCGGCGCCCGGCCCCCCGGAACCAGCACCGCCCCCACTACCAGATCAGCAGTCACTATCTCCCGCTTAATGTTTTCGGGGCTGGCTACCATGGTTATCAAGCCCCCGCTCAATTCCTCTTTCCTTCGGGCCAGCTTCTGCCGATTTCGACCCATCATTACAACCCGGGCTCCCATCCCTAAAGCAATTTCAGCCGCATTGGCGCCGACGGTGCCGCTACCCAAAACCACCACTTTGCCCGGTTCCGCCCCGGAAACACCGCCTAAAAGAATCCCGCGCCCACCGCTCTCTCTCTCTAAAAAATGAGCCCCCACCTGCGGGGCCAGCCGCCCCGCCACCTCACTCATCGAGGCCAGCAGCGGCAAACTCCCGTCTGCCGCCTCCACGGTTTCATAAGCAATGGCCGTTACCCCGTTAGCCATTAGCACCTCAGTAAGTTCCGGCAAAGGCGCCAGATGCAGAAAGGTAAATAGCAACAGACCTTCACGTAAAAACTGGTACTCTTGGGGCAACGGCTCCTTAACCTTGACAACCATCTCTGCCTGTTGCCAAACCAACTCCGCAGCGGAGACAATTTCAGCCCCGGCCTCAATGAAATCATCATCTTCTATGCCACTGCCAAGACCTGCCCCTTGTTCAACAAGAACCTTATGTCCGGTCGAGACCAAAGCGATCACCCCGGTCGGGACCATTGCCACCCGACTCTCCTGCGCCTTTATCTCTCTGGGGACACCGATAATCATTACAGAACTTCCTAGATTACATCCTGCGAAAAAATTGCCTCGCCTAAGCTGAATTTTCTACTCTTTAAAAAGTAGCCGAAAAATCAACAAACCATTCAGGTATTTGACTAGTGTTCGCTAAAAGCAGAACAATCAAATAGGCAAAATATGCATCTCTTTCCTGATAGGGTAAGAACCCTTCATAAGCAAGCCCTTGCGCCCATCAATGCTTATCTCGTCACCAAACCTGATCTCCTGTCCACCAATCTCAGCCCGTTCTTCACTCTCGTATACCTTTAAGGCGTTGCAACCCACTGCACAGGTCTTTTCCAACCTCAGGGCAACTACCGAGGCATGCGAAGTCTGGCCACCTCGGGCAGTCAACAAGCCATCGACCATAGCAATATCCTTAATGTCTTCAGGCACCGTATCCTGGCGGATTAGAATCAGCTGGGTCTTCGGATCCTTTTCACGCAACTGCCTGATATTCTCGGCCGTAAAGACCGCCCGTCCAGACATGGCACTACCACTAACCCCGATGCAGTAGCCAAGGATGTAAGGCTTGATATCACAGTCAAAAACAAAGAAACTCTCCTTCTTTTTAATGGTGATCATGTCCCGGGTCTGGAGCAGATAAAAATCCTTGGCCTGCGGGCCATCGAAGGTAAATTCAATCTCCTGCGGGTTCCAGCCTTTCTCATAGACCAGCTCCCGAGATATCTCCAGAAGTCTGTTATAGACTTCCGGAAACCGTATCTCCATCGCCATCTCCGCCGCCCGACCATCCAGTTCCGCCTGCTCGACTGAAACCGGATAGGTGGCCACCAGACCACTGACAATGTCCTCACCCTGAACCCCAACAGTGTAATCACCCCACAGGGCCACTCGCCGCACCTTGCGATACGGATGAGCGGTAAATACAACCCCACTGCCCGTCTCCTGGCCAAGGTTACCAAACACCATGGTCTGAACAATGACCGCCGTTCCCCAGGACTCTGAAACATCCATTAGAGAGCGATATTCCCGGGTCTTCTCGGTGTCCCATGACTGCAAGACCATTTCCACAGCCTCGACCAGTTGCAGCCAGGGATCTTCGGGAATCAGGATCTTATTAGCGATTATTATCTTTTGGTATGCCAGAGCCAGCTCCCGCATCTGAGCGGGCGTAAACTGCATCTTGACTTCGACCCCATGCTTAACCTTGGCCTCATCCATCAGGGCCTGAAAGCCTTCCCGGCCCATGCCGCCGGTCATCGCCCACGACTGCAGGAAGCGCCGGTAGTTATCCCAGGCCAGATATTCCTGACCGCTGCTCCGGGCAATGTCCTCTACAATATCCACGTTGAGACCAATGTTATGGATGGTAGCCATCATCCCCGGCATCGACACGGCGCCGCCGCTTCTTACCGACAGCAAAAGCGGGTTATCCGGATCACCGTAACGCTGGCCGTTCAGCTGCTCCGTTTCGGTCAATGCTTCACGGATTCGGGCCATAAAATCGTCCCGGGCCTTATCAAACCTAGTGATCACCGGCCAGCAGCGGAATATCTCGGTGGTGATAATAAAGCCAGGCGGCACCGGCAACCGGTCTGCAACCAGTTGGGTAAGATTATAACCCTTGTTGCCAAGCAAAATAAGGTTCTTGCTGAAAGAGCTGCGATGGTTAAGCGAGCTGATAACCTTGTCCTGATTATAAGTCATCAGAAGATCCAGGGTCTTTTCGTCCAGGAGATTCTTCTGTTTTTCCAAGGTCTGGTAGACCCTGGTAATGAAGTTATCCAGATGCTGAAGCCCGAAGGTCCCCGCGATCAGGTCCCGCAAAAAAGACTCCGACAACCGGTGGGTACTGCCGGTCAGGTCCTCATGCTCCCAAAGGGACCGATATTTGGCCAGCAGGTTGTCCTCGCCGATGCAGACCTGCGGGACAATTATAGAGAGATTGTTCTCGTGAATGTTGGTGTAATAGGCATAAATTACGTCCTTGATCCCCTCCGATAATCCCCTGAAAATATCAAGGTACTGGGTGTATGAGAACCTTTTGATGCCGATGGAGCTTGACAGCAGAGAGAGCTGGGTCTCAAGGCGCCGACTGACAATACCGTCGACCTTCAAGGCCCGGAGATAGATGCGGATGCACTTGATAATCCTTAAAAAAGTGGCCCTGGTAATAAAGGAAAGATTAACGGTCTCGGTTAATTTCTCCAGATAGATATTGGCAAGATTCTCCAGGCGAAAGGTAAGACCCAGGGCATCGAATTTTCGCTCCCGATAACGCCCGTAAACGGAAGGGATGTCCACGGCGATATGCCGCTTATGGTAGATGTCTTCCTTGGCCTCAAACTGCTCCTCGCTCAAGATTATCCCCTTGAGTCCTTCTAACCGATCAAGCAGGGCATTAAGACAGCTGAAGGTGTCGCCATTGTCCAGCTCACCAAGCAAACCATCCATCTCCGGGAAACCGCTGCCGGCTGACTGCTCCAAATGCAAGCGCAATTCCTGAAAGCCCAGATTATATTTCTGGTTCACCAGCTTGAACATCTTTACCAGCAAGGTAAAACGGCGGGTCTCAGTTGCGGCGAAGTCATTCTGTTTGGCGATAAAATTGGCCAGCCTCTGATCGTCCCAGTTCAGCACCTGCTCGATGTTGTTGCCCCCGACAGTCTTCATTAGCCGCTGCATGAGAATATGGAGATCATCAACATATGGTCCAGCAGTAGCGATCTGGGAGAGAACTTCCTCGGGCAGGTAATGAGACAGAACCGTCTTGTCCAGAGAATACCAAAAGTCAAAGATGGCCGTAATAAAAGCAACGATCAGATTGCTGCTCTCAACATGACTCTGCTTGCGCAAAAAATGGATAAGCAGATCTCGGCGCAGGTGGATCTCATCAATCTCAGTTGAAACATCCCGAAGCAAACCTTCGGCGCCAATCTCATTAAAAAAAACCGGCATCAACTTGGCAAACTGTTTGACCAGATTAAAAACCGGCTCAATCGGGTGATTGAGCAGCCGGCTGATATCTCGCTGGAAAAGGTCAGTATCCTTGACACAGGTTCCAGACAACTTGAGATTGATGATCAGGGCCGACAACAGCGTTGAACACCATTTCGGCTCCTGCATGATCAAACTCAGCCAGACCCGGATATTCTCCAGATGGGAAGGATTATAGATGGGCTGCCATTCCTCATCAACCCCGCTGACCTTGGCATATTGAAAACCGAAACGGACCGACTCCCACAGAAAAGTCTCGACCAAGCGGCTGCTTTCCCTTTTGAACACCTCAGCGCCCAAAACCTGAATACACTGCAGGGAGGTATGGGGATAACGGCGGACATTGACCTTTAACAGCTTGAAGGCGGTCAATAGAAAGGACTCGATCTCTTCAAAGGTTTGCTGGCGGATTAATTGGATCAGACTACGATTGATCTCCCGTAGGGTCTCCTCGTGGATCAAGTAAAGACCGGCTGTGTCCATTATTCTAAACAAAAACAAGAGCTTACGGTTTTCGGCAAATCGATCCGGCGTATCGACCTGAAGATGCTCCCCCTCTCCAACCAACTTTTCAGGAACCTGCTTGTAAAAGCGGACAATGTCCATATGGGCCGGCAATGCCAGCAGACTGGCAATGGCGCTCTGCGGATCATCAGCCACATCTATCTTGTTCACCGAATCCAGGTGGCCCCTGATCTGCTGGTGAGAGATGGCATTAAACAGTCGCCCCGCCTGCCAGCCACTGCACAGATCACCGCACTCGCCCGCAAACCATGGCTGGGGATCTTCTTCGTTAAGCCAGTAGTCGTAATTAAGTTGCAAGATCTTCTGCAACAAATTGGCCAGGGGACTAAAGTCATACTGCCCCTCATCCCCGACCAAACCAAGCATCATGGTGGCGATTTTCTTAATCGGATGATGCCCCTGCACCATGAACAGCATGACATTATCTTCAAGTTGCTGAAGATTCATAAAACAAAAGGCCAAGGACTTCCCATAGGCAGGAATTTCTTGCTGGCTAAGGGTGGCAATGGATTTTTCAAGATAGGCAAGCAAAGACTCCATGACCAGAGCCAGTTGCGCCTCATTCTTTTGGGTCTCAGCAATAGCCAGAAGAAAAAGGTCGCAAAATCTTTCCATGGCCTCAGGGCCAAGCTCATGCCGTTGGTAATGGTGCAGATTCTTGAGGACAAAGGCTCGCAATTTCGGGATAATTACAGTCCAGTTCCGGAAGGGATGGCTGATCTCGTAGAGCAGATAATGGAGGTTCCGGGCAATACCCTTGTAGGGCTTGACAATCTCCTGCAGCACCGCCAGGGCAGGATCGATCTCGACCTCACTCACTGCGGTTTCCAGCAAGTTTGCTTTCAGGGCGTCTGATTCTATGACAGGTTTGACTTCTTCAGTCATGGCCAGGAGCTTTGGTTTTCTTTAACAGACAACTCCCGAAAAAAAGGAAGCACTTTTTATTGCCGTGCCGTACGGGCACAGGAGATCCATTACTTTACGACAATAGCAGCTTGCCACGACAGAGCGACCCCCGCAATGAAGAAATGCCTCAACTCTTATTTTTTCAGATTTTAGCCGCGCCAACTATCGGGCTATCCTGCCTATTAAAGTAGTTTTTGCGACTCCATATGGAGAATGAGATCCAGCACCCGGTTGGAATAACCCCATTCATTATCATACCAACTGAGGATCTTGACCGATGAACCAATCACCTTGGTCGACATCCCGTCAACCACCGAGGAGTGGGGGTTACCCTGGTAATCAATGGAGACCAGCGGCTCATCCGAGAACCCCAGATAACGGTTGCTCTCTTCCTGCAAGGCCTGGTTGACCTCACTGACGGTTGTCTCTCTTTCTATCTCCATCACAACGTCTACAACCGAAACATTGGGGGTCGGGACCCTAATCGCCAACCCATCAAATCTGCCTTTAAGCTCAGGAATAACCAGCGCAACAGCCGCAGCCGCCCCGGTTCTGGTCGGAATCATCGACATCGCCGCCGCCCTGGCCCGCCGCAGATCGGAATGGGGAAAATCCAGAAGACGCTGGTCGTTGGTATAGGCATGGACCGTCGTCATCAACCCTGTCTTAATCCCGAAACGATCAAGGATAACCTTGGCCACCGGCGCCAAGCAATTAGTAGTGCAGGAGGCGTTTGAAACGATATGATGTTCAGTTGTATCATATTCATCCTCATTGACCCCCATGACGATGGTCTTGACCTCTCCCTTGGCAGGGGCCGAGATCACCACTCTGCCGGCGCCACCATCCAGATGGGCGCTGGCCGTATCGGAATGGGTGAAAAGACCGGTCGCTTCAATCACATAATCAGCCCCGAGATCTCCCCAGGGAATATCAGCCGGATCCCGATGGTTACAGATTTCCACCGACCGGCCATCAATGGTGAGTCCTTTATCCTCGGCTTTAACTTCTGCGCCGAAAATCCCCATAACCGAATCGTATTTCAGCAGATGGACCAGTGTCGTCTTGTCGGTGAGGTCATTGATGGCGACAATTTCGATATCGTCAAAAACACTATCCTGGCCACACGCCCTGAAAATCGACCTGCCGATCCTGCCAAAGCCGTTAATCCCCACCCGAATTGTCATCTGTTTTCTCCCCAAGCTATAAAATGCGAGCCAAAAAAAAACGCCCGCTCAATCAGCCTATTATCTGTTTTGCTTATTCTTGCCTATCTGCCCGTTTGCATATCACGCAAACCAGAACGGCGACGATAATTATCACGGCCCCAAGCCAACTGAGCAAACCCCAGTCAGCCAGGCCATAGCCCCAGAACGAACCAAAAACCAGCAGCGCAATTACCACGGCAAAAAAGGCAGACAAACAGCACTTATTCTTCATAATATCCACTTTTATTTAGTCGGCATAAGGAGAGGGGCTTCTCTAAAATACCCGTGCAAATAAGGCTACCATAAAAGGCAGGGAGGGAATCAAGTAATTTTTTGGCAACAGCAGGAGATAAGTGAAACTTCGGGGGGCCCTTGGGGGTGCAACGCCGTACCTCGAATTGTTATGTTCCAGAGGTACTTTTCGCAGCTCCGCTTAGCTTGCGAACGTCAGCGAAGATCGGCCGCCATCTTCATGGCCTTACCATAAAGCTTGAGATAGCGCTCAACCACGATATCCCAGGTGTAATGCTCTTGGATATGGCGAACGGCAGCCTGGCGCATATCGAGGACTTTTCCCGGCGACTTGCGAAACAGGAGCAAAGCCTGCAGAATAGCCCCCATCAAGGCCGCCGAGTTATGGTCGCGGTAAGTGATGCCGGTTTCACCATCGATTACCTTTACCAGTCCGCCGATATGATGGACGATCGGCAGATTACCGAACAGTTGCGCGATAAAATCAGTCAAACCGCAAGGCTCATATCTGGAAGGCAACAGAAGGAAATCCCCGGCGGCATAGACCCGGTTGGCCAAACCCTGATCGTAACCACGTAGCAGACAAATCCGGCCTCGGTATTTCTCATCACCAGCGAGCCTGATCAGCTTATCTTCTATCTCGGGAGACCCACTGCCCTGAATGATCACCTGGAACTTTCTATCCATCGGTAACAGAGTTTCAAGGGCGCCGATCATTTTATCGACCCCCTTCTGAGGGGTTAACCTGCCAACAAAAGTAAGAAGGGGCTGACTGGGCTTGGAGTCCAGATAGCCGGTTTGCTTGGCCACTGTGAGCTTACCACCACTAAGCTCCTTGATCAGGGCGACCCGACACCGGACTTTTCCCCCAAATTTCCTTTGCTCAGGCGTAAAGGCCGCGGCCAGACCAAGCTTGTCAGGAAAAGCGGGATCATAGTTGGCAGGATTAATACCGTTGGTCACCCCCTCCAGGACCACCCCCCGGTCCAGCAATTTATGGCCAAACCAGCCGGTCAGGGAATCGTCATCGGTTTCCCGCAACTCCCGGGCATAATTCTCGCTGACGGTGTTCATCACACTGTATGAGGAAGCCGCCAGCAGTGGATCAAACTTGCCGGCCAACCGATTGTCGAGGATTATTCTGGAGGGCAAGCCCGTGATGGTTTCGGCAAAGGCCAAATCAGTGATCTCCTGATGATAACCGAGGCCGGCGTTATGAACGGTAACCACGCAGCCGGTTTTTTCGAAGTAATGGCGATAGCCGCCGATCTCCCGGATCATGGCCGGTAGAATAGCGGTATGGCCATCCTGGCAGTGAATGATATCCGGTTTCTCGTCCATCCGGATTATCATGGCAATGGCCGCCCTCTGGAGAAGGACATTCATGGCAAAAAAATCGTAATGCGCCATCCCTTTCTGATTATGAGAATCCTCACCACAATCCTCATCGGTATAAACGTATACATTACGCTTCTCCCGGAAACGATCCGCATCGACCAGATAAACTTTGACCCCGTTGATATTTGCCGACCAAATGCTAACCTCTTCGCGACGAAAATGCCCAATATAGGGCATATCGACCGCAAAGGTATTGCCGGTCTTTTTAAAGGAAAATCCTTTAGTATCGATAAATCCGTAAAGGGGCAAAATAACGCTGACTTGCTTCCCTCTGCGGACCAGGGCCTCAGCCAGTTGGCGGGAGAAATCCTTGACCCCGCCAGCCCCGGCCAGACCATCATACTCCCTGGTCAGCATAAATATCTTTTTGGCTTTTTTCTTCGCCATGGAGGTTCCCAATTTGCCTTTATTTATGGAGTCAGGTCAATCGACTGATCCTAGAGGCTACGCCTGCTACTGGTCCGTGGTCGTGCCTGCTGGGTTGCTGCCTGCAATATTACCTCATTTATGGGCAGACACTAGCGAATCGTTCTCTGCCGCAGCAGATGATCGGCCAGAGTCAAAGCGACCATCGCCTCGCAAACCGGGATGATCCGCGGGATCGCCGAGATATCATGGCGACCGCCGATTTTAATCTTGACCGGTTTACCGTCAAGATCAATGGTCTCCTGCTCTCTGCCGATCGACGGGATCGGCTTGACCGCTACCCGGGCAATAATATCTTGGCCACTGGAAATCCCGGCCAAAATACCGCCGGCATTATTACCTTTAAAACCGTCCGGAGTGATCGAATCATTATTTTCGGAACCGGTCATGGCCGCCGCCTCGAAACCAGCACCGATCTCGACCCCCTTGACCGCCCCAATCGACATCAGAGCCCGGGCCAGTTCTCCATCGAGCTTATCAAAGACCGGCTCACCAAGCCCAGCAGGACAACCCTTGGCCAGGATCTCGACAATGCCACCCAGGGTATCGCCCTCTTTTCTGACCTGGTCAATCCTCTCGGCCATCTTGGCGGCTGTTTCCGGATCGGGACAGCGCAAAGGGTTATTGTCGATCTCGGCCAGATCACGCCGTGGGGTGGCAATACCGCCCAAGGCCACGGTATAGGCTTTAATATCGATTCCGGCGCCGACCAGCAGTTTTCTGGCTACAGCGCCGGCCGCCACCCGGGCCGCGGTTTCCCGGGCCGAAGCCCGGCCACCGCCACGATGATCCCGAATGCCATATTTTTTCAGATAAGAGATATCGCCGTGACCCGGCCTGAAGATATCCTTCAGATGATCATATGATTTACTATGGGCGTCCTTGTTGAAGATCGCCAGCGAGATAGGAGTGCCGGTGGTCCGGCCTTCAAAAATACCGGAGAGAATTTCAACCCGGTCCGGTTCTTTGCGGGGACTGGCCGCCGGGCCGCCGGTCCCTGGTCGGCGCCGATCCAGATCCTGCTGGATATCATCAGGTGCCAGGGCCAGACCTGGAGGGCAACCGTCAACCGTCGCCCCAACTGCGGTGCCGTGGGACTCGCCCCAAGTTGTCACCCTGAATATTTCACCAAAGGTACTGCCTGCCATTTTATCACCTTACAATCTATGTTTTAGTTGATAATTGAATGTTGTTATTTGATTTTCTTTAAATGCCAAGTTGGACGACCTCCTGATTCCCCAACAAGCTTTCCTCCTGCCTTAAAAACAAAATAAAACATCTTATGAAAGTTACCATCGTCCATCAAAGAGTATGGATCGCAATGGTTCTAAATGCTTTCGGTATTTTCCCCAAAGTTGGACTGAGTCCTTGTATATAGGTTTGCGGACTTGTATCCAGCTAAGTGTTGATACATTCCGCGATGTTTTATAAAAGGACAAGCATTTGTCATTCCATGACAACCCACAATGTTGCAGCAGCGTCCACTTTTCTCCTTCTTGATCAACTATTATATTCTCATATTTAATGTCGTATATTTTGCCAAGAAAAACATCGTGCCAGTGTCTCATCAGACCCGCATAGAGAAGGTATATTGCCCCTCTGTTAAGTCATATACATGTTTGCACTCCCCTCAATCATAATTCCTTAATCAAATGCGTGAAAACAGATGGCCGTAAGTGATATCTATCAATATGGCATTCATTATCAGAAACATTATCTTGCTTTTTGGAAAAGGTATAAACATCCAGGAGAGGGATCTGTTTTTTTGAGAGGTTATTTTTCAATGCCTGATTGAATATTGCCAAGACTTTTTCCTGTAACTTTTTATCGGCGTCCGACACAGTATATTGTTTGATTAATTGCACGGGGACATTACATATTATTGAAATAATTTCTCTAGAATATAATTTTTTTATTATGTAACTTAAATAGTCATCTACCAAGTGGGTAATTGACTCTGTTAAGTTAACATTGTTTTTTTTATAATTTTTTATTATTCCTTCTTCAAGCCGACAGTCAATTTCACCAAACATCAATATCGCTACTGATCCATATGGTATTGAATCAATCTTTTTTTCAAACTCATATTTAAATCTGTTGTTGACTTTATTCCCTAGATGCCATGCCTTACAGCCAATTACTATCTTAGCTTCAGCAGAATAATCAACATTCTTGTAATTCATTATTGTATGAGCTGTTGAGAGACAGTGGCTATCACCAACAACATAGATTATGGGAAGACATTTATCTTTTAGATACCGATTGGCATTTAATGCTCTGTATTTAAGAAGTTTTACCAAAAAGATGTGATACGGAACAACAAATTTAGATTCTTTATCACTTAATATCCTTTTAGTATTGGAAATAGAATCAAGGTATTTTTCACATGTAACCCAATCTCCATTAGTCCAAGAAATTATTGCCAAATAGGTTTGAGCCCTTAGGTAATCCGGTTTAAAAGCTAGGGCCTTCTTAAAACGTATGATGGATTCTTCTATTCTTCCTTGCGCTTTCAGAATAACACCAAAATTATGGTGCGCCTCAGCGTATTCAGGTTTTATGGACAGAGCCTTCTCAAAACACGTTATAGCTTCTCCACCTCTGCCATTTTCACTGAGAACAAGTCCCAAGTTGTAATGGGCCTCAGCGTAATCGGGTTTGTCCGCCACCGCCTTTTGGAAATTCCCAGCAGCATCCTCAAGCTTTCCTTCCTCTCTAAGCACGATACCAAGATTGTTAAGGACCCTGGCGGAATCGGGTTTGACATATAGTGCCTGTCGAAAACAAGCAGTCGCATTAGCATATTTTTTTAATTTTCGAAATGTTTCTCCCAAATTGTTTAGAACAATAAAATCATTCGGCTGATGCTTAAGAGCCAGCTCATAACATATTATCGCCTGTTCCCAATCACCATGAGCGTGATACGTCAGCCCCAAACTGTTGAGATAATCCACTCGCTCTGGAGATTTTTCTAAAGCCCGTTGGAAACAGATAATAGCTTGCTCAAACGCCCTTTTGTCGTGCATAGCCCGACCCAGCATGTGAAGCGCTTCTGAATCATCAGGAACGAAACGGAGATACTCTTGGTAGGTGGCAATAGCATCATCTAAATTCCCTAGGTCATGATAGGCCCGGGCAAGGTTAAACAGGTAATCTGGTCGACCAGGGGCGTGCTTAATCGATTTACACATCAAGTCAATCGCAGTCTCAAGTTTTCCTGTCTGAGTGTAAAGGATACCAAGCATATGGAGTGCTTCAGGGTGCATTGGGGAATGCCGGATAATCTTCTTGTAGATAACCTTGGCCTGCTGGAACTGGCCATTTTGATGCAGGGTGATGGCTTTGCCAAGTTCCTCGCTCAAATTAATAGCGCTTTTTCCCCTGTTTCCTCTTTTCATTGAACTCACCCTTAGACTTAGCAACCTGATACCCGTTTCATCGTGTCTATGAATACAAATGGCAAGACTTTCGTATTCATAATTTCGGCTCGCACTGTCTTGTTTTCCAAGTTTCGGTGGCTAACAGCGAGTAATCTTGGGGTAGGCTAAACGCCAATTTTTTCGTCAAAAGACGATAACGAGAAGAATATAAGAACCTTGCTAAAGGTTGTGCTGACCACGCTAGCTGTCAAACTTATGCCCCCCATGCAAGAGCCTTTTCAATCTCCGCCACCACCTCTACCACCGGCCTGGTTGCATCAACCACCAGATGTGAGCCCTCACGATAAAGATGTTCCCGCTCTGCCAAGACCTTCGCGACTTCAGCTTTTATATCACCTCCGGTCAAAGAGGGCCGTTGGCTGTCACTAGCTGAATCCGCACCAAGACGCCGGCAGATGGTTGCCAAGTCGACGCTCAGCCAAATCACCAAGCCGGTCTCTTTAAGCTCCTGCCAGACATCATGATGCAGGACCGCCCCACCGCCGGTGGAAATAACTGCCTCACGACTGGTCACCAGTTCTTCGAGCAGTTCCCTCTCCCGGGCCCGAAAATAGTCCCAGCCCCGCTCTTTAACCAAGTCACGGATTTCACCATGCCGGGCCACCAAGACTTCATCCATATCAATGAAGGTGATATCAAGGCGTTCAGCCAGCAACCGGCCAACGGTACTCTTGCCGGTCGCCCGATAGCCGATAAGAATGATTTTACGTTTTTGTTCGGGCACAAATCTATCCGCTGTCTGGAATTTATAGCAAATCACAATTTTTCTCACATTTAAGAGCTTATCCGGTTGGCTGTCAAATAGAAAAGCAATGATCTCCCTTGCAGTCATCTGCAATATCACTTAAATGTTTGGAGGTAGAGGTAGACGCAGCTGAGCGAAGACTGCGAAAAACCATCTCAACGATAATGACGGAGAAGTTTTCATGAAACATATACTGGTCCTGGCCACCCGTAACGAAGGGAAGGTCAAAGAACTAAGAAAGGTCCTCAGTGCTTTTGACATAGATCTGCGTAGCTTGAATGACTTTGGCCCCATTCCCGAGGCCGTGGAAGATGGCGAGACATTTGATGAAAACGCCTACAAAAAGGCCATTTTTACCGCCAAAGTGCTGGGCCTGCCGGCAATTTCTGACGACTCTGGTCTGGTGGTTGCAGCGCTGGACGGCGCCCCCGGGGTCTACTCAGCCCGTTATGCCGGAGAAAATGCCAGCGATGAGGACAATGTCAAAAAACTCCTCAAAGAGATGGCAGGCCAGAATGACCGCCGGGCCGCCTTTCATTGCGTAATATCCATTGCCGTACCGTCCGGCCCGGCTCTGACGTACGAAGGAAAATGCGAAGGAACGATCACCACGGAAGCTGCCGGCAACGGTGGTTTCGGTTACGACCCGGTCTTCTTTTCACCCGAACTGGGCAAGACCTTTGCCGAAAGTACGATTGAGGAGAAAAACAAAATCAGTCATCGTGGCCGGGCCTTGAAGGAGATCGCTGCCGAATTCGACAAGATCAGTAAGTGGCTTGATTCGAGGCTTGCTGAAGAAAAACCGCCCAAACCGGATCACAGCCAATTCGAGCATAACGATTGGTCGGAAGATAAGATGGTTTAGTTCGAATATTTCTTAACAGTTTTGAAATGCTAAATTAGCGTTTTTATTTTTCCTATGTTTCCTCAGTTGAAGCTTGTTCCGGTATAGATCTATTCAGGAGTACTCTAATGTTAAAAACCGCCATCATGAAAAATGACCTGTTCCTGGAACACGATGCTGGGTTTTCCCATGTTGAATCTCCAGATCGATTGGCATCAATCTATGGAGGCTTTAGCGAATTTGAATCGTTGAGCTGTTTTACCTTGCCTGATTTTGCCGTGGCTGAGTCCCGCCATCTGCAGTTGATCCACAGCAAGGACCATATCGAGCAGATTGCCAGTACCGCCGGCCAGGGTTTTGTCAGTCTCGATCCCGACACCGGGGCCTCATCAAAATCATACGAGGCAGCTTGCCTGGCCGTTGGGGCGGTAGTCGAGGGAACCAAGATGCTCATGGCTGGTCAGGTTGACAATGTTTTTGCCCTGGTGCGCCCGCCCGGGCATCACGCTGAGGCCGAGCGCCCCATGGGATTCTGCCTGTTCAACAATGTTGCCATCGCTGCTGTCTATGCCATCCAGGAACTGGGCCTGAAACGGGTCATGGTTATTGACTGGGATATCCATCACGGCAACGGCACCCAGCATTCTTTTTACGATACCGAACAGGTTCTCTACCTCTCGACCCACCTCTATCCCCATTATCCCGGAAGCGGCGCATTACAGGAAACCGGTAGTGGCAAAGGCTCAGGTTACACGGTAAACATCCCCCTCTCCGGCGGTCAGAACGACAGGTCCTACGCGGCTATTTTTAACGAGATCGTGGCGCCGGTGGCCCGCCAATATCAACCGGAAATGATTCTGGTTTCGGCCGGTTATGATATCTGTCTTGGCGACCCCTTGGGTTCAATGGCGGTAACAGACGCGGGCTTTGCCTATATGACCAGGGTTTTAAAAGAATTGGCCACAGAGCTGTGCGGAGGCAGACTACTCCTGACCCTGGAAGGAGGGTATAGCCTGACGGGGCTTCGGGACGGTGTTCTGGCCACTCTTGGTGAATTGGCGGCAACCCCATTACTAGCCGATATTTCCGCAAAAACAGACGCCTTGGCCGATGCTGGTTTTGGCAAGCCGGGATGCTTATCGACAGATGCCCTCGAGATCATTAGAAAGGCCCACGCTCCATACTGGCAAATTTGATTTCATTCCAAGCGCTCTGGTTCCTTGAATAGTTACAAGACTGTTTGACTTGGCGCAGGTTTTACGTTAGATGTTCAGCCCATGAAGATAACCATTGATGAAGTAGAATATGTCGCCAATTTGGCCCATCTGGAATTAAAACCGGCAGAGGTCGCAGCGATGGCTGACCAACTTGCCCAGATCCTATCTTACGTTGACAAGTTAAACGAACTTGATACCAGCAAGGTTGAGCCGACTACCCATGCCATTTCCATTACCAATGCCTTCCGGGACGATGAACTTCGTGACTCGCTGGGCCAAGAAAAGGCCCTGGCGAATAGCCCTCGCCAAAACGGCGAAGCGTTTGTGGTACCTAGAGTCATTTGACCCGTGACGTACCCCAGAGGTTGTATCGGTATGGTTACAGAAAGGTTGATTGAGGCGAATCGCATCATACTTGTGGGTTCGCTTTTTTTATTCAGAATCATGAAATAAGCACGCGGGAACAAAAATAATGGAGCTCAATTCCTTAACTATTCACCAATTGCAGGGGATGCTCGCCAAGGGCGAAGTGTCTTCGCTTGAGATTACCGAATCGGTCCTGGCCCGGATTGATCAGGTTGAAGACAAGGTCGGGGCCTATATAACTCTGGATCGGGATAACGCCCTGACTCAGGCTACCGAGGCGGATAAACAGCAAGCCTTTACCCCCGACAGACCCTTGGCCGGAATTCCCCTGGCCCTGAAAGATGTTGTTTGCACGGAGGGGCTGCGGACCACCAGCGGCTCTAAGATCCTGGAACCGTTTATCCCTCCTTACGATGCGACCCTGGTAACAAAATTAAAAGAAGCCGGCGCTATTATTCTTGGCAAGCTCAGTATGGACGAATTTGCCATGGGCTCCGCCAATGAGAACTGTGCCTTCGGGGTTCCCCATAACCCCTGGGCCCTTGATCATGTCTGCGGCGGTTCCAGCGGCGGCTCGGCGGCGGCAGTGGCGGCCGATGAGTGTATCGCCTCAATCGGTTCCGATACCGGCGGCTCGATTCGGCTACCCGCCTCCCACTGCGGGGTGGTTGGGGTGAAGCCCACCTACGGTCGTGTCTCCCGCTATGGCCTGATCGCCTATGCCTCCTCGCTGGATCAACTTGGCCCTCTGACCAAAGATGTTCGGGATAGCGCTCTGATGCTCAAGGCGATCAGCGGCCATGACAAGCTGGATTCCACCTCATTAAATCTGCCGGTCCCTGATTATGTTGCCGCCCTTGACCAGGGAGTGCGGGGCCTGAAGGTCGGTATCCCCAAGGAATATTTTGAAGAAGGACTGGCGCCGGAGGTTGAAGCGGCGGTGCGCAACGGGATCAGAATCCTTGAAGAGGCCGGTGCTGAAATCATTGAGGTTTCTTTGCCCCATACCAGTTATGGCGTTGCCGCTTATTATGTAATCGCCCCGGCTGAGGCCAGCTCGAACCTGGCCCGCTTTGACGGGGTTCGCTTCGGCCACCGGACCAAGGATCCCGAGTCCCTTGTGGAGATGTATAAAAAATCCAAATCCGAGGGCTTTGGCGAGGAAGTAAAGAGAAGGATCATGATCGGCACCTATGTTCTTTCTTCCGGATATTACGATGCCTACTACAAGAAAGCCCTGCAGGTCCGCACCCTGATTATCAACGATTTCAAGGAGGCCTTTGCCAAATGCGATATTATGGTGTCGCCAGTCAGCCCCTCGCCGGCCTGGCAAATCGGCGAGAAAGACAACGATCCCTTGAGCGTCTATCTTTCTGATATCCTTACTATTTCGGCAAATCTTTCCGGAGTGCCCGGCATCTCATTGCCTTGCGGCTTCAGTGGCGATGGGTTGCCGATCGGCCTGCAGATCCAGGCCGCCCATTTCGATGAAGAACAACTGTTCCGGACCGCCTCCTGTCTGGAGCAGGAACTGGGGCTGGTCGGCCGTAAACCCACCGCCATTTAGGGGCCGAAAATTACATGGCCGTTTATAATCATTCCATTACGGCCCCTTTTATGCCGTTCAAACTATTGATTGAACCGTGTTATTTATTGACATCGGCTTAACGGAAAGTTCCTATGAAACTCAAAGTATCCGAAAATATAAGCAGCCTGGTACCCTACCCCCCCGGCAAACCGATTGAGGAACTGGAAAGGGAGTACGGCTTAAGCGGTTCGATCAAGCTGGCCTCAAACGAGAATGCCCTCGGCCCGTCGCCCAAGGCGGTAGCCGCCATAGCCGCAGGTCTGAACAAACTTCATCGTTATCCCGATGGCAGCAGCCATTATCTGACTCATCGTCTGGCTGAGAAGCTGGGCGTTGCTCCCGGCGAGATCGTCTTCGGCAATGGCTCCAACGAGATAATCGAACTGCTGATCAACACCTTTCTTAGCGGTGGGGATGAGGTGGTCACCAGCAACCCGACCTTTCTGGTTTATCAGAAGATGGTCCAGGCCCGGGGCGGTGTTAACCGGGTGGCGCCCCTTAAAAAAGATCAGCCGCATAATATTGCTGGTCACGGTGGCGGCAGTTCACTGGGCGTCGGCCACGATCTTGATGCTATCCTAGCTTTGATCAATGACCGAACCAGGCTGGTCTTTCTCGATAATCCCAATAACCCCACCGGGGTGATCTTCGGTCGGGCAGAGTTTGAAGCCTTTCTCGCCGAGGTTCCCGAACAGGTCATCGTGGTGCTTGACGAAGCCTATGTCGATTTTGTCGATGCGGCGGTGCGGATTGATGTCCGCAAATATCTCGATAATAGTACTCCGGTTGTCGGTCTCAGGACATTTTCCAAGGCCTATGGCCTGGCCGGTCTCAGAATCGGCTACGGTCTGATGAACAGCGAGATCGCCGATTTACTTCATCGGGTCCGCCAGCCTTTCAATGTTAATCTGCCGGCCCAGATCGGAGCCCTGGCCGCCCTCGACGACGATGATCACTACGACCAGACCATGCAGTTGAGCAAGGATGGTATTGCCTGGCTGACCGAAGAGATCAAGGCGCTTGGCTGCAAGGTTTTCGATACCCATACCAATTTCTTTCTGGTCGATGTCGGCCTGGATTGCCGGAAACTATACGAAAAGATGCTGGGAAAAGGTGTGATCATCCGACCGATGTCTGCCTATGGCTATCCCGAATACATCAGAATCACCGTTGGTCTTCCCGAAGAGAACAGCCGTCTGGTTGCCTCTCTGGCAGAAGTTCTGACCGAATTGAGAAACGGCTGATGGCTGTGGAGCGGATCGTTACCATCGATGGCCCTTCCGGGGCCGGTAAGAGCACTATCAGCCAGTTGCTGGCGGCCAGATTGGGCTACACCTTTCTCGACACCGGGGCCATGTACCGGGCGGTGGGACTCAAGATTGAACGGAGCGGTGTTGCATGTGATAGCTGTGGTGCTCTGGCGCAACTGTTGGCCGGTATTGATCTGCAACTAAAGACAGACGGCGGTGAGACCAGAGTTATTCTCGACGGCGAAGATGTTTCGGAGGCGATCAGGACCCCGGAGATGTCGATGGTTGCCTCAAGGGTTTCGGCCATTCCGGCGGTTCGGGCCAAGCTTACCTCCCTCCAGCGCGAAATAGGCGGGCGGGGCGAGGTGGTTGCCGAAGGGCGTGATATGGGCACCGTAGTTTTTCCGCGGGCAGCCTGGAAGTTCTTTCTCGATGCCACCCCGGAAGAAAGGGCCCGAAGAAGGGTTTTACAGCTTGAGGAACAGGGGCAGCCGACAGACGAAGAAGAGACCCTGGCCCTGATCATCGAGCGGGACCGGGCTGACAGCAGCCGGACTCTAGCGCCACTGAAACCGGCCGAGGATGGGGTGATTATCGATTCTTCGCAGATGACCATCGCTGAAGTAGTTTCCTTTATGGCCGAGCGGGTGAGCGAGACTTAATGACAGCGTCATGTCATTCATCAATCGATGCATCTTACTTGTTCTTTAATCACGCCTGCCGCGTTATGGCCTTATAGTCACAGTAAATTAGTACGCAATCCTGCGTCACTTCATGCCTTGTATGACACTAGAGTATAGGAGAAAATAAATGAACCGACTCTTTTTTATTCTACTACTATTGATCTTTGCAACAGCAACATTAGTATCCGCAGCTGAATGGCGCGAGATTGATGGAACCTATGCTATTACCTCGAAAAACATGGTGAGCCCTATTGAAGATAGCCATCTTAAAATTCAATTAAAAGGTGGTTCGGCGAGGGACCTTTATAATGCCATGAAGGTTAAGGAAACATTCGACGAGTGTACGGGGGGGATGTCTAGATCAGTAGGTGAGATGGAATGCATATATTATACTTCAACGCAAAAGTATGAGTGTCATTTTTCAATCGACATAATGGAACAAAAGGTTGAGTTGGGTGTGCCATGTTGAACTCTAGCAAGCGCATTGGTCTGGCCGATAGAAGAATTTTTCTAATTTAAGGACAAGCCTTTTTATGATCATCGATATCAGTCGCAGCCTTCTTGGCCTTATGGCCCTGGCCACCATCGCCTGGCTGACCAGTGAAAACCGTAAGCTGGTCAAAATCAAGGATGTCTCTATCGGTTTGGCGCTCCAGGTGATTCTGGCCCTTTTCCTCCTGAAAGTTCCCTACAGCACTGAAGTTTTCTCCCTGCTCAACCGTGCCGTTATGGCCCTCCAGGCATCCACCGATGCAGGCACCTCTTTTGTTTTCGGCTATCTTGGCGGAGGCAGCCTGCCCTTTGTCGAAAAAACGGCTGGCGGGAGTTTTATTCTCGCTTTCCGCGCCTTACCCCTCATCCTGATCGTCAGCGCCCTTTCTTCCTTACTTTTTTACTGGCGGGTAATGCCCTTCTTGGTCCGCTTTTTTTCCAGGATGCTCCAGAAAACCATGCATATCGGCGGCGCCCTCGGGGTCGGCGCCGCAGCCAACATCTTTGTCGGCATGATCGAAGCGCCGCTGTTTATCCGCCCTTATCTGGCCAGCCTGACCAGAAGTGAACTCTTTACGATCATGACCTGCGGCATGGCCACCATTGCCGGTACCGTCATGGTCCTTTATGCCAGCATCCTGCAAAATGTCGTGCCGGGAGTGATGGGCCATATTCTGGTTGCCTCCATCATCAGCGCCCCAGCCGCCATCACCGTGGCCCGGATCATGGTCCCCGAGGATTGTGCGGCCACCGACGGTGAAATAGCCCCACCCCAGAAAGCCACCGGCGCCATGGATGCCATAACCAAGGGGACCGGTGACGGAATCACCTTTCTGATCAACATTACGGCCATGCTGATTGTCCTGGTGGCCCTGGTCCATCTGGCCAATCAAATTTTCAGCCTCCTGCCCGAGATCAGCGGTCGGGCCATAACCCTCGAAAGAATTTTCGGTTACGGCATGGCCCCGATTGTCTGGCTGATGGGCGTCCCCTGGCAGGAAACCTCGACCGCCGGCGCATTAATGGGAACCAAAACGGTTATGAATGAATTTCTCGCCTACCTGCAACTCAGCAATCTTGGGCCCGGCGCTCTTAGTCCCCGGTCGACCATGATTATGATCTATGGGATGTGCGGTTTTGCCAATTTCGGTAGCCTGGGCATCATGATCGGCGGCCTGGGCTCGATGGCCCCGGAGCGACGCCGTGAAATTGTCGGCTTGGGGATCAGATCAATCGTCGCCGGCACCATTGCCACCTGTATGACCGGCGCGGTGGTCGGCATGTTTTACCTGTAGCGACAAAAGGCCATTTGGAAGATGAACTGCGACATTCTCATAAGCAACGGTCTGATCAAGACCCCGGAGAACCCCAATCCCGACCCGGACCAGCCGGGCTTTATAGCAATCCGGGCCGGTCTGATCATCTCAATAGGCGCGATGGCCGAATTGCCGGCCCGGATAAGCGCCGCAAAAACCATTGATGCCAAGGGTTGCCTAGTCATGCCCGGCCTGATCAATACCCACAACCATTGCGGTATGACCCTGTTCAGGGGGCTGGCCGATGACCTGCCCCTGATGAGCTGGCTCCAGGAACATATCTTCCCGGCCGAGGCAAAATTTGTCAGCAAGGAGATGGTCTACTGGTGCAGCAAACTGGCGGCGGCGGAGATGATCCTGTCCGGTACCACCACCGTGGCCGACGGCTATTTTTTTGAGGACGAGGCCGCCCGGGCCTTTAAAGAGTCAGGCCTACGGGCGGTAGCTGCCCAGGGGGTTATCGATTTTCCCGCTCCCGGCGTGCCTGACCCGAACGACAATATCAACAATGGTGCCCGCTTCATTGAAAGATGGCAGGACGACAACTTGATCACGCCGGGGGTTTTCTGCCACTCCCCCTACACCTGTAGAGCTCAGACGATCAAGAAAGGGTATGAGCTGGCTCAGCGAACGGGGCATCGTTTCTTCATCCATGTCGCCGAGACCAGACCCGAAGTGGAGGAATCCCGCAAACTGCACAAGGTTTCGCCGGTTAAATACCTTGACCGGCTCGGCGTCCTGGACGAGGGCACCGTCTGTGTTCACTGCGTTTGGCTCGATGACGAGGATATCAAAATAATAAAGGAATCAGGCACTGCGGTGGCAAGCTGCCCGAAGAGCAACATGAAACTGGCGGCAGGCATTGCGCCCATCGATAAATTTATCGAGGCTGGCATTCCGGTGGGCTTAGGAACTGACGGCTGTGCCAGCAACAATAAGCTGGATATGTTCAGCGAGATAAGCACCTGTGCCAAACTGCATAAGATCAAGCGGTTCGATCCGACCCTGCTGCCGGCCGGCCGGGTGGTGACGATGGCTACCAGCGGCGGGGCGGCAGTCCTCGGCCTACAAGAAAAAACGGGGGAACTGACGGTCGGCAGGCAGGCGGATATAATTATTATTGACCTGCAGAAACCGCATCTGACCCCGATGTATAATGCCGATTCAATCTTGGCTTACGCCGCATCGGGCAGCGATGTCAAGACCGCCATCATCAACGGCAGGCTGGTCATGGATAATTATCAGCTGCAAACCATTGATCTTGCCGAAGTCCTCGCCAGAGTAAATGGCCTGGCCCGGCAGGTCAGATCAGCCACTTAACCAGAACAAATCCCAGGATAAGCAGGACCAGAAGGACTATGGTCAGGAGGTTAAGATATCGCTCGATAAAGGTCCTGATCGGGGCGCCGAAGCGGTAAATCAGCCCGGCCACCAAGAAAAATCGCGCCGAACGGGAAACCAGAGAGACGGCAACAAAGGTCGGGAAATCAAGTCTGAAAGCCCCGGCCGTTATGGTAAAAACCTTATAAGGCAGGGGGGTAAACCCGGCCACTCCCACCGCCCAGGCATCGTATTTCTGATACAACCCCTGGACCAGCTCGTATTTGTCGGCCAGGCCATATAGTTCTATGACCCGGCTGCCGACGGCATCCATAAACCAGAAGCCCAGGCCATAACCGAAAATACCGCCCAGCACCGAGCCCATGGCACAGATCCCCGCGTAGCGAAAAGACCTTTTTGGGGAACCGATACAGAGCGCCATCAGGAAGACATCGGGGGGGATCGGGAAAACAGAAGACTCGGCCACCGCCACCAGAAACAGCACCCAAACTCCGTAGGGGGTCCGTAACCACGCCAAAGTCCAGTCATATAAGCGGTGCATCAGACCATCTTTAGTCTGGTCATTCGTTGTTATCTCATTCTTCATTTCTGCCACCCCTGCGCTCCGATAAGACTAACAAACCGAACACTGTCGCCGGTCTCAAAGCTTACCTGCCCATCCTTTTTGACAACCTTGGTCAACTGCTGACTTATACGATCACCAACCGGGATGACCATGATGCCCGGATCGGCCAGTTGCTCGAGTAGAGCCGCCGGTATTTCCGGGCCGCCGGCGGTCACGATAATGGCATCGTAAGGCGCATGCTCCGGCCAGCCCATGGTGCCGTCATCCATCTTGCCGAGCGCATTGAAACATCTGGTCTTATCGAGATTAATTCTGGCCCTGGCCATCAGCTTTTTGATTCTCTCGATCGAGTAAACCTGGTCACAGAGCTTGGCCAGCACCGCCGTCTGATAACCGCAGCCGGTGCCAATCTCCAGCACCTTCTCATGGCCCTGCAATTCCAGCATCTGGGTCATGAGCGCCACTATGAATGGCTGGGAGATCGTCTGCCCTTCACCGATTGGCAAGGGAAAGTCACCGTAGGCCTGGGCTTGCAGCGCATCTTCGACAAAGACATGGCGAGGTACTGTCCGCATGGCATCGAGTACCCGCTGGTCATTAATATTACGAGGCAGCAGCTGTTCACGAACCATGCGCTCCCTGGCCTTAAGATAACTTTTCATGAAACCATGGCTCAAAGCTATTCCGGGGTGAAGTCTGCAAATTCATTCTCGTCGAACTGGCGATAAAGACATGTTTTAACCAAGTCGCCAACAAAGGTGACTGTGACCGTCTCATAATTCTGCTCGCCCAGTTTACCGCCAAGTAGTGGTAATTTTTTTGCAAAACTCTTGTTAGTCTTCAAATAGAGCCATGTTTCCTGGTTCTCGGCCTTGGTGATTTTTCGATCCGGCTCTCCCAGAAACGAAATAACTTCCTGCCTGGTCGTACTTTCCGGCATCACCAGACAAACATCCGAAGAAAGATACCGTACGGGGGCTGAGACGGTGCTACAACCGGCTGTAAACGCGAATAACAGTAAGGCAAACAAGACCGCCAAACGATTACAACTTAAATCAAACATACTTACCACCCAGTTAGATATATTGAAAAGGCTCATTTAAAATGATGGTTTTAACTCACCAGATTGCCAGCCATTATTAGCATAATATTTTCACCGATGTAACCGCTAAGATAATAATAGAAACCCGGGCGGCAAGCTATCTTGCCTTTCTCATAAAGAACGGGGCCATAAACAAAGTCGTGGCGTTGGGAAGGAAAATATCAACGGCAAGTTACCCTATCCTGATCATTGGATTTATGCAACGCCCAAACCTCTCTCGAACGACTTGCCGAGTCGAATTATAGCCTAATGATAGGATAGTTTTGTACGTTTATTGTTGATATTTTATATGATTTACATATATTCAAATATACATGGGTAAAAATGGTAGTAAAATCGGCTAGTTTGTTAAGGTTCAGTTTGGAATTCTTCCTTACTTACGATCAGGCAAAATACGGAACTAAGTTGCCAAAACAACAACTTGTATAACCGAGGTAGTTAAGATGCGTTGTCCCAAGTGTAGTTTCTTCTCCTTTGACGATCTCACCGCTTGCGCCAAGTGTTCTAAAGACCTTTCCGCAATAGTAAAAGATCTACAGGGGACATGCACTGAGGCATCACGGCCTTTTTTCCTGTCCTCCATCGTCGAATCACTGGAACCTGAGGATCAAACCTTTTCTGAGTCACATGCGTTACCTCCCACAGATGATACAGACTTAAGTTTCGATGACACCCTGACCGGCGGTAGCCCTGCCATATCTACAGAAGATAACGACACGGTTCTCTCTGACCTTGACGAAAGCATTGAAATCTCAAACGACGAGATATCCCTTGAACTTGGCGATGTTATGCCAATTGATCTCGATCAATTGGATGAGCCAATCGACTTTGACGATAATTCGGCCTTTGATGCAACCAGCGGACTGTCCCAGGATAGCGAGGAAGGAATTACTGCCGATGACGATATCGATCTCAACTTTACGGATGACCTTTCTGGGCAAAGTGAAGACTTTGACTCGACAGAAATCTTGTCAACAGATGCATTGTCAACGGATGCATTTGATGACGATATAGATTTGGATTTGACGGGGGATTTTAATGCAAGTGACGGCCTTGATCTGAGCGAAGACTTTGATTCTTTTGACCTTGATGAAACCAGCATTCCCGTGACGCCTGTTTCAGATACTGGTGATTTAACCACCGACACGCTTACCGAAGGAGAGAGCTTGGATCTGGACGCAGATTTGCTCGCTCCCGATACGGAAGAAACCGGGGCCGTAGAGTTTGATGATTCTTTATTGGATGAACTTGAGGTTGGGTCCGATGGGGATCAATTATCCGCCGATATGGGCGACGATCTAGCAGATTTTGATCTTGATGAAACCAGTATTGCCCTTGAGCCGATTTCTCCCCCTGAATCTTTTAACGCCGACGATACCCTTTCGGGAGAGGAAGCCCTCAGTCTTGATGATTTACCGCTTGAAGAGTTTGAATTTGAGACAGAAGATGAGGAGGATCTATTGGGCGACGAGTTACTCGCCACTATGGACACAGAACTCGGCCCGGATCCTGTCGAACCAGATCTCGACCAACCGGATGCAGAACCGGCCGTGGCTGATTCCCCGCTCGAGGAACTTGAATTTGAGACGGGAGACGACGAGTTGACCGCCACTACTGCAGACGAAGAACTCGATCTGGATCTCGATCAGCCGGATGCAGAGCCGACCGTGGCCGATGCCCCGCTCGAGGAACTTGAATTTGAGACGGAAGACGAAGAGCAGCTGGGCGACGAGTCACCCGCCGCTACGGACATAGAACTCGACCTGGATTCTGTCGAACCAGATCTCGAGCAACCGGATGCAGAGCTGGCCGTGACCGATGCCCCGCTTGAGGAACTTTCTTTGGAGATGGAAGGCGAAGAGTTGATCGCCACTGCAGACGAAGAACTCGAGCTTGATCTCGATCAGCCTGATGCAGAGCTGACCGTGGCCGATGCCCCGCTTGAGGAACTTGACTTTGATACGGGAGACGAAGAGCAGCTGGGCGACGAGTTACTCGCCACCATGGACGAGGAACTCGACCTGGATTTTGACGAACTTGATTCCGGTCAGCAGGACGAAGAGCTGGCCCTGGACGATTCGCCGAGTGCAGAACATGAATCCAGCAGTTCACCGGCGTCAGGATTAGATGAAATAGACGTCTCCGATCTCCTCTCGTCACCCGATGACGAGTCCCAGACCTCTCTCGATGACGAGGAGATAGACCTTACCTCTCTAATGGAAGAGGACGCAGAAAGGGATGACTCCGACCTCGATTTACTGGATGAAGATATCCCGGAAATTGAAATTATTGGCGACTAGGAGACCGGTGAGATCCCTCCCAACTTGGCTTAAGCAAGATCACAACGATGGGTAGATTTTGACCTACAAAACACTTGACATCCATGGTTCATTTTCTTAAGGTAGCCCCACGATTTTGCCGAGATAGCTCAGTCGGTAGAGCAACGGACTGAAAATCCGTGTGTCCCTGGTTCGATTCCTGGTCTCGGCACCAAAGTAATTAAAGGGTTTACGGCTTTTTTGGCCGTAAACCCTTTTTTTGTCTCTGGTCGTCCTCTGGTCTTTTTGAAATTATTCAGGTGTCTTCCTGTATTTTCTCTAATAAAACCAAGTCTGTTTCAAGATGTTACCGGCCATCCCAATAGTGCCATTCCCAGCGCTGATAAATACATCGCAACATTCAACAATTTTATTTTCTACTCGTATTAGAACGTTATGAGGAAAGCCGCGCCAACCCAACACGGTCTCTAGAAGCATTGTCGTACCATAGCTTCAGTATGCGTCGAGCAAAGGCTGTCCGTGCCCTTGATATCTCTTCTCCAATTACCGTTTGATTTTCGGGCCCAAGCCTCTTGGCTATTGCGCGGGAAAACCCCCAGAAGAACTGAGTGTCATGCTCCGGCCAAACAGGAATTTCAGCTATAGATTTCATTACCATTTCGCACACAGATTCGCACCAACACGCTTCGATAGCCTGTCGCACGATATGTAAAGCTGCAGGATGAGTATAGCTTCGTTGAAGCTCTTGTGCCAACAATCTAATTCGGACTTCAGTAGATCCACGTGCACAGGCAACATGGAGGCCAGAGAGCCTAGTCCAATATTCTGTTATCTGGCTTAGTAACCCGTCAATATCGACATCACTTATATCGTATAAAGCTTCACGTAGCCGCTCGACAACACCATGACTTTTTGTATCGAAGTGTAGGAGCGAAAGCAGATCCTCCTTTGAAAGAAACTTACGGGCCTGGGCCGCCACAGAGATGAGCTGGGAAGCCTTTCCTCCTAGATGAATGCGTGCATGCTCCAATTTTGTCGACTTCAAAACCTCGGCGTCGCCTGGTGTGAGCGACGTGACGTTATCACTATCTACTGCAAGTTGAACCCGCGTAAGCCTCTTAATCATATCCGACAGCTGTTTCGCAGTTTTCTTGGAGAAACCAAGCACCCCGACCAATGCAAGTACCCTCCAATTCCCCCATGTGTACCAAGATTGCTCGTTGCCAAGCTTGTTTTCGCAAAGACTAATCAGTAGCTCTCGGTGGGCTTGTGCCAACTCGGATTGTTCGATGAAAAAATTACAAGCGAAACCAAGATCGGGCCCCCAATCTTCCAAACACGATAAAGCGTATTCCGCGATGGAGGTACTATTGCACATAGATGCAATCTGCCAAAATCTGGTCCTCAGATCACCACTACTACCTGGTAACTCACGCTCAACAACAGCGACCAAGTCTGGTGGGAGAACAGATTTTATTATTATGTCCGAAATTAGCCCGTCTAACGTGATTTTTGCACGACTATCCGTTTTGTCCTCAATTTCCGATATGGCGCATTTGAAAGCTCGCCGTATATCAATTTTAAAACCAACGAGAGCTGCTGAGTGCATTAAGTTGGCTTGCTCTTCTATAGTCGAGCTTCTAGAAAGTGTTTCTTCCAAGTATTCATTTGCCAACATAGGTGCAATTTCACGCAAGGCATAAAGCCCCCATTGCCACGCGTTCAAACTCGTGGAGGCTCGGAGATGTGATTCCACCAGTTCAGCATCGTCTAGATCTTTCTCATACGCAATGAGCGACAATGATTCGTTTACGGGATCCCCCGGGTTACATTTACAAAGCCGTTGCCTCACAATATCCAATCTCGTCGAATAGGGGGCATGTTCCCAAATCCCGATTTCACCACCTGAAACCTTACCGGGCATTAAACGCATTTGTTCAACCTTGGGTAGAAGCCGTTGTAGGTAATCTCGATCACCGGCGGCAGCCAGGGCACATTGTGCAATATAGTAAGCAGGATTTTTTTCGTCTGAGGTAAATTCCCGCAACTTGGCTATAGCCCCTGAAGATTGGAGTCTCGCTAGGGCGAAGTAACCTCGTGATTGGACAATTTCTGGAGATTCTTGTGCAATACTACTTAACAACAATCGTTCTGCCCCCTCATGGAACTCCTTAGGCAACTCGCATGCGACTCTCGCCCCCAACATCAAGTCGTTGCTTAACGTAGCTTCTAAATATGCCTTCTTATGCTCATTTGGAACCAGTCGAGCGGCGAAAACCCAGGCATCATCGACTATTGGTTCCTCTAAACAATTCGTGTGTTCTCTCCATTCACGTGCGAGAAATGGAGCGGCAAGAGCACCGGCTAACAGTTGATGTCCAAAACTAAGATGACTGTCAGATACTTGTAGCAACTCATGACGAGCTAATAGCTCCACAGCGTCTGATTCTGACATGTCAGTGATACCTAGAGCATTCGAGCAGTGTGTTTTCGCCTCGCGAACACACCGTCCTGCCGCAAGCGAGGGACATCCGAGACGCCGATCCACTAAAAGACATTGGAATGCAAGAGCGCCAGCCAAGAGAAGGATGATCTCGGGGCCTGGACTTTGCTCAGGTGACTCCGCATTCCGTTCGCAACGAGCTTTGAGTAAAGCCTCAAGCATCTCACCAAGCGTTTCTGGTAATGTGGCGCTTCTTTTCCAGAGCCGAAGTGCGACCAAGACGGCAAAAGGCGTCCAAAGAAGCGGCGTGCCCGACATGTCGGCAAGCGATCGATAAGAATCTATGAAAGCACCTGATGTCCCATCATGCAATTCAGCCTCGGCGATTCGGCGGATGCCAATTGGCGTAATGCCCTCGACTCTAAGGCAAGCAACAGGTGCCTTTGGAAGAACGATGTTTTTGTGCCTCGTAGATTTTCTGGTCGAAAGTATACATGCGATCCGGCTTCGTTTAAGAAGAGGTTGAAGCTCATCTAGAAAAGCAGCGACATTAGTTGATGGACACTCGTTCAAGCCGTCACACAGCAGAAGCACATTATCAGGTAGAGACTGCCATGTGCCATGATCTACCATTAGCTCTTGATGGATTGCTCGGTCTAAGCCTCCTGGTACATAATTAGCCAGGGAAATCAGTACAGGAAGAGTCGAGTCTGGCGTTATACGCAGAACTTCCGCGCGGAGCCACTTGAGAGCCGTAGACTTCCCAACACCGCCATCACCGAGCAACATTGCAAGCTCTCCGGCCTGGAGTTCCCCCAGCTCATGCAGCATCTTGATGCTTTTTTGAGACGAGGGCAGCTCTGCGCATGGATTAGCTGCCGAGAATGCCGAGACCCCATCGGGAAGGCTTGAATCCCCCAGTCGGGGTTTTACGGTAACTCTGAAGTCGCGGTGCTCCTCAATGTAAGCTACTCTGTCAAAAGAGGCACGAGGGTGCTCACGAACAACCGTGGCAATTTGGAAATATTTCTCTGCAACTTTGAGCACATCGCTCCAGCAAGGCGACAAAGCTGCATCGAACTCGCGAAGGCCCCATACAATTAGAAGGTCAAGACCTAACACGTAGGTTTCCACGATTTGTCGTGGGTCAGCACCATCTTCCTCCAAGCGTGTGCGCAGTGTAGCCAGCACGCCGTCTGGGGTAGTTACTAATTGATTACCAGCCTCCACAGCGAGCTGCTGACGAGAATTCTCACGTAAATGCTTGAGAAGTTTTGTGCGAACCCCCCCGGTACAGATGAATCTGTGCTCACCTACATCGGAACCTTCGAGTGCCATTGTTGCCGCAACTTTTGCAAGTTCTTGAGCGACTTGGGGAGTACCAATTGGAGTTTTCTGGCGTTTGCACTGCACGCAAACGAGCCGCCCCGAACCAACAACCTCCCCTTGAACATCAAATCCGCCATCCCCAGCCCCTGAAGGTATTCCAGTGATTCGCAATCCTAGAACACCCTGAACACAACGCAAGGATCCGAAGACGAATTCTTCGAATTCATCGGGGGAGAGAGCATCGAGGGGAAATCCCCGTCCGGAGTAGAGGGGAGCCCGACCAACAGCATCAGTTGACTCATCCATCTAGTTTCCCACAAAAACCTGAGGACATAATACTATTTTCTTTTGGGTGTCCCTGCTTTGCCATGCTTAAACCCTCTTGGCCATCACTTCTATTTTTAGAAATCCGTATTCTGCCCCCAGATTTCATACGAAAGGGAAGGACGTTGTTTAGTTGTTGAATGAAGAGTAATGAAAGGGTCTAGTTCAATCGAGTTAGGTTTTGAAAAAATAGGAGCCGCCTCTTAATAAAGTTAAAACCTCTCCAACACCTAGAGTGTTGGAGATCAAAAGGCTTATTGCTAAGCGTCGATTACAAATACCGCTAATAAAAAAACATTAGCAGCCTCTCAAGTGAATGAGGAGACGGCTCCTAAGATGTTATACCTATATCAAGCTCTAAGTCTGTTAAACGTTTTCTTTTGATGCGATTGAATATTATATCAATATCTTCTTTTTTGTACCGTTTTTCAGGGTTTATATAGCCTCTATCCCCAAGGTATTTCATTTTCGCAGCAATTGTCTCATAATTGTCGTAATTATGTATATATCCACCCCGTGGGTCATATTTTGCTTTATAGTAAGCTTTTGACAACTTTTTAAGTTCGTCAGGTGGCTTTGCCCCAAAATCATTTAGCCTTATGAAAAAATTACGAATAATTTTATCGAGCTTGTGAAGAAGAGATATGTCAGTGATTTCGATAAAATAAAAAAGCCAGCCATAACGTCTTTTTTCATTAAGTGATCCAGTTATCTTTTCGTTTAAGTCTTCTATAAAAACTGTTTGTTGAATATCTTTATTGAGCCATGGGTATTTTTTTATTCTTTCATCGGTATTATGCAAGTACGAAGAGAATTTTGCTGCAACTGAGGTGATGAAACGTTCAACATTTGCTTCTTTTATACTGGTTTTAGATCTTGATATGAGATAGCCCAAATACTCAAAGTCAAAATCGCTCAATTTGCACTCTGTCTTACTTTCATTTAATGAAAGATGATATTCTAACAATATTTGTCTAACTTCTCCTTCGACATTTGATGTGTCATTCTCATCAATAAATATCAGTATATCGTCAACGTACCTGATGTACTTTGCGCCTATGCTTTGCAGTTTTACATCCACTTCCTTTAGGTATATATTAGCCAAAATATTTGAAATTGATAATCCTTGAGGGACACCGTAAATTCTTTTGTACTTATCCTTAACTTTCTTTTTGTAGTTAATTGGAACTGTTGGTGTTTTGAGGGAAGATTTAATTAGATTTATTAATTTCTTTGACTTCACTCTTGATTTAATAATGCCAATTAGGATGTCGTGATCAATAGTGTCATAGAATGATTTTATGTCAGTCTTAAAGTAGCACAGGTGCTTGGAACTAGTTGTTTCATAGAACTCTTTTATTTCTTTTATGTAGTTATTGGGCAATTTCCGGTAGACGGACTCTGGAAAAATTTCATGCAGTATTTCTTTTAGTATAGACAATACGATCCTATCTCTGATGGTGGAAACAGAAATTAATCGCGGTTTCTTGTTCCTGCCTTTGCTTTGCAACTTCTCCACATATGGAGAAAATCTATAAGTTCCAGTGTTGCATTTTTTGTAAATTACTTTGAACTCACCTTTTTTTATTTCATTGAATTTTTTTATTCCTATTCTGTCAATTCCACGTGTGGCCTTTTTGGAAATTCTTTCGTCATAGACTTCCTTAATGATCTTCAGACGAAAATAATTTTTAAATATTTTGTATGTGCTTGACATCTCGAATCAGAATGTCACTATTTTTAGAATTAACGTCATCGGCAAAATAACAGTGATGATATAAGCAAATAATTGAGGGAAATAACGTGCAACTGGCATCCACAAATACACTAAATATCCAGAAGGAATTTTTGTTTTTTGCTCCGTGGAAAATTGTTTTGAGTTTTGCCATATGAATTGATAGTAGTCTATAGACATGTGATTTTCATATTTGTCTAATATGTCATCATATCGTGTAAAAAGAGAGTTGATTACATCTTGATCATCAGTAGCCGATAATTGACTGAGTAACCTTCTTACTTTTCTTCCGCATTCATGATATTGAAATGCTCTAATTTCTAGCTGATTAAGGTTGACTGATAAACTGAGACACAATGCCAATATTGATAGAAAAATAGCTGCGAACTGGCTTAGTTCATTGTGAGCGGCTTCAATTTTCTCGGCATATATTAATATGGATAATATTGTCAGGTAGATTGATGCCGCTAACAAAGACCACCTTATGCAATGCTTCCAGCTAGTTATCCGTTTGGCTGCATTAAAACGGGTAATGCTTGATGACCACAATTTAAAATCGAGTGTTTCCTTGTTTCCCATTTCGTTTACCAATTAATAGTTAGTGGGGGACTAATACCCAGCATCAGCTCGGCGTGAAGCTCTGTCATTCCACATGATATTCGACCCGTGTTCCATCACACATCCCTACTCTGCAGACGCCACCGCTTGCCCACCTTAGTTAGATGCTCGTCAGTTATCGGACAGCCTTGCCATCCCGTATCGAAATCTATGTCCTGTGAGCGAGGTAGCGGTTTGCCGTCCTTTACGAGATCGCGAATCAATATGCGTGACGGCAGAACGGCGGCTTGCCCCACAAAGATTGCTTCCCGGCGACGAAGTCCGGAAAGCACCTTTGTCAACCCTGCCAGGGAATCTGGTAGTATCCCTTGGACATGGCTTCGATCCGAGTCGTTCGTGATACGCATGACGATCCAAGAATTACACTGGGAAAGCACAGTCGCCTCTACCTCACTCGGTCGCTGTGAAACGAGCATCAAGCCGATGCCGTACTTACGCCCCTCTTTCGCAAGACGTCGGATTGCATCCTGGGCGGCTTCGTATTGTGCTTCGCCACGATTTGGCACATAACGATGTGCTTCCTCGCAAACAAGCAAAACCGGGTTGCTTTCACGTTCCTCGCGTGTTTGCCAGAGTTTTACTGAGAAAAGCGTTCGTGCAATCGCAGAACTTGCCGCCCCAGCCACTTCGTTTGGGACGCCGGATAAGTCGACGATTCGGATGGGATCGCTATCTCCAAGGAATTGCTTTACTATCTCCGGCAAAGGGTCAGCATCGCCATCCCATTCCTTCATCATAAATGCGAGTCTTGAATCATTCTTCAATACCTCAATTTTGTGTAGTATCGAATTCCATGGCTCCTGTTTACTCGCCTGTGGTGGCTTATTAGTACTGTTTTCGACATGGTGGACGAATCTGTCAAGTTTATACGGTACAGGTGAATCAACGTTTATCTCCGCTTCATCAAGATTCACCGTCGGTGCGGCATCACGCCGTGCGAGCAAGATGGCAGTCTTTACGATGTTGGCTTGTGATGTTGCAACGAACTCAGTCTTTCCGATAAGAAGGTTGACTGTCTCTTGGAAGTTTAGAAGCCAGTAAGGAAGGTTAAGGGAGTTTTCGTCAGTACATAACCTGACATGATCCGGAAAGGCAGCACCGTATTCATTATGTGGATCGAGAACGACTATTTGAGGATGCCAGTTCTGATACTCTGCATCGCTCCCCCTATCAAGAATTGAGTGAAGGAGTGCGGCGACTGTTCCCGACTTTCCGGCTCCCGTAGACCCTAATATTGCAGTGTGCTTTCCCAGAAGTTCATTCATTTCGGCGTAGCAAGGGGTACCGCCTGACCCAACATGTTCACCGAGGAGAATCACAGGCCCTGTACCTTCACCGTAGATGAAGCCAAGCTCATTCCGTGGTGTTAGGTAAACCTTCTGTTGTGGTAAAGGAAAAGTGGTAACGCCACGCTCAAAGTCCAGCCTCCACTCATCTTTGTCAAAGATCCATTCGCCCTCACCAAACAGGTCAATCTCAATGATCCGAGCACCTCCACTTGGTTCGGGGGTAAGCCCTTTTTCGCGTTCATACTCTGACTTCATACGGAGACGCCCTACGTAGCCGAATATCAATCTAGCGCCATAATGTATCTTGATGATCGACCCGAATTGACCAATCGGGTAGATGATACCGCCGTAAACGCGAGAGAGTTCTGTGATTTTAGGGTCAAGTTCGGCAATGATATGCGTTCCGTCGACTTCGATAACCGCGCCAATTTCCAGATTCAAAATTGGCTCGCTTGGGTTTCTTTTCGTTATCATCGTTCCCCTCCCAAGAGCCTTGCTAGAATCTCGAACCTCCACCACGAAGCCTCCTCATTCAACTCGTGCTTCTTGTCGCCATGAAAGAAGCCTTTCTTCGCATAAACTCGAATCTGTTCCGAAATCTCGGGATGGGTCAACCATTCCTTCAACTTCCCCTCAGGCCCGTCAGACCCCACAAATGCCGCGATTGTCAGGCGGCCTTCTGATTGGTGCAAGGCGTTTTCGATTTCCAAATCAATATGTGAGTCGCCAAAACTGTATCCGCATATCGCCAGAACCATTTCCTTTCTCTCGCTAGGACAAAGGCTTTGTCGCATATGGCTAAGTATCTGAGCGAATGGATCACGTTGGGTTTCCTGATATTTTGTTGCGGCGGGGTATATTAGAACATGGCTCTTGGCGGACTCAGTTTTAATTCCTGAACGAATTCGTCTCGGCAGAGAGTCACCTTCAAGCAGACACCAGTCAATTGATCCATGGACCTTGAAGACTCGCGCAGCCTTCCCATCAGCCCTAAACATGCTCGGTTTCCACCAACCGGTTGCCGCACCGGTGAAGCCATCGGAATAGACAACTCGCTCAAGTCCCAACGCATCTTCGATTAGTGTGTCATAGTTGAGGATAAAGTAGTCGACACCCCTACCAGCCTTGCCTGCCTGTAGCGATCTGTGGATTGCTCTGACAAATTTTTGATGCGTGGCGACATCGACTTCCTTGTCGCCAATCGAAGATGAGATGACTTGCTTGATTTCATCAAGCGCAGTCTGAAGTTCAGATACGTCTTTCTCCTGACCTCCGACGGAAACCTTGGACTGGGTAGCCCCTCGCTGGGTTCTTCTCTCGGCAATGGAGAGAAGATCAACGATTTCGCTCATATAATCTTCGATTGTCGCAGATTCTGCCCCGGAAAATAACTCACGAATTTTATCGAGGAGTTGTTTGGTTTCCGTGCAGATATTTTCATGCCCCAGAACGTCTTCTGTTAGCTGGTGCATCAGCGGAAGCCCGGCATTTTTGCTGCATCCGGCTCCGAGCAGAAACGCCAGGTGACTCTGTGAGAGTAGCTCACGCATGTCTTGAACGACATCCTTGAGGTCTGGCGATGAGAATAATGTTAGATCGTCACTCATGTTTTCGCCCCTCCAACTTCCTCAATCCATTTATAAAAATTACTCTTCAGCATTGGTGTATCCATCCAAGACTGGTCGGGATCGGGATCTTGGATGACTTCTTCAACGGATTTGAGTCGTGGCATAGACTTTGCGCTGATGTGCCCTTTACCCGTCACCCATCGAACTTGCTGGGTCTTTTGTATGGCGCACACGATGAGGTTGGTCATCTGACAATCACCAAGACAGTAGTCCATTACCTCCTGATGATTTCCAGCACGCCATTGCCTTGGAGCATCGGCACCGTCCATGAGTTTCTCTTGCGAGATGCCCATTCCTTCGGCCACTTTTCCTAGACCGACGGGGAAACCGGCCTGGTTGAAGAACTGGAACATGGGGTCGTAGCTTTTCAGGGCGATACGTGCGGCAAGGGCCATATCTCCGGCCTGATGTCCGATCCATTTCAGGTCGAAACTCAAGCCGTTCCACGCGCAAACCATGAATCCCATTTGCTGCATTTCGTCGAGATACTCTAGGAGCTCATGTGCTCGCTGCTGTGTTAAATTTATGGCTGGAAGACCTTCCTCCTCCATCGAATACCACACCCGCTCCTCTCCATCGTGAATGGCCGTTGCTGCAACGGAAATGTGGAACGGTGCGTATTTCTCTAAATCTTCGTATTTACCTAACTCAAAGACATCCGAAATCTCGATATCAAAGCTCAGCAACTTCATACTTTTTCACCTCCCATAAAGATTCACCTTTGGAAATATGAATTAAATCAACCTACCCGAGAAAGTCATTTTCGCAAAGGCTTTGTCAGGCATACGGTAAAAACAATCCGACCGTAACAATCCAAATCTCAAACCCATATTATTTCTGTAAGAAATACATTCCTTAGCCATGAATTCAGAAGGATAAGGAAATCGTAATGGCATGTACAGCTTCCAGGCTTGCATGCCATTTCCATTTTTTAACTTACAGGAGGAAAAGTTATGGGATTGGCAGATCTATGGGACAACCTAAAACAGCCTGGTTTCATCCCGTCAGTAATCGATGACATGAAGGACCTGGCCGGAGAACTGAAAGATATCGTTGTCGATTTTGTAGAGGAGGCCGATGAGTTGTTCACAGTTGGCTTCAAGGAAATGGTCATCAAAAAGAATAAAAGCTATCAGACCTCTGCTGAAATGCGGCAAGTCGGTAGAAAGACGACCAGATCCCTTATTAATCGGTTTCATCCCCCTGCCCAGATCTCATCACAATTAGTACTTGATCGGCAATTACCGTCAGAACAGAAAACCCCTAAGTTTAACCTATTTGCCCCCAAATCATGTACCAGCTGTTGTGTATATAGATTTGCCTACCCCTTAGTTCAGCAGAAACAGCCGGAAGAGCCGCCGGGGATGAGACCGATAATCTGGAGGTGGCGGGCCAGGTTGATCAAGCCCATCAGAACCACCATTATCCCCGCCCCCCTCAGCATCCAGCCGCGGGCGCGGCTGCTGAGCCATTGGGCCGCTGAGCCGAAGATAAAAAGGGCCGGAGCAGTGCCGAGTCCGAAAAAGATCATCACCAGGGAGGCTTTTACGGGAGAGGCCGTCTGGGCGGCGGTGATAGCCATGGCGTAAAGAAAGCCGCAGGGCAGGAGACCAAAAATCAGGCCCAGGGGCAAGGCGGCAAAACCATGCGGGAGTAATCGCAGGCGACTCACGGCCGCGGTCAGAGTTTTCAGTGGTCCCCTGAATTCAAGCTGCATGATATTGAGGCGGCGGAAGGCCCCGGCTGTGCCCAGACCGATCACGATAATGAATAGATCCGAAGAGACCAGCAGCCACAGAGTAACCCCCTCGAAGGCCGTGGTATATGCCATCAGGGAGCCGAGCCAGCCGACCAACAGGCCGACCAGGCCGTAGGTGAGCAAGCGGCCGCTGTTATAGAGCAGGTGAAACAGGGAACCGCCCCTTTGGCCGCTACCGGAAAGGGACAGGGCGGTAACTATGCCGCCGCACATGCCGAGACAGTGGCCGGAACCCAGAAAGCCGGTAATGAAGGCCATACTGTAAAGGGGTTCAATGATCATCTTCTTTCTCGGTCGCAGGTGGTTCCGGATCATCTTCAAGCATCCGGTATTTCGGGCCTTCCAGATCGTCGAATTCACCTTTTTTAACGGCCCAGATAAAGATCAGCCAGGCCGCGATCCCCATAAATAGCGAGAGGAGCATGAGGATCAAGATGGATTTAAACATGCATTTCACTCAATTTAGCAGTGTTTGTCTCATTATTAAGTTCCGCTTTCCCGGGTCGAAAAGATTTTAAGCGCAGCGAATTGGCCACCACGCATACCGAGCTCGCGGCCATTGCCGCGGCCGCATAAACCGGCGCGAGATGACCTGATGCGGCCAGGGGAATCGCCACCAGGTTATAGGAAAATGCCCAGAAAAGATTCTGCCGGATAATCTTGAGAGTCTGGCGGGCCAGGCGGATTGCTTCCGGCAGCAGCATAAGGTCGTTGTGCATCAGGACCAGGTCAGAGGTTTCCAAGGCAATATCAGTACCGCCGCCCATGGCACAGCCGACCGAGGCAGCGGACAGGGCCGGACCGTCATTGACACCGTCGCCGACCATCAGGACAACCTCCTGCTGCTCCCGGAGATTTTGCACCCAGGTCGTTTTGTCGGCCGGAGTCATATCACCATAATACTGATCAATGGTGGCAAGAGCCGCGACCTTTTCTGCTGAGAGGAGATGGTCTCCGGTCAGGAGAAAGGTCTTGAGGCCCAGCCGGGAGATCTTCCGGACTGCGGCAATGGCTCCGGCTCTGAGCTGGCTGTCAAGATAGATGCAGCCCCGATACCGGCCATCCTCAGCGATAAATACCTCTGTAAAAGCTGTTGCCTTGGCAGCCTTCGGCAGGGTTATGTTGTTTTCTCCCATAAAGATCCGACTTCCGACCAGAATAGAGGTCTCATTTGTCTCAAGCCTAACCCCTTTGCCGGCAATGATGGTGCCCCCACCCTCGGCTGTTCTAATGCCTTCCTGCTGGGCTTTGGCAAGTATGCCCCTGGCCAGGGGATGACTGGAACCCGTTTCGGCCCTGGCCGCGATGGCCAGGAGGGCCTGGTTGTCGCCGTCAACAGCGGCAAGGGCTACCACCTGGGGAAATGGCTCGGTCAGAGTACCGGTTTTGTCGAAACCGACCACGGTCAACCGGGCCGCGGCTTCAAGGGTGTCACCACCCCGAAACAGGATGCCATGGCTGGCCGCAACCCCGGTTGCCACAAGGATAGCTGTCGGGGTGGCCAGGCCGAGGGCACAGGGACAGGCAACCACCAGGACGGAGATGCCGTGCAGCAGAGGAATAACCAGATTGTCGCTATGGAGGCTCCAGTACCCGGCTGTGGCCAGGGCCATTAGGATAACAGCTGGTATAAACTTGCCGGCCACCCGGTCGGCCAGCCCCTGGACCGGCGCTTTCCTGCTTTGCGCCTCCTCGATCATCCTGGTGATGCGGGCCATGAAGGAGCTGCCGGCCGGTTGCGTGACCTGGACCCTGACGGCAGTGGCCACGTTCAATGAACCGGAAAGCAGGATATCGTCCACCTGTTTTAGAACCGGCTCTGCCTCGCCGGTGAGTACGGACTCGTCCACCTCGGTTTCCTGGTCCAGCAACAGCCCATCGACAGGGAGCCGGTCACCTGGTCCGACCAGGATGGTATCGCCAACCTGCAGTTGGCTGCTGGTAACCACGATCGTCTCATCTCCACTGATCAGCCGGGCTGTATCAGGGGCGAGGCGCAACAGTTTGTCAATTCCGCTGTGCGCTTTCTTCCGGGCGTTATTTTCAAAGATCCGGCCAAGCAGGATAAGGGTGATGATCATGGCCGATGTTTCGAAGAACACCTCCCTGCCGAGCACCAAGGCGCCAAGGCTGTAGACATAGGCGGCCAGCACTCCCAGGGCAATGAGCAGGTCCATATTGGGGGCTCTGTTGACAATACTTCGCCAGGCCCCATGGAGAAAGGGGGCCCCGGAGAAAAACACCACCGGCGTGGCAACCACGGCAGCAAAATATTGCATGAGCTGCCTGGTTTCCTGGTCCATACCGCTGAAATAGCCGCCATACAGGGCGATGGAATAAGCCATGAGCTGCATGGACAGGAATGCCGCCGTCCCAAAACGGATGAGCAGGGATCTGCTTTCCTGTTCCTGGATCAGGCGCGCTTCATCCTGGGTAAAAGGCTTGGGCCCATAACCCAGTCGGCTGATCGCTTTAAAAATGAGGCTGGGAGAGGTTTGGGCCGGATCAAAACGAACGCGGCCGCGATGGGTGCCGTAATTGACTGTGGCTTCCTCAATCCCGGTTCTTTTGCCCAAAATTGATTCGATGAGCCAGATACAGGCGGCACAACGAATACCGGAAATGATAAACGAAATTTCGCGACCATCATCCAGGTCAGTCGTAAATGCGGCCAGGTATTCATCATTATAGATCGTGGCAAAAGCGCTTTCCGGGATGCCCGGGGTCTCCCAGGTCCTTTTTTTATAGAATGAATCAAGCCCGGCCCCGGTAATTATGAGATAAGCGCCGCAGCAGCCCTGGCAGCAAAAATGCAGCTCTTCGTCACCACTTCGGTCGACCACTCGACCAGAGGAAGGAATCGGCAGGTTGCAGTGGATGCATGTTTCGGGAAGGTTCATAATTTATGGTGCCGTTCGAGGTTTTCGTTAGTTTATTGCGTGCATATTCTAAGTAACAGTTAATGGCATTTTGCAGTAAAAAACCGTGAAAACGGGAGATTGCGGCGTGTAACCAAGTGAACTTAGAACATTCAACAGCGAAATTTGAATGTGATAACTTTACCAACAAGAAGGAGTGAGGCGACCTCCTTAATTCGATGTTCAACGTTGGACGTTAGATGTTCGGCGTTCATCTTTTTTGTTACTTCATCAGAGATTGAGCAACAGCTGACGATTGAGCCGGGCGCCTTGCCGCTCCAGTTCGAGGCGGGCCTGGATAGTGCCCTTGATGTTGTCACCAAGCTTGACTCGGTAATTGCCCGAGGCGACCTCCTGCAAGGGTAGATGGATGTTCTCTGCCAGGCCGGGAATTGCCAGGTAGAGCGTGCCGACCAACCGCTCGACCGCACCGCCTTCTCGGTCGGTGAGACGGAATTCGAGGTCGCGGCCGTTAAGCTGGGTTTCAAGGTGCCAACCGAGAACCTCTGCGGCCCGCCTTTCTACCTGGGTGGTATTGTATCTCAGGCCTTTGCTGTAATAGGCAGCATCGCTAACCTTGCTGCCCAGCCCGGCGGCCTGCATGGCGGACCATAATGAAAAGACCAGAAAGCTGCCAATCAGCAGCATAATCATGGGGGGATAGATATTCTTTTTCTTGGTATCAGTCATGGCTTCTCTTTTATTTAGTTTTTCCAATATATACTTCAGCGCTTGCCAATTCCAGGCCTTCTTCGCCGGTCAGCACGAATTCGACAGTGAGCGATTCGTCGGTCGGTGTCACCAGGACAAAATCGAAACGCCGGTTCTCCCCGGCTGCCAGTTCGGCCCGGACCTGCCCCTTGAGGGGAAGCGCTACGCCGGACTCTTTATTTCGGGCCAAAAGGGTATACAGCGCAGCCTCCTGGCTGCGATTGTTGACCCAGCCGTTGAAAAAGGTCCCGATCCGGTCGGCGGTGAGTTGGCGTGATGCGGCTGTGTGCGAGACGGCAACCTTTAAGGTTGCGCCCGGTCTGTCGAGCAGGGCAACAGCGAGTGTCACCAGCAGAGCGATAATCGCTACGGCAGACAGCAGCACCCGCGGATTAAGCAGTCCTCTCACTCCCTCCCCATGCAGGCCGAAGGTGTAGCGAATAAGTCCCGGCTCGCTGCGCTTGGCCATTATCTTCCGGCAAGCATCGAGGCAGCGCCCGCAGTTGATGCACTCAACCTGGTAGCCATGCCGGATGTCGATCTCCATCGGACAGGCCCGGACGCAGGATCTGCACTCAATACAGCGCTCCAGTTCGGTAGCGGGAAGGTGCAGGCTTAGCGTTGCCTTATCGACCAGGGCAGTCTGGACCCGTCCGTAGGGACAGAATTCGCGGCACATCAAGCGCCGCACCAGGGCCAGGTCAAGGTAGATCAGGAGTCCGGTCACCACGAAGGTGATCCAGGCGACACTATGCAGATCCAAGGTAACGAGCCGAGCAAAGAATTGACCGGGCTGGATAAAATACCAAAGCAGGTTGGCCGCTACCAGGAAAGCAAGGAACAGGTAGCCCCCCTGCAACAGAATCTTTCGCCAGGTTGGACCGTGCAGACTGTTGTGCTTTACTGTGAGACCGAGGCTCCGGGCCGCCCATTCGGCCACATCCGCCAGGGTCGTCTGGGGGCAGAGCCAGCCGCACCAGATCCGGCCCAAGACAACCGTGACAAGAAGGAAGCCGAGAACGAAAATCAGGCTGGCCAGCAGCACCAGGTAAAGTTCCTGGATCCGCAGGACCTGGCCGAACAGATAGAGGTTGAGCCCGGGGATATCAATGCGCAACAGACTTTTGCCGTCAACCTCCAGCCAAGGAAGGAGCAGGAGCAGGAGGGTGCAAGCCCATTGAAAGAGACGCCGCCGCGGACCTATGAAAGGTGTTTTGTTTTTCATGAAAATATACAGCGAGCGCATACATCGCGGCTCGAAGTCGCACTTCGTTTGCGTATCTGCCGCGAGGGGCTGCAAAAAACCGGGCGAGAATGATCCCGCCCGGTACCATCTTTTATGTATTCAGGAGTAAGGATCCAGGTAAGCGAGCAAGCGAGACTCCGGAATTCAGAATGGCAATCAACCGCCTGAAGATTTACATAATATTTTCTTCTGGCTACTGAATTCTGTCTTCTAACTTATGATACCCCGTATCTCATTATTTGCCACTCTGCTTACCCTCTGAGACCTGTTCCTGATGGGCGCTCATTTTCTCCTGGAACTCATCGTGTGAGCTCCAGCCACTAAACAGGTAGTAGCCGCTGAAGATGATGCCCCAGAAAATCAAGCCATAGAAGAGGATATTAAAATATGCCGGAGGTTTTTTGTGACTTTCCTTGATCCCGTCAAAGGGTTCGTTTTGACCATTGTCAATATTATCTTGAGTTATCATCTGTATAATCTCCAAATGGATTAACCCCCGTCGGCGGGGATAAACACCTTAACAGTAGCGTGTAAGATGCGGATATAATGAACATTATCTTTTTTTGTGGCAGCAATTTAACGCTGCGGCCCTAATCATCATCAAGCATCCGGTACTTGGCAATCTCGCCCTGCTTCTTGCGCTTCTTGCTGTAAGTACGAATGACGATCAGGACAAAGATCACAAAAAACCCGAAGGTGACGCCAAGGTAAAGAATCGATGCCAAGTCCATTTACTGATGGTCCTCCCCTTTGTTGTAATACTTGAGAAAGTTGACCAATTTCCAGACCTTGTCTGCACCGAGGCTGGAGAAGGAAGGCATGCCGCCATCGGGAATCCCGTTAAAAATTATCTCGAACAGTTCACCCTCTTCGAAACCCTCCCCAACCAGCTCTGGACCGATTATGCCCTCCATGTGCTCACCGTGACAGGCGGCGCAGTTCTTCTCGTACAAATCTTCCCACGGTTCCATCTCGGCATGGGAAACACCAGAATACGGGTTCTTCAGTTCGCCGACGATGGTGGTCGCTGTCGCTTCGCGCCAGGGGATGTCGCTGCCGAGTTTCTGCAGGTAGGCGACGATGGCATCCATCTCATTCTTGCCGGCCAGCCCCTTGATCTCGGCATTGCTGTAAGGAAAACCAAGCACCTCCATCTTGCGTTTGATCATCTGCGGGTCGAGCTCGTTACTCGCCAGCCAGCCGTAGGCGGGCATATTGGTTTTCGGAACCATCGTCCGCGGTGATTCCATGTGCTTATAGTGCCACGCGTCGGGATATTTGCCGCCGAGCCGTGCCAGGTCGGGACCGGTCCGCTTCGAACCCCAGAGGAATGGCCGGTCGTAGACAAACTCCCCGCTCTTCGAGTAATCGCCGTAGCGCAAGACCTCGGCCACCAACGGTCGCACTGTCTGGGTATGGCAATTGTTGCACCCCTCCCGGATGTAGACATCACGCCCTTCCTGCTGCAAGGCCGTGTACGGGGTGACCGATTCAATCCGGTCACCCTCGGTGTTGACCCAGGCAAACGGCAGGACCATGGTTATTATTGTCCCAACAAGAATGGCGACGGTGGCCAAAATCAGAAGCAGAATCGGATTCTTTTCCCACATGATCAGGCCCTCCCTTCAGCAGTTGCGACATTGGTGGCAGCAGATTCTCCATTGCGCACCGTCATGACCAGGTTATAGATGAAGACGATGATGCCGGCTAGGTAGATCAGACCACCAATGGCCCGGATCCACCAGTAGGGGTACATCTCAACCATGGTCTCCATGAACGTATAAGTCAGACTGCCATCCGGGTTCATCGCAGTCCACATCCCGGCCTGCAGCACCCCGGCAACCCAGAGCGAAATCGACCACAGGAGCTGGCCGGTCAGGATCAGCCAGAATTGCAGATTGGCCAGTGGAACGGAGAAGAGCTTTTTGCCGTAGACCCGCGGAATCAGATAGTAGATACTGGCAAAGCTGATCATCGACACCCAGCCCATGGTGCCCATGTGGATATGGGCTGGAATCCAGTCGGTATAATGGATGAAGGCTGAAAAAGTCCGAATCGCCTGCATCGGCCCCTGCAGGGTCTGCAGGCCGTAAAAGGTAATGCCGATGATCAGAAATTTGACCAGGTAATTTTCGCGCATCTGGTGCCACTGGCCGTTCATGGACAGGTAGCCGTTAAAGACCGACCCCCATGATGGGGCAATCAGCATGACCGAGAAGGCCATGGCCAGGGTCTGGATCCAGTCCGGCACCGGGGTCCAGAGCAGGTGGTGGGCGCCGGTCCAGAGGTACATGAATATCAAGCTCCAGAAGGCGATGATCGACAACCGGTGGCTGTAGATCGGCACGCCGGTCGACTTCGGCAGGAAGTAGTAGAACATCGCCAGAGGAGGTGCGGTCAGCGCCATCGCCACGGCGTTATGGCCGAACCACCAGTGAACGTTGGCATCGTTGGTGCCGGCGTAGGCCGAATACGACTTGAACAGCGACACCGGCACCGCCGCGGCATTGACCAGGTAGAGGATCGCGATACCAACGATCGCCGCCATCATGTACCAGAGGGAGATGTACATGTGTTCCTCTCTGCGCTTGACGATGGTCATGATGACGTTGATGCCAAAGGCCACCCAGAGGATGACTACCATCACATCGATCGGCCACTCCATCTCATGGTATTCCTTGCTGGTGGTGTAGCCGAGCAGCAGGGTCACGGCCGAGGCAATGATGGTGGAATTAAAGAACCAGAGCTGGAATCTGGCCAGCCCGGGACTCCAGAGCGGAGTCTTGCAGAGCCGCTGAACGATGTAGAGGAAAGTGGCAAAGATAACGCCAACCCCCCAGCCATAGATGCCCGCGTTGGTGTGGATCGGCCGCAAGCGGCCGAAGGTCAGGTAGGGCGGGAAATTAAGCCCGGGCTCGACCATCTGCAGGGAGACGATCACCCCGACCAGGACGGCGACCAGCCCCCAGAGAATGCTCCAGTTGATATAACTTCTCACGATGTCGTAGTTGTATGCCGTTGCTTTCACATGTGCCTCCCCATTTTGATTAACTACTCCCTTTGTTACTTAGTTAATAATATCAGTACGTTGTCCGTAAAACAGCTGTTTAATCACCAAACACCGCGTAACCCTTCGTTCTTGCGGAGCTGATCGACCCGTCTTTCCAGGTCTATTCGCCAGTCGGCGTGGATTCTGGCCGCGGACGGAGCAATCAGCTCCGGCAACCCGTAGACCAACCGGTCGGCGGCGCCACTTGATTCGATTACCGCCTCGATGGAACGGGCGCCAAATTTATAATCAGCCAACAACAGTCGCAGCAGGAGACCGGAGGTTTTGCGGGCCGCTTTTTTCCAGTGGGTATCCATCTGGTGGGCGATAATAAAAGCCCGTTTCAGCAGAATGCGGCGCAGGTCTGATAAGTGCTCGGGGCTAGCGGAGTTGACCAGATATTGCTCAGGCAGGTCGATGCCGTCGATATCGAGGACCACCCGCAGACGGCTAAGGAAATCCGGGATTTTCAGGGTCTTTACCATCTCATTGTTTTCACTGTGGAGGAGTTGCTCCATATTTTCCCAGCTATGCTTGACGCCGCCGGCAAAAACGAAGATGGCGCGACCGATATTGTAGGGTATGCCATGCACATAAGTGACGCCATCCTGCATGGATGGCAGGAAGTAGCGAAGATAACCGAACTCGTGGCCGTCGTAGCGGCAGTCGAACTCGTCCCAGAAAACGATGGGTACCATGCCCTTGGCCACTGAAGCACGGACCGGTTCGATCGCCGAGTTGATCTCGTCTGGTCCGTCGAACTGGGTCAGGTTGAATTCAAAAAATTCGAAAGGATTATGGTCGAACTTATGGGAGATCACCCGGGCGATCTCCTTGATCGCAAAGGACTTGCCGGAACCTGGTGGTCCGAAGACGCCAATGTTCAAAGGCCGCAGGAAATGATCGCGGCTGACGTAACTGTCCATAACGTTCTGGAGAGTTGTCACGCCGTCTACCTCTACCGGATCGGTAGTCCGAAGGTTGCCGACATGGAACAGGCGCAGGTTGTCGAAACCATTGTCCCAGCAGACTTCGTCTTTCAGGTAATGGAGGACCTCCGTGATAATGCCCAGATAGTTATCCGGCAGACCGTCTTTTTTGCCGGCGGCGAACGTCAAAGCGGTCTGGAAAGGGAAAAATCTGCGGATCGCCTCCTTTTTTTCGCTGGTCCAGCTTTGCCGTGAAACAAGCTCCAGTGCCTGATCAAAGCCAGGATCGGCGGCCCTAAGTTCGATCAGGAAAGGATCGGCGGGGGATTCTGCTTTCGCACAGTCCTGAGCGATTCCGCAGGTTGGTGGAAAATCAAGCTTTGGCAAGCGCAACTGGTCGTCAAACGAATAGCCGTGGTCATAGAGGAACTGCCAGTTCTTCAGGACCATCTCCGAAAAACTGTAGAAGTAATTCTGGCAGGCCATCAGACGACCGGTCCTGATACAGTCCTGGGCCAGCATCGAAGTGACCAGAGTGTCATAGCAGGGCACTGATCCCCGGTGTCGGGGCGAGCTTTTTTCCGGCTGACTGGCCTTGCGGTGCCTGAGCAATACTCCTTCCGGACCCAGATAAAGGATGCCATGGGGGAACATTTCGATGATTATATGACAACGGAATTTTCTGGTGTCCGGGTTCCATAGGCCTACTTCCGCAGATTGCAGGGCTCGCATGGTCATGGCGGTGAGGGTTTCCCAGATGAGACCACTGTCCATCTCCATCCTGGTGGTTTCAAGATCGGACAGACGGCAGAACAGGCAGAAGTCTTTGCCGAAGTGATCTGCCCATTCATGCCAGTGGGCAACACTGATGCCCATACCGATTACCCAGGCTCCGGGGTTCTGTTTTTTTAACTGTGCTGCTGCGGTCGGCGGCTTGCCTCCATCATCAATAACCATGATCCCGTTATTACCCGTGAAGATATCCTCACTCCCCCGTTCTAGATTTAGGCGCGGTTCTTTTTCACTGCGGCCTTCCGGCGGCAGAATCTGGTGGAACATGAACCAGCCTTGGGAGGGATCTTGGTCGGCAGATTTACGTCTCTTGAAGAACTGATAAACCTCTTTCTGGTCGCCGTAAGTCCTGCTCCTGATTTCCACTTCGGGGCTGTACTGGTCCTTAAGGGAGTTAAGCCAAGTCAGGCATTGCTCCTGACGGCCCTCTTCAACTGAGACTTTTCCGGCCAGCAACTCCAGTGAGTCACCGGGATTGTAGCCGTAGGCGGGCAGACTGCCTTCGTGCAGGAGACTAACTTCTTTGATCGGCAGGCTGTTGATCAGGACATTTGAGCCAAGCAGGAGTATTTTTTGGGGGTCAGTAGACATGTGGTTAATTATCTATTACCTGCCTTGGAAATGTCAATCTGTTGTGGCTGCGGAAAAATAAAACAGGATTTTTCATGCAAGAGATCGATAAAAGTTACTTCGGCCAAAGTCGCCCGTAACTGGTTGCGGGCCTTGGTCCAGACCCGGTTTACGGCGCAGTTATTGCTATTTCGGCAGGTGTCGGAGCTGGTCACACAATCGTTAAGGGCTATTTCACCTATTATAGCCTCTACCACCTCCAGCATGGTTATGTCCGCCGGATTTTTGAGAAGAACGTAGCCGCCTTTGGCCCCCTGCCTGATGTCAATCAAACCGACCTTGGCCAGCTGCTGGGCAATCTTGGCCAGAAAGCTGGCCGGGATATCAAAATAATCGGCAATCAAGCGCCTACTTACCAAGGCTCCCTGGCCCTGACTGGCAAGATATAAGACACAGCGAACCGCATATTCTCCTGCCCGGGTAAGTTTCATCAGACAACCTCCACATATCTGCCATGAGCAGCGGCGCCAGGCCAAGACCACTCGATTTGTTTGCCGTACTTAATTTTAAAAGGATTTTGAGAGAATCTGACCATGTTAGAAGCCCTCATGTTTGGGGATTATTATTAAGTAGAAATCCCTTGTCGGCCGCAGAGCCTGTTACAACAGAAAGCAATGGGGCCCGAAAAACAGCATGGTTTAAATAGGACACTTTTAATCTTATATAGAAAATGGAATTTAAAGGCAACCTTTTTTATAAGTCTGTCCCAATTTGTGTTTCTGAAAATCTTCCATTTGGTCTTCGCTTACCAGAAGCGTTAATTCGGCCACGTTTGTGGCCTTTAGTTTCATGCCAAAGGGACAACAAACTTGCCTCTTCGCTAAGCACGGACAGTCGATTTTTGAGGATCTGAATATTTATTGTGAGTGCTAATCTTTTTCACCTCAATACCGTTTTCGCCAACTCGCCAACGGTATAGGACTTTATCTGCTGATCCTGATAGATAGTCACCAAAGCATTATCATGGAGCAACGGTGTCAGCCCCGCCGGTTTTAGGTCTCCGAGTTGGTCCATGGCCCAGATGGCCCGACCTCTAACTTCCGGGTCGTCAGAATCAAGATACTGGCCCAGGTACTTTGCAGTATTCTTCTTTTTCATTAACGCGGGCCGGGCGCCAGCCAGGCGGCCAAGACCCCACATCAGGCCGCGTTGCAGCATCGGCAGCTCCAGGAAGTTACCCTCCTCCCGCATGTTGGCCACCAATATATGGGCATACTCTGCCGCCAATCCGGCATGGCAGGCCATTACCTCAGCCATGGCTTCCGGCACGCCCCAGCCAATCCCGCCGGACTCATCATTCAGCATCCACATAAAGCGACGCATTACCACCCGGCCAGACTCCATATCCGCAGTGGCAACTCCGGCCACGATTTGACCAAGGGCACTGACCGCGAGCCATTTGATCATTTCATCAGTATTACAGAGGCAACCGATCAGGGGATTAACAAGCTTATATCTGGGATAAGTTTCCTGTAAGGCCAACATCCCGGCCAGATCGCCGGAATTAAGAAGGGCAATGATATTTTTTTTCAAAGCACGTTCGCGCATACTCGTACCTTTCTTTTTTTGATCAGGAAAGGAGCAAGGCAAGACGCTCAGCCAGCCGCTCGCTGGAAAATATCAGGGACTCTATATCGAGATAATCTAGGGCGCGATGGTCATAAAGGATTTTGACTTTTGCTTCGAAACCGTCTTCCGGTTCTTCTTCCCAGAACAGTATCCGCTGGGGGATCTTCGGCAGAACCTGAAACTGCAAAGCCAGATCGGCGGTTTCGTCCTCGACCCCCTGCCCACCGGCCCGGGCAATCCCATCAGCCAACTCCCTGACCCGCCGCCCTGTGAACAACCGGGCCAGCGGGGCCTCGCAGTAGGTGAACAAAGTCCTGACCTTGGCAATGGAGTTGGGCATACTTTCCATGCCGATCCATTCACCGTCAGTCTCGCGGCCACCGCCGGAATAAACATAGTTATAAAGCAGGATTTGGTCGCGGGGGTCTTCCGGTTCACTGCCACCGAGCAGAATTCCGGTTTTGGACAACTCCACCCTCTGACCCAGATAGAAAAAGGTCATGACATCGGGCGACTTTTCGGAGCGGACCGCCCCCAGTTTAGGGATCAGCGTGTCGAAATCAGCCCCGTCGATCTTGCCTTTCAGATGCTCGACCAGAGCAAGGTCCCGTTGCCGGGCCGCATCTTCAAGGTCAACGCCACAGCTTTCAACCTCGAGTCCCTCTAGCTTTATATAAGGACATTTCTGCGGATCAAACCCGGTGGCACACACCGCCGCACCAAAGGCCAGACAGGTCGGAAAACCGCATTCGCCACAGTTGTTTTTCGGGGTCCGGCCAACGATTTCGAGAGGGTTCATCAATCAGCTTTTTGCATTGCTTTGACAACGGCAGTGGCGAGCTCCCGGCAGCCGGCAAAATCTTTTTCCCTGGGCACATTTTTTACCCTCAGACCTGGATGGGCCAGTTCGAGCTTCATATCTTCCAGATAGCCGTTGATATGTTTGACTGCCTCACCGCTCCAGCCGAATGAGCCAAAGGCCGCCGCCACCTGCCCCTTGGGCCGCAAACCTTTAAGGTAGGTCAGGAAATCACCCATGGTCGGCAACATCCCATTATTGAGGGTCGGCGAGCCGAAGATCAGGGCCTTGGCATCCAGAACCTCGGTCATGACATCGCTGCGATGATTGATCTTAAGGTTCAGCAACTTTGCCTCAATCCCGGCCTTGGCGATCTCACTGCAGATGGACTTGGCCATCAACTCGGTGCTGTGCCACATGGAATCATAGATCACCAGGGCCTTATTGGCCAGGGTAGGCCTGCTCCAACGATCGTAGGCCTCAAGGATGAAGCCGGGATTTTCCCGCCAGATCAGGCCGTGGTCCGGAGCAATCATCTCGATCTCCAAACCCAGCTCACCAACCTTGGCCAGCAACCGCTGGACATTAGGAGAGAACAGCATCAGGATGTTGGCATAGTATTTGGTGGCGCTATGGAGCAGATCACATTGATCTACTTCATCGGCAAAACGTTCGACGGTGGCCAGATGCTGGCCAAAGGCATCGGAGGAGATCAGCAGTTTGTCTTCATTGATGTATGAAAACATTGAATCCGGCCAGTGGAGCATTGGCGTTTCGAGAAAGGTCACGGTCTTGCTGCCCAGACTGATCGAATCGCCGGTCTTCACCACCTCGTAGGGCCAATCTTCGTGGTGAAAATGATCGATCATCGCCTTCATGCCGTTTTTGGAACAGAAGATTTTTTCCGGTTTGATCAGGTCGATCATCTCCGGCAGTGAACCGGAATGGTCCATTTCCACATGGTTAACGATGAGGTAATCGATTTTCTCCGGATCGGTCAGTTCTCTTATGTGAAAAAGAAGTTCATCTTTGAAATTTCGTTTGACCGTGTCAAACAATGCTATCTTCTCATCCTTTATAAGATAGGCGTTATAGGTGGTACCCTGGTCCGTCGAATAACCGTGGAAATCCCGGATATTCCAGTCCACAGCGCCGACCCAAAAGACATTTTCCTTGATCTCTCTTACGCTCATCTTGGTTCTCCTGCCGGTTAACCAACCGACGTTGCCCGCCGGAGGCGGAATTTCTTAATAATTTATTCTCCATTGCTGAGCGATATGCCCAAAGATAATCTCGGGCACATCAGTCAACAATGCAGACCATTCATTTAGCAGGGGGCGTGAAAATCCTCTGGCCCAGCTCCTGGTCGAGAGCGAACAGACCGCCCGACTCCTTGCCGATCAGTTTAAGCTTATCGAGGACGGCGCCGACGCCGGACTCCTCTTCGACCTGCTCCGAGATGAACCACTGCAAAAAGATATTGGTGGCATGGTCCCGTTCATCCAGGGCGAGGTTGGTTAAATCGTTGATCAGGCCCGTGACCTTTTGTTCATGGGCCAAGGTGGCCTGGAAGACGTCAAGGGCTGATTGCCAGTCGGTTGGCGGCGGGGCAATCGCCTCCAAAATAACCCGCGCGCCCCTTTCGTTGACGAAATCAAAAATTTTCATGGCATGGAACATCTCCTCCTGGGCCTGTTGACGCATCCAGTTGGCCAGTCCGGCCAGACCGGTCTGCTCGAACCAGGCGGACATCGACAGGTACATATAGGAAGAATATATCTCAGCATTGATCTGGCCGTTCAAGGCCTTTCCCATTTTTTTGCTTAACATATCAACTGCTCCACAGTCCGTGCAGGTTACAATAGGCCCGGGCAGTGACCGCCGCCGCCTCTATGGTAAAAACCGCCTCCGGCGCATCACCGGGATTGAGGAACTGCCGATAGGCTTTGTCTCCGACAACCAGTTCGATCCACTCAATATAATGACTGTCCTCCATGGGGTGGGGCACCGAGCCGAGCATTACCTTGTAGCCGCCATCGATTTTCTCAACGACCGGGACATGTTTTTCCTTGGCCGCATCAACGGTATTGGCGGTAAAGAGGACCATATCCTGCCCGCAACAGACCAGACTGCCAACTCCCCCGTGCAACACCTCAACAATATTGCCACACTGCTCACATTTGTACACTTCCAGTCGTTCTGCCATTTTAATCTCCTCCTTTAATAATTTTGACTACCAGTTTTCCGCCTTGACCTCGTAGTAGGACTGGGGATGGGCACAAGCCGGGCACTCATCGGGCGCCTCATTACCCTGATGGACATAACCGCATTTCCGGCACTTCCACGTGGTCTCGGCGTCTTTCCTGAATACTCGGCCATTCTCGATATTGGCAATCAGGGCCAGATACCGACTCTCGTGCATCTTTTCGGCCACGGCAATAGCCAGCATGACCGCAGCAATTTCCTCAAAGCCCTCATCCCGGGCAATCTTGGCAAAACCCGGGTACATGGAGGAATACTCATAATTCTCTCCGGCAGCCGCTTCCTGCAGATTTTCAACGGTACTGCCGATCTTACCGGCTGGAAAGGAGGCGGTTATTTCAGCTTCGCCACCCTCCAGAAATTTGAACAGCCTTTTCGCGTGGGCCCTTTCCTGCTCGGCGGTTTCTTCGAAGATGGCTGAAATCTGCTCATAGCCTTCCTTCTTGGCCTGTTTGGCAAAAAAGGAGTAGCGGTTGCGGGCCTGGGACTCGCCGGCAAAGGCAGTCAGGATGTTTTTCTCGGTTTTAGTTCCCTTTAATGATCCCATTGGCATATCCTTATGCAATTAATTAATATGATTTGCTGGCTTTTCCGTTGATCTAAAAAGCCGCGCCATGAATAGCTTTATTTAGCCATTCCTTCAGGGTCTGGTTCAGGGGGTGCACGCCAACCCCGACCCGATACCCGTCCTCACGGGCCGCCTCGTAGAAAAGATCGGCCGGCACCTCGATTTTGGCGATTTCCTCGGCCCCTTCGACATTTCTCCTTAACAAGGTCACTTGGGGCGGATTTTCCTCCCAGTCATAGAGAACAAAATAAACGGACTCCTGGTCCTGACTGCTGACGAAATCATGGCCGCGGATCCAACCGGTACCCCACTCGAGATACATTTCAATAGCTTTGTCCGGGGTCATCTCCCAATTTATCTCATTAACCAGCTTGCGATCTTCCTTAAGTTCGTTGAGATTCAGCACGGCAGCACCTCCGTTGTTACTAAACGATGCTCACCTCTCTCCCGTTAACAACTTTTCAGGCTTTCCAGAAATCTTCTTTCTCGGCACCGCATTTCGGACAGACCCAATCATCAGGAAGATCTGCAAACGCGGTCCCAGCCTCAATACCGGTTTCCGCATCACCTTCGGCCGGATCATAAATATAACCGCATGGGCATTCATACTTATCCATTTGTCTTCTCCTTTGCTTAGCTATTTTTTGAAAGGTATTCGGCGACACCTTCAGCGGTCGGCTTCATTGCTTCTTCGCCAGGTTTCCAGTTGGCCGGACAAACCTCGCCATACTTTTCAGTAAACTGAAGGGCATCCAAAATCCGGATGGCCTCGTCAACATTGCGGCCCAGAGGTAGGTCGTTAACCAGCTGATGACGCACAACCCCTTCCTTGTCGATCAGGAAAAGACCTCGCAGGGAGATGCCATCCGGTAATAGTACATCGTAGGCTTCTGAAATGGATTTATCAAGGTCGGAGATTAGTGGGAATTGAATATTGCCGATCCCGCCTTTTTTAACAGGGGTTTCTTTCCAGGCAAAATGCGAGAACTGGGAATCGACCGACACGCCGAGAATTTCACAGTCCCTCTTTTTAAACTCAGCCAAGGCCCGATCAAAAGCCAGGATTTCAGAGGGGCAGACAAAGGTAAAATCAAGGGGATAAAAAAACATCAGCACATACTTTCCCCTATAAGAAGAGAGGCTAAGCTCTTCGATGGCGTTATTGGCCATAACGGCCTGGGCGGTAAATTCAGGGGCTTTTTTTGTTACTAGAACACTCATTTAAACAATCCTCCATTTAAACATCTATTTTTATAAATTTGTTACAGTTTAGGTTCATCCCACTTGTGGGCCCGGGTATGGGCTGCCTTTTCTTCCTCCGCTTGCTTGCGAAGCTTGTAAGCGCAATCCTGTAAGACCCCGTAGAGCAGACGACAACCATCATCCTTCGCTGCCAACTGACCGTCGTCAGCCAGGATGATCATCTCCCGGGACAGCTCCAACACTCTCTTAATACATTCATTGTAACGCTTCATGTCCATTATCATATGGCAATAGCCATGCCATTGTGAAACATCTTTTTTGCCAACTCAATAACGTTCGTAACTACAGGGGGTTAAAGAAGTGCTTTTTGTGGGACAGACCGGTTAACCCCAAGTTGGCAACTGTCTCAGTTTAACGCAATCCGAGACAGTTGCCAACTTGCTCTTCATATAGCATATCTACATAACCATCTGATATTAATTGGTAAATCACAGACAAAACCACCACAAGTGTCTCACCCACCCCCCTCGAGACACAGCTGTGTCTCATGAGACACAAGGCGCCAGAGTGACTGGCTCACCCCCCCTTGACATTGATGCTTAAAGGGATGGCGTTTTACGGAGGGGAATATACAGAAAGACTTGTGTGATGGGCTGGGCCTGCATTCTTTGGGCGGCCCTCGAAGGTCAAGATTGGGCCAGCAAAATTGCGTGGGAATTTTGGTTAAGACTTTACCGGATTAGCATTTAGAAAACGGTAAAGAGTGGCCCGGCCCACCCCCAGTAATTTGGCGGCCTGCAGCCGATTATCACCGGTCTCAAGCAAAGCTTGCCGAACGGAACCAATGGTCAGCTTCTTTCTCTTTCGACGAACCGTAGCAGCAGTGGTACTGCGGGCAGTTTGCCCGGCCAGCAGATTATCAGGCAGGTGTTGCGGTCTGGCCACATCTTCCCGACAGCGCACCAGCAGATAGCGGATAACATTTTGCAACTCCCGGATATTGCCGGGCCAGGCATAGGTTAGCAGAAGATCCATCGCCTCAGGCGCAAGCCGCAGTTCATCCCGTCCTTCTTCTCCGGCAATCTGCTTGATAAAATGGTGGGCGAGCAGAGGGATATCGCTGCGCCGCTCCCGGAGGGGCGGAATTACCACCGGCACCACGCAGAGGCGATAGAAAAGATCCTCACGAAATCGGCCCGCCTCGATCTCCTCACGCAGATCCTTGTTGGTCGCGGAGATCACCCGGACATCCACCTGAATGGTCTCCTCGCCGCCGACCCGCTGAAAAGTACCGTTCTGTAAAACCCTGAGCAGCTTGACCTGCATGGCCTGGGAGATATCGCCAATCTCATCGAGGAAGATGGTGCCGCCGTCGGCCAGTTCAAAACGGCCTTTTTTATCACGCACCGCCCCGGTAAAGGCGCCGCGAACATGGCCGAATAGCTCACTCTCGAGCAGGTTCTCCGGCAGGGCTCCACAGTTGACCGGTACCAGCAACTTAGCGCCTCTAGTCCCCTCATTATGGATGGCCGCCGCCACCAGCTCCTTGCCGGTACCGGATTCACCGCTGATCAGAACCGGCACCTTACTGTCGGCCAGCTCCCGGATAGTCCGGTAGATTTCCTGGATTTCGGGCGCACGGCCGATAATACCGGCAAACTGCTCGATCTCACCCAACCTTTCGGCCAGCGCCAGCTCCCGGGAAAAATCCCGGAACGAGGCAACCACCCCCTGCACATTACCAGCCGCATCATTGATGCCGGTAATGCTCATCTCCAGCTGGCGCTCCTCGCCATCACTGGTTGTGAAAACCAGCGCGTACGGCTTGCCGGGCAATGTCGGCGCGCAGTCATTACTGCAGAAGGAACATTTGCCGCCACAAAAATTTCCCGGGAAAACCAGGTGACAGTCCTGCCCCAGTACCTGCTCTCGGTGATAACCGGTGATTTGCTCGGCGGCCTTGTTGAAGAAAAAGATCCGGCGGTTAAGATCGTGGGCAATTATACCTTCCTGCAGATTGTCGAGAACCATTTCCGAATTCATCCGCGACTGAACCAAAGCGGCAAGATAACCATGTTCCAGAAGACCACTGACCTGATCCTGCAAACCCTTGAGCGTCTTTCGATATTCAACAGCGGAGGCTGTTTCTCCTTCGTAGCGCCAAGTCAGGACCGGCGGCATCCCCGGCAGTAAAGGATAGGAATGGCTGGAGCCGTCTTCGGCCAGAAAAACCACCAGATCGTAGGCAAAAAGATCTATCTCGGTGCTTTCAACGATTTCCGGCCAAACCAGGCCGTTATCGGCCATTATTTTTGTCAGATTATGGTGCTCAGCAACCGGCTTCTGGACAGCCGCAATCGCCACTTCCTCACCGGAAGCCAGGCCATTAAAACTGGCTGCGGCCAGCACCGAGGCACCATTTGAACTATTGGAAGCAAATAAAACCGTGGTCATAATTAATGTCCCATCTGAGCCTGTTGCGGACTCTCGCCCCGAATACTCTCAGCCAAAACGGGCTTAACGGGGGAAAGCGCCATTATTGATATCAATACAGGTGGTGTTAATATATTCCGGGCAATCGGTCGCCAGCCAGAAGATCGTTGCCGCCGCTACCGCGTTGACAACAACACCACTGGGCCGAGGGAGCTTGGCACAACTCTCGGTAGCATATAGTTTTATCTCTGTTATCTATGCTTGTGGAGATTTTGAGTCTCGCTATCTGGCTATTCTTGAACACAGACTAACCCGTATTTAAAAATAAGTTTACAAAAACACTTTGTTGGTGGACTACGGATATCCAAAAGTTTGATCGTCCGGGGAGGTATTACAAGACAGATCCAGACAGGGAGAGGAAGGGGGATCAGTTCAGCGTGGCCCGGTATAATCCTGATGCAGAATATTTATGCCAAAGCCACAGATACCAAAGGCGTTTAAGCAGGCATGTCGTCTCGATATAATTATCGGTAAACAGAAAACAATCTACGCCATAACCATAGCTAATGGGCGGTCTGGCCCTGATCATAAACCTGTGCAAATGGCGCAAAGTGCGCGCAACTTGCACAGAATTCAAAGGCCTTATCAAACATTTCCGGTTCAAATGAAAGGCCCATGTCAGAGATCACCCGATTGTCGAGATAGATCAGCAACTCTTTGTCTCGATTAGGGCAGATGCCTTTCATGCGGAAGTTTTTACAGTTGCGCGGATCTATCATGTTGTTCATCTTTTTTCCCTCCTCACCACTTGAGGTTGTCCAGATTACACCGGATGATATTGATGATAGCACAACAGCAAATCATAGAAGCAAAAAAACACCAATCTAAATAACAAAAGGCCGCAACTGGTTAAGGATACGACCTTCTCGTTTCAACCTCTTTCCCCAAAAGAGGGCTTTTATCAAACTAAGCGGCCTGGGCCTTGCGCCAGCCGTCACTTTTAAGACTATCAAGGCGGTTGACGTTCCAGGCGATGATCTCTTTTAAATATTGCTGCTGGTCGACATCCCGCAGCTTGAGAATCTTTTCCTTCTCTTCTTTGATATCTTTCTGCTCGCCGGGATAGGTTTCAAGCCAGACGCAATAACCTTGATCAAAGAGATAGGCCGGGCTGATCTGGTCCGGATCAATAAGGTTCACCCTGGAGATAACCCCCTTGGCCAGAATCATATCGTATTCTATCACCCAACCATTATCAGAGAGCATGACCTTGTTGTCAAAAGCGGTGTCCCCGGGACAGGAGGGGCAAAAAAGTCTGGTCAGCACCTCCGGTTGCAACAGATTGTCCCGCAGATGAAATTGGACGGTATTGGCTCCACACTCACATTTTTTAAAAACCGCGACACACATTGATTCAACTCCGTATTTTATTGATAATGATTACCACTATAATGCACGATCAATCTGAGGGCAAAATAAAAGGGGCTACACCAGGCCGGTTTATCGCAACTGAAAATTATCAGGAATTTTTGAACTTATAATCTTTAGTGATCTTAAAGACCACTGGGCTTAAGAGCAGCAGGCCGATGAGGTTGGGAATTGCCATCAGGGCATTCAGGGTATCGGCCAGTAGCCAGACAAATTTAAGCTTGAGAACTGTACCGGTGAAGACCGCAAGCACCCAGAGGATCCGGTAGGGCATGATCACCTTGGTCCCCAGCAGATATTCCAGACATTTTTCACCGTAGAAGGCCCAGCCGAGCATGGTCGTAAAGGCAAAGAGGGTCAGGCCGACCGCAACCCCATGACTGCCGATACTGGGGAGGCCCATTTCAAAGGCCTGGGAGGTCAGGGCGGCGCCGGTGGGCTCCCCGCTCCAGAGGCCGCTGATCACGATAACCAGACCGGTTATGGTGCAGACGATGATGGTATCGATAAAGGTACCGAGCATGGCGATGGCGCCCTGCCGGACCGGATCATCGGTCCGGGCCGCCGCATGGGCGATGGGGGCGCTGCCAAGACCTGCCTCATTCGAGAAGACCCCGCGGGCCACCCCCTTGATCACCATCCCGAGAAAACCGCCGGCCGCCGCCGTGCCGGTGAAGGCCTGGGAGAAAATCTCCCCGAAGGCACCGGGGACCTTATCGAGATTCATGAAGATTATCACCAGACCGCAGGCCACATAGAAGATCGCCATAAACGGCACCAGCCGCCCGGCGACATTGGCAATCCGCTTGATCCCGCCGAGGATCACCGCCCCAACCAGTATCGCCAGCACAATCCCGGTTAGAGTTTTAGGAACTTGATAGCTTTCATGCAGGGCTGCGGCAATGGAGTTGGACTGGACCATATTGCCGATCCCAAAGGCAGCCACGGTGCCGAAGAGTGCGAAAAGAAAACCGAGCCAGGCCCAGTTCGGGCCAAGACCATTCTTGATGAAGTACATGGGGCCACCGACATGATCGCCCTTGTCATCTACCTCGCGGAACTTGACAGCGCAGACCGCTTCAGCGTACTTGGTGGCCATCCCGACTACCGCCGTGATCCACATCCAGAAGATCGCCCCGGGGCCGCCCACCGAAACAGCGGTTGCCACCCCGGCGATATTACCGGTGCCGATGGTTGCCGACAGGGCGGTCATCAGGGCGTTAAAGGGGCTGATCTCGCCCTCCTCACCAGTCTCCTTTCGTCCCTTAAACAACATCCGGAAACCGAAGATCAATTTGCGGATCGGCATAAAGCCCAGGCCCAGCATCAGGTAAGCGCCGACGCCGACGATCAGCACCAACATCGGTTTACCCCAGACTATGCCGTTGATATAGTTCAGAACATCGGTCAAGATTTCCATCGTTTACTCCGGGTCAGGATTAAAAAGCATTCAATAAGGTTTACGCACTGGTCAGGCATTATAACAGAGAAAAAACATCCCGCCAGTGGCTTTGTCTGGTAGAGAGCTACCCGGTCAAATGATGTTACCGGAAAACAAGGCAAGCGGGGCTTGCCGATCAACGTCATTACCGTTATTCTCAAAGCTGTTCTGGCCCGAGACCGGATAGTTTCTTTAAAGAACTCCTGTTAACAGTCGTTCGCATAATCAGGACTCTAATTGCTAAACACAAAGAGAAGGCAGCATGCCGATTGATATAGACCAGTTCATAACAACTCTGACGCAAGAGGTCAGGGACTATCAGGTCCCGGTGGTTGACCTCATCGCTGTCCAGACCAACGACCCTTACCGGATTCTGGTGGCAACCATCCTATCGGCCCGGACCCGTGATGAGGTGACCGCCAAGGCCTCAGCTCGGCTATTCAAGAAGGCGCCGAACCTGGCCAGTCTGGCAGGATTAAGTGAAGAGCGGCTGGCGGAGCTGATCAAACCGGTGGGCTTTTTCAGAAACAAGGCCGGCTATCTGACCAAACTGCCGGAGTGTTTGCGCCGGGAGTTTAACGGCAAAATCCCCAAGACGGTGGAACAGCTCTGCAAATTACCGGGGGTGGGGCGGAAAACCGCCAACCTGGTGGTGGCGGTCGCTTTCAAAAAACCGGCGATCTGCGTCGATACCCACGTGCACCGGATCATGAATATCTGGGGTTATGTCCGGACCGCCACCCCGCTGGCCACCGAAATGGCCCTGCGGCGGCAACTGCCGGAGAAATACTGGCTGAAGATCAACTCGATCCTGGTCGCCTTTGGCCAGGGAACCTGCAAATCCCGGCACCCCCATTGCGACCGGTGTGTGCTTAACGACAGCTGCCCCAAAATCGGGGTAACACCCCGCAAGATTCCGGGCCGCAAGGCAACTGGCAACAACCACCTGAAGATGATTTCCTGGAATGTTAACGGCCTGCGGGCCGTTGAGAAAAAAGGCTTCATTGATCTGGCCAACGAGCTTGATGGTGACCTGCTGGCCCTCCAGGAGATCAAGGCCCTGCCGGAGCAGTTATCGGATCAGCTCCTTAATCTGCCCGGTTACAAGGCCTATTATCACTCGGCCGAGAAGAAAGGCTACGCCGGGGTCTGCACCTACAGCCGGGTCGAACCAATCAGTATTATCTACGGGCTGGGTAATGAAGAATTTGACCGGGAGGGTCGGGTTCTCACCTTGGAATTTGGAGACTTCTATTTCATCAACACCTACTTCCCCAATGCCCAGCACGGCCTGCAGCGATTGGCCTTTAAACTGGCCTTTGATGAAGCAATCCAGGGTTTCTGCCTGCAGCTGGCTAAGAAAAAATCCGTGATCATCTGCGGCGATTTAAACGTCGCCCATCAGGCAATAGACCTGGCAAATCCCAAATCAAACGAAAAGAACCCCGGTTTTACCATTGAAGAGCGCAACTGGCTGGATTCATTCCTGGATGCCGGCTTTGTCGATACCTTCAGGATTTTCAATCAGGAAGCGGGCCAGTACACCTGGTGGAGTTACCGGTTTAATGCCCGAGCCAGAAATATTGGCTGGCGGATTGATTATTTCTGCGTCGACGGGAAAAGCCGGAAGAGAGTGCGGAACTCAACGATCAAGACCGACATCCTTGGTTCTGACCATTGCCCGATTGAGCTGGAATGGAAGTAGCACGAGGTAGGTTCATAATATTAGGAAGGGAAATATGCACGGGATAATCAGGAATTGGTCAAAATCGCTTGTGCTGATGGCTGTTGTCTTCACCTGCTATCTGCCCGTCACTTTGCTGGCTGAAGATTACACCATTGATTATTACAAACCCGGCAAAATTAGTGTGAATGGTGAGAGATATGAAAATAACATCGTCATTCTGCCCGACGGTTCCATAGAACCAGGCCCGGATGACATGCATTATGTTTCTTTAAGCGAGATTGAAGATATTATCTCCATCCCGGGAATAAGAACCTTGGTGATCGGTACCGGGTACGATGGCAAAGGAACTTTGAGCAATAAACTAATCAAAGTAGTTAGGAAAAAGGGTGTCGAGCTTAAGATGATGCTGACTAAAGATGCCATGAAATTTCTAAACGAAACGCCAAAGGAAGGATTGGTGGCAATGCTGCACCTGAACTGCTGAAAGATCACCTTTGCTCAGGGGAACCATCGAATAACTTAACGGGTAAGGCCAAGATTATCAGTTCTGGCTATTGCCGATATTACTTGAATGAATGAGGGAAATGAGATTACTTAGTTGTAGGTAATTTTTCTGTGGTGTCGTGAAATATTTTTTCAAACTTGGGCTCAGCAAATTGTTTGCTGGAAGATATCCATATTAGGGGATCCAGCACCGACCTGCCTTAATGATCGCGCAAGCGTCTGTATCCAGGCAGGGTTGTTTTAAAATCTCTTCACTCAGAATGGGAAATCGCCCCTTGAAGATTGTAGTCATAATCATAGTGCTGCTAAGTATTGTCCTGCTCACGTATGCCCTCAACCCCACCAGAAAGATCTGTCGCAGAAAACATCGACTCTACGATTCCTGGAAATTTCTCGGCATCCTGATCGTCCTCTTCATTGTTGGTTATCTCCTTTTTCTTAATATGGTGGTGCAGTCTCCGGCCTCCACCACCCTGGAAATGGTTGTTACCTCCATCCTTCTCGGCGGCGCCATTTTTGTCGTCATGGTGGTGCGGCTGAGCTTGGCCTCCATTAGACTCAGTGAGCATTTTGCCGCTCTGGAACGGCACCGGGCCCTCCACGACGAACTCACCGAACTGCCAAACCGCGCCCTGGCCGAGGAGCGGCTCGACCATGGCCTGCAAATTGCCAAGCGCCACCGGACCCCCCTGGCCTTTCTCCTTATGGATCTTGTCCGTTTCAAAGAGATCAACGACTCTCTGGGCCATTTTTACGGAGATTATGTCCTTCAGGAAGTATCCCATCGGATGAGGGGTGTGGTGCGGGAATCCGACACCCTGGCCCGTTTCGGTGGTGATGAGTTTTCCCTGCTGCTGCCGGATGCCAGCCTGGAACAGGCGACGATGGTCGGCATGAAGATTGCCGACGCCATTGATCTCCCCTTCATGATTGAGGGCCATAGCCTCAAGGTGAGTATCAGTATCGGAATTGCCATGTATCCGGACCATGGCGCCGACAGTGAGACTCTGGTGCAGCGAGCCGATATCGCCATGTATGATGCCAAACGCAACGATGTTATCTATTCCGTCTTTAACCCTGATCAACACCGGACGACCTTTAACCGCCTGGTTTTGATTGGTGAACTACGTGATGCCATCAATAACAAAGACATCTTTCTCTGCTACCAGCCAAAAATTTCCATCCGGGACAAAGCCTTGGTCGGCGTAGAGGCTCTGGCCCGCTGGCAGCACAAGGATCAGGGGGTCATCGGTCCAGGTGATTTTATTTCCCTTGCCGAACAGGCCGGACTCTGTAAAGCCTTTACCTGTCTGGTGCTTGACAAGGCCCTGGAACAATGCGCCAAATGGCAGAAGGCTGGCTACAATATTCCAGTCTCGGTGAATCTGTCGATTAAAAACCTCTATGATCGTGATTTCCCCGCCGATGTTGCCGCCCTGCTGCACAAGTGGCAGGTGAAGACGGAAATGCTGCTCTTTGAGATCACTGAAAGTAGTATTGTCGTAGACCAGAGGCGGGTAACCAAGGTCATTGCAGAGCTAAAGCAGATGGGACTGGTGCTCTCCATTGATGATTTTGGAACTGGTTATTCCTCCATCGCCTATCTGAAAAAATTTCCGGCTCAAGAGATAAAGATCGACAGGTCTTTTATCATTGATCTACTCCAGAATGAGGACAATGCGGTGGTAGTCAAATCCACCATTGAGATGGTCCATAACATCGGCCGCAAGGTGGTGGCGGAAGGTGTTGAGGATGAAGATACCCTGCAGTTCCTGGGGGAATTGGGCTGCGACATTATCCAGGGTTTTCATCTCTGCCGACCTCTGCCGGTTGATGAGTTCCAGCAGTGGCTGACTGCCACCACTTGGTCGGTTAAAAATTGATGACTTTCTAGTAAAAAAGCGCAGGGAAGTTGACCATGAGCTTTGATTTGGTTTGGCGGGAGAAAAAGAACCGGGCCAAGCGTTATTTTGCTGTTGCCGGGAAAAGGCACCACTTGGGTTGGTGGGGGCCTCGATAATCAAGGCTGATATCTAAGCTCGGTCATTGCCCCAAATAATTAGTCAGATCTAAACTAGCCCGAATATTTCATGAGTATTTTTGAAAAACTAGTGTAACTATCTGTTTATGGTATTTAATCTATGTTTCCAGTAAGTTTTTCCGGTTACAGTTTGTACTAAATGACTGAATAAGTTTTTTTCAAAAACACTCACCTTACACTTTGTCTATCCGGCGTCTCGGCTTGTGAAATTTCCGGGCTAATTCCTGTTGCCCTTGTTGTTTTCATACCAGAGAAACTGTTTGCAGAAACCGCGGATCATCTTGACCTCTTTGGCCTGCAGACTCTGGCGGCTAAAAAACTTCCGGATCGAGTTCACCCAGTAATCATCCTCGCCCTTGTCCTGCTCCTCTCGCAGAAACTCTATTTCGCGCAGCAGTTCTTCCAGGTGGCTGTACATTCCCTCCATCTCGCGGGTGGTTGCCTGTTTGGGGGTAAAAGGTGTTGCGTCTGATTTGTTGAACAGCAGGCCGTGATATAGTTCATAGCAATGGATCGCCACGGCCTGGGCCAGATTCAACGAGGTGAAATCGGCGGTGGGAATATTTGAGGTCAGCTGGCAGAATTTAAGATCGTCGTTGGTCAGGCCTCGATGTTCCGGGCCGAAGAGGATCGCCACCTGGTTTTCGGCCAGCAGCGGAATCAGTTTATCGACCATGACCCGCGGGGTGTTGGGCGGTCGTCGCTGCCGACCCTGACGGGCCGTGGTGCCTACCACCACCGAAAAAGGCTCCAGAGCTGTTGCCAGATTCTGAAAAAGGGCCAGATTTTCAATTAAGGAGGCCGCGTGATGGGTGGCCATCCGCAGCATTTTCTCCCGGTCCGGTGGTTCCCGCCTGATCACGATCAACCGGGATATCCCCATGTTCATGGCGCTGCGGGCCGCGGCACCGATGTTTTCGGAATATTTGGGCTCGACCAGAACAATGGCGACATTGGCCAGGGCTGATTTCATCTCATCTGCAGTTCTTGTCTCCATCGCGGCTTCAGTCGTCACTCAGGGTAAAGTTGATCCGCCGCCGCCGGATGTTGACCTCGTTGACCTTGACCCTGATCTGGTCGCCGATCTGGATTATCCGACCGGAGGATTTGCCGAGGATGCGGTGGTTTTTCTCATCGACCTCGTAAAAATCGCCGGTCAGATCGGCGATGGGAATCGCGCCGCTGATGAACGAATCGAGCAGTTCGACAAAGATCCCAAAAGAGGCGATTCCGGACACAATCCCGTCATATTCCTCGTCAATACGGTCGGCCATATAACGGACCTGCAGCCTTTCGATCAGTTCCCGTTCGGCCGTAACCGCTGTCCGTTCACGACCGGAAAGAAAGATGCCGGCTTCATCCTTGGAGGAAAAAATGGCCCTGGCACGTCCCGTCTTCTTATCGATGCTGATCATCTGCTGCAAGGCCCGGTGGACCATCAGGTCCGGGTAGCGGCGGATCGGCGAGGTGAAATGGCAGTAGTCACTGGCGGCCAGGCCGAAGTGCCCGGCGTTGTCCGGTGCATAACGGGCCTGCTGCATGGTGCGTAGCAGCAGATTGCTGATGATGTACTCCTTAGGCGAATCCTTGACCTCCTCGATAACCTTGGCGAACCAGCCCGGGCTGGTTGATTCCTTGGGCAGGGGGATGCCAATACTCTTGGCAAACTCAACGAACTCTTCGACCTTAAGGGCATCGGGCTTCTCGTGAATCCGGTAGAGGAAATCAAATCTGCCGGGCTGGTCAAGCTCGGTAAAGGCTCCGGCCACAGCCTCGTTGGCGACCAGCATGAATTCCTCAATCAGCTTATGGGCCTGGTTGCGGTGGGAGCGGGAGATATGGCTGATCCGGCCATCGTCATCAAGATTAATTTCCGGCTCCGGGATCTCAAAGCCAATGCTGCCTCTATGCTGCCGTTGTTTTTCGAGGGCAGCGGCCAACGTGGCCATCATCTCCAGATCGGCAACAAACGTTTGATATTCGGTGCGAAGCTTATCCGCGGGCGCGGCCGAGAGGATGGCGTAAACTATATTATAGGTGAAACGCTGGTGACTGCGGATGAGCGATTTGGTGAAAGATTTACCGATAAGCTTGCCCCGCAGATCGAAATCAAGAATGGCGGTAAAGGCCAACCGGTCCTGGTCCGGCACGAGGCTGCAGAGATCATTGGACAGCCGCTCCGGCAGCATCGGCACCACCCGGCCCGGGAAATAGACGCTGGTCCCGCGCTGGTAGGCATCTTGATCAAGGGGGGAGCCCGTGGACACATAATGGCTGACATCGGCGATGGACACGTAGAGGCGGAAATTCTTGCCGATTTTTTCGATGGCCACGGCATCGTCAAAATCCCTGGCGGTCTCACTGTCGATGGTGACATGGGGGATATCCCGCAGATCGGCCCGGCCCGGTTCAAGTTTGATCGCGCCATCCAGTTCTTTGACCTGCTGGATGGTTTCCGACCCAAACTCATGGGGTAGCTCGTGCAGGTGGATAACGATGTCGGCCTGGACCGAGGGATCGTCACTGCTGCCCAGCACCTTGATCACCCGACCGGTCGGCCGGTGAATGGTGCTGGTGAAATCAGTGACCTCGGCGACCACTACTTCGCTGGCCTTGGCCCCGCCGGTCTGTTTGGGATCGATCTGAACATTGTAGGTAAAGCGGTCATCCTCGGGGATAACCAGGCCGTTGGCCTGGTAAGTGCCGACGATCCGGGTGGTTGCCCTTTGCAGGACCCTGACGACCCGGCCTTCCCTTTTGTCTCGGCGGGCCTTGGTCAGGCGAACCAGAACCCGATCGCCATGATTGGCGGTACCGGAGGAGTTGGGCGGGATGAAGATATCGTGCTCCCTGGTATTCTCAAGCTCCGTCACCGGCCGGGCGAAGGCAAAGCCCCGGGGGTGACCACTGATGGTCGCTTCGACCAGACTTTTGATATTGTGGTTGCGAAAGAGGTCGCCTTTGCAGGACAGGGTCTTACCGAGGCAGAGGGCTTTAAGGGTCCCCTCCAGGATTTTGCGTTTACCGCGGGTGGCGAGTTGCAGGCCGGCGAAGATTTCTTTGCGGGTGGCCTGGCCGCCCTTGGAGTAGATAAAGCCGACGATCTCGTCTTCCAGCTCCAGCAATTGTCGGTCCCTGGTTTTGCCTGCGGCCCGGTCTGGGCGCTTATGCTTGCTGGCGGCTGTCGGGCGGCCTTTGCTCTTCCGGCGCCGCTGGCTGCTCGGTCCCTTTTTTGCACGGCTATTTCTGGCCATATAGTTATATCTCGTGAAAATTATGTTGTTAAGACTGCTACTGACCAGGTTGATCCTTGCTGATCCACCAAGCCACTGGTAAACAAATTACAGTCTGATCCCGAATAATGATGCCACTTTTTGCCTAAAATGTAATACTATTTTTCTTGTGGAATGATATACCACAGGCTTTGTCATTTCCGATATTGTTATGCCCCTTTGGGGGTTTTTTCCCGAGACCATCAATATTGCAAAAAAACGAATTTGACATAACCGCCTATTGTGAGGCGATGGAAAAGGCCCTGGGCGGTCAGGACGGAGATGCCCGCCTTTTCTGGGAGGCCTTTTCGTTTTCAGTCGATGCCCATCAGGATCAGCGACGTAAATCCGGTGAAGCCTATGTCAGCCATCCCTGCGCGGTAACCAGAATTCTGGTTGAAGAGCTTGGCGTTAAAGACCCCGAGACCCTGGCGGCTTCGGTATTGCACGATACGGTCGAGGATGTCGCGGAAGTTACCAGCGAAGTCATCGGCGAGATGTTCGGCCAGGAGGTCGAAGCCATCGTTGACGGGGTCACCAAGATCGATGGTTTTGAAGGTGACCGGCAGGCCTTTATCAAGCAGGTGCACCGCAAGATCTTTTCCGGGGCGGCTTCGCGGATCGAAGTTATGATGATCAAGCTGGCAGACCGGTTGCACAACCTGCGCACCATGGCCTCAATGCCCAAGCACAAGCAGCAGAAAATCGCTGATGAAACCCTCGATATCTATGCGCCGATGGCCGGGCTGATCGGTCTCTACAATCTTAAGCGGGAGCTTTATGATCTGGCTTTGCGCTATAAATTTCCCCGGCAGGCCCATAAACTTGAAAATCGGATCGGCCATCTAAAGGATCATGAAGGTACGCAGCAAATCATCAAACTCCTCCGAGCCGAGTTTAAGCAATATTGGATTACAGCTGAGGTCTCACTGCGGGTAAAAGGCTTGTGGGCCTATTACGATCAGGTCAACCGACAGCTTGAGAAAGAGATTGAAACTCCCATGGAGATTCTGATCAGGCTTGAGGATATCCAGTCATGCTATCGGGCCCTGGGGGTGATTAACCAGAATTATCCGCCTATTCCCAGAACCATCCGGGATTTTATCGCCAACCCCAAGCCCACCGGCTATCAGTGTATTCATGCCCGGGCCAATATTCTCGGGGATAAATATCTTTTCAAGGTCCGCACCGATGAAATGGTCAGAAGCGGCCGTTCCGGCATTATCAGAGAATGGTCAGCAAAAGGACGGATGCCCAGTGCTTTCGCCAAAGAGCTTACGGAGTTTTTTGACATCCTGGCTGCGGATGATGGTCTTTCCTACCGGGAGATGATCGCCTCCTCTGCCAAAAAAGAGATTTATACCTATACTCCCAAAGGGGATGAGATCTGCCTGCCCACCAAGAGCAATGTCCTCGATTTTGCCTTCAGGGTTCATACCGAAGTAGGCCACCGTTGTCTTTATGCGATGGTTGGTAGCCGCAAACTTAAACCGGATAGTAGGCTCAGGGATGGTGATCGGATCAAGATCATTACCCGTAAAGATCCGGTTGATTTCGACCCGGAGATCCAGGTGAAATGCCAAACCCCCAGGGCTCGCTCCGAACTGGGTAAAATGTTTAGAGCCCGCCGCCAGCTTCTGGCCCGCAAGATCGGCAGATCGATCACCGAACAGGAATTAAGGCGATACGGGATTCCGGTTGAGCTGCTTGATAAGCCGGCAATGGAGGACGTTTGCCAACAATGTCAGACCGAAGATCTTGATGAGTTTTTTCTGCATATTGGTGAGGGACAGTTGCCGCTCAAAAAGGCGGTAGAAGCCATTCGCCAAAATCTGTACAATGATCGCGAAACCCTGCAACCTCCCACCGGGACCTTGAACCGCATCTATCTTGATAGCCTTGACCCGGCAGCCATCAAGTTTTCCCGGTGTTGTCATCCGACTCCGGCCGATAAAGGGCTGATCGGCCTGCTCAGTGAACGGGGCATTTCGGTCCATGGCCAGCATTGCCAAAAAATCGCGGCCTTGAAGGTGCAACGGGAAGACGTAATGGAGTTGCGGTGGCGAACTAAGAAAACCCTGGTAGAAAAACTACAGAGCCTATTGTTCCTGCAGGTGCCGAATCGCAACCGTTTGCTGATGATGCTGGGGGTGGCGCCGGAGGAGATGACCATCTCGGAAATCATTCGTCTTACCCATCGCAATGCCCCAAAATCGGCCTGGGAGGTACGGTTCCGGGTCGAAACCCTGCAAGACTTGAAGAACGCGCTCAACCATTTTAAAAAATCCGGTCTGGAATATGAGTTTGATTTGGAGCACTAAGAGATAGAGAACTGTGTTATAGGACAATAGGCAGTGGTTCCACTCAAACCTCGACTACCAAATTCCAGAGGTCTTTGCGCGTCAACTTAAATTAGACGTCCATTTTTTCGATGTAAGTAAAATTACAATTATGGTTGATCAGATGACTAATCCCCTATTGAACGAGCGGATCGCTGTGGTGATCCCTGCATATAAGGTTACCCGCCACATTGTTGACGTGATTTTTAAAATTCCGACCATGGTTTGGCGCATTTATGTGATTGATGACGCCTGTCCAGATGGCTCCGGAAAGTTTGTGGAAAATAATATCGATGATGATAGAGTGAGGGTCATTTGCCACACCCAGAATCAAGGAGTAGGTGGGGCCGTGATGAGTGGCTATCAGGCCGCAATCACTGATGGGGCCGGCGTGATCGTCAAGGTAGATGGCGATGGCCAGATGGACCCGAGTCTAATCCCCTATTTTGTTGAGCCGATACTGGCAGGTGAAGCTGATTACACTAAAGGGAACCGGTTTTACGATCTTGAAGAAATCAGGGCAATGCCGCCCATGAGGTTGTTTGGTAATGCGGTACTATCATTTATGTCTAAACTATCCTCTGGGTATTGGCACCTTTTTGACCCGACAAATGGCTATACAGCAATTCATCCTGATGTTGCGAAGCATTTACCGCTTGGGAAAATCAGCCGCCGATATTTCTTTGAAACTGATATACTATTTAGACTCAACACGCTACGCGCAGTTGTTGTAGATGTACCCATGGATGCAAAATATGGCGAGGAGGTCAGTCACCTGAAAATTTCAAAGATTTTGGGTGAATTTTTGTTCAAGCACACCCGCAATTTTCTCAAGCGGGTTTTCTATAACTACTATCTTCGAGACCTATCTCTGGCATCTGTTGAGTTGCCCACTGGCCTGATTCTGATGCTTTTCGGAACAGGTTACGGGGGATATTACTGGCTAAAAGCTGCACAGCTGGGTGTGCCAACTCCCGCTGGTACCGTTATGTTGGCAGCTATGCCCTTGTTGATGGGACTTCAGCTTTTACTTGCGTTTATTGGTTACGACATTGCCTCCGTGCCCAAACGGCCATTTCATCGAAAACTTATTATGGTTCCTTCTGTTAATGAAGCGAAAATTCGATAGGAGTGGCTTATGATTTGTTGCAAGGCCCATCAACTAAATTCACGGAATCGCATCACTCTTCCCGACATTAGTCGTCCGTGAAAAATAGTCTAACATGCTTGGTATTATTAGACATGAACACATAAAATACTGCACTAAAATTGCAAGTTATTGTAAAATGAGACTCAAAATCTTGCAAAATCGATTGACGATTTTGAAGTGAAAATGAAAGGAAGAATCCAGACCGGAAGCAGTTGAATATGTATCGTCAGTGCCTGTATTTCTATACTGTCAGGTCGGCTCATTCCATTCGATTTGTGCTTGAGTTGCTCATCCTGAAACAGGTTCGGAATTTGTCGGATGAGGCAGTTTAAAGAACTTTTTAGTGCCATATTTACGACCAGAACTCTAAGATCGATTTGACAGTTTATGGTTTTTGGAACTAAATCTTGGAGTTGGAGTTCGTCAGGCGCAACTACTCTAACCATCGATCAGCGGAACTTTATCAAATAAAGTCGGAGTGTCTCCAATAGGAGGGTTTCTGAATGCAACAGACATATCTTAAAGAGGATTCATGAGCTTTCTAAGAAGCAAGATCCGGCATCTCGCCTTTTCAGAACTTTTTTTTTCCCAGTGGGAGGCCTTTCTTCTGTGGCTTTTTTCTGGTGTTCCGGGTCTTCCAGGTTTTTGTCTACGAAACTTGATATACCGCTGCCTTTTTAGGACGTTACGCGGATTTGCCTGGGTTCAGCCCAATGTGACCTTTGTTCAGACCAATCGCTTGACTGTCGGTAGACATTTCGGTTGCAACAGTGGAAGCTATATCAATGCGATTGGTGGCATTGATATCGGTGATTTTGTGCTGTTGGGCTCAAATGTGACGATTTCCTCTGGCATTCACCCCATTAACGGCGAACTGCCGCCTGTATTTGCACGTCCGACGGTTCCCCAAAAAATTACAATAGAGGATGACGTTTGGATTGCGGCCGGGGCGGTAATCCTGCCGGGTGTGACTCTGCGGCGCGGGACTGTTGTTGGCGCCAATGCGGTCGTGACAAAGAACACAGAGGAATATGGCGTGTATGCCGGTGCACCCGCAAAAAAGATCCGCCTCAGGACCGAGACCAGCAAGCAGATCTAAAGATCATCGCAATCATCCACATCTGGTGCCAATCTTTTTCCTGCACGAGTGTATCGAAAGAGAATCGGCCGCTGAGAGTGGTTTTACGATGATTTTGCACACAACCGGGCTCCGTTAGTCCCTTGCGTCGAAAAGGCACATGTTTTGGCAGTGCCCTGATGAAGAACTTCTTCAATAGCCTTGAACATCGAATTGGTTCATCATCGCTGCCACCGGACAAGACTGGCAGCATAAAGAGATATTGCCGAATATATTGAGATCTTTTACAATCGCAAATAAGGTAAACTCACCTCGGATTTCTTTCTCCAGCAAATTATGAGACACTGTTACTCTGGAAATAACAGGTGGTTTGAAAACCATAAGGTGGTGTCCACCAGTGACGACCAACCTCAGCTCATATAACTGGTGACAAATGAACAGAACACAAGTTAAATATAGTGGTAGAAAACCTAGAAACATCGTTAGGTGTAGCTTTGTTGGATGGCCATGGTATTTATAATTATCCAAAAAATTATGGCCAGAAAAATTCATCCCTTGGCCCCGATTACAAACCGAAGGATCACCATCATGCCTTTGTAAATGCAGGGCTTAAATATAAGCATATGAATCAGCAGACTTATATAACTATGTCGCTAAAAGCGATTTTCGATGGGTGACATAATCACATGTTTTCATGGGTGTATGGAATTTGGTCCTCGAGCATTATGCAATAGAAACTTCATGGCGACTCCGCTTAAAAAGAAAGGAAAGATATTCTTAATGCATGCGTAAAGTTTCGTAAGGACTTCGGCCCCTTTTGCCGCGATTGTATTGATTGGAGGAGGACGTTGATCGCCATTTTGACTGCACGGACAATTATCTTCCCGGGAAGTATTACTGTTTTTCTACTGGCCCCCATAACTTTATTTCTCATAGAGGTGTATTCGTGAAGCCCGATCCTGATGTAAATTCATATTTGACGCAATGGGCTGCTATTTACGACACTTTGAATTACGAAAAGGGAATGGCAGCGTTTTTTCTTAAAAAGAGCCATGCCTGGCTAGAGAGCCGCTTTGATGCTAGCCAGTATTTTGGCCGTGTTCTTGAAGTTGGAGCGGGGACAGGCGTTCACCTCCAGTTTGTTAGACATGCTTTTGACGAATATCTGATGACCGACCTGAATCCGCCTATGCTTGACAAGGTTAATCAGGGTGTATCCCGTCCTCCGGAGGGGCGTGGCAAAGTGATTGTCTGCGCTGAAAATGCAAGCCTATTGTCTTTTCCAGACAAATCGTTTGACCGCTTGATCGCAGCACACATTTTGGAACATTTGTACAAACCGCACGAGGTTCTTAGGGAATGGTGTCGAGTGCTAAAGCCCGGCGGCGTGTTATCTTTACTCTTGCCATGCGATCCTGGCTTACTTTGGCGTTTAGGGCAAAATATCAGTTCCAGAAAAAAGTTTGAGCGGGCCGGTTTTGACTGCGATTACTGGGCGGCAAGAGAGCATGTCAATCCGATAAACAACCTCGTTACATTCGTCAATTATTATTTTACCGATGTAAAGAGTTCGTGGTTCCCCATGTTGATCCCATCAATGGATGCCAACCTTTTTTACGTTGCGCACATAACTGTATGAAATCCAGACATGTCTTTTATTCATTTTAATCTCCTGCTTGCCTGCGTTACAGCGGTCTCCATTGCCCAGATTTTATTTAAGCAGCTGAGCATTTTACTCAAAGATACTAGCGGCACTCTCGCTCCTAACATATGGATAGTGGGCTGTGCATCCGTTGCCCTATACGGCGGCGCCACTTTATTATGGATATACCTGTTAGCGTACATTCCGCTTAATAAAGCCTACCCGTTCATGGCATTATGTTATGTATTGGTTCCCTTAATGGCTTTTTTGTTTTTTGGCGAGCAGGTGTCCATGCCATATTTTCTGGGCTGCGCGTTAATCCTTGGGGGAATTGTCGTTATCGCGCAGTTTGGGTAGTAAGAGCGGTTGTAGAATTAGAGATAAAGCAGAGGGACTCTTTGTTTAAAAGAGTTTTCAGAAAAACAAACCGAGTATCGTTCACTTTCAAAGTGAATAATCGTTAATAGTATTGCTTGTAATAGGTATTCCTGTGACCGCAAAGTTTATTTATGATGTTATTTGCGTATTATTTAGCTTCTGGTCGAGTAAGACGTGGGTTTTCGCTCATGACCGACAATGTATTGTTTTTTCCGCCGACGAGAGATCCAGTCCATGAAGATTTTGATAACAGGGGCTTCTGGTTATATCGGGACTCGCCTTGTTAAAATTGCATTGGCAAACAATCATCAGATTGGTGCGGCTTCGCGGCGACCGCAGGAATCCGTACCGTTATGGTTATCTTTTGATCTTAATACTCCATCAAGATTAACCATGTCTGAGGGTATAGATGCTGTCATTCATTTAGCGGCAAATACTTCTGGCGCAGAAAACGATAAACAAAATGAAGTGGAGTCGGCAAGAGCTCTTATCGCTGCTGCAAGCAAAGTCAATGCGAGATTTTTATTTGTGTCTAGTCAAACTGCCCGGGAGGATGCGCCGACAAGTTACGGTCGCACCAAATGGCGTATCGAGCAAGAGGTGTTGGCTGCCAGCGGCCTGGTAGTTAGGCTTGGTCAAGTTTACGGCGGACTCGAGCGAGGATTATTCGGTACAATGATAAGCCTTGTTCGACGCCTCCAGGTGCTCCCGGCTTTTATGCCTTCGCCATCGGTTCAGCCAATTCATGTGGATGATTGTGCTAATGGTTTGTTGAGGCTGGTTGAGTTAAAAGACATCCGTTCAGATGTGTATTGCCTTGCTTCGCCTAAGCCTATCTCCTTTACAGAATTCCTCCGGTCTATCGCCCGAGACCGGGTTCGAGGCCGCAAGTTTTTTGTGCCGGTTCCCATCCCTTTTGTCAGATTTTTCACTAGGATTATTGGGAATGAGTTTGCCGCCAAATTCGGCTTACATCGGCTGGATTCACTTTTTAATCTCCCTCCAATGAACACTGCAGTAGATCTGGATACTATCGGACTTGAATTACGTCCATTACACTCAGGCATGCATCGATCCGGTAGTGATAACCGCCGTAGACTCATCCAAGAGGGCATCGCATTACTTACGTATCTACTGAAGGAGAAGCCCACTTCGGAACTCGTGCGGCGCTACGTACGTATGATTGAGAAATTACGAGCGGGGATTCCGCTAGACTTGCCAGCTTGGCTGCTCCAATGGCCTGTGACTCTGGCATTGCTGGATGACCGCACATTTGTTAACTCACCACAACTGGAGGAATTTGGTTGGCGCGTCGATGCTGCAATGATTCTTGGGGAGGCTAGCATACAAGGAGCAGACCGTTTTTTGGGAGATGGTCGATCTCGCCCAAAAGTTTATGTAATTGCGCGTATAATAATAGCCGTTGGGGTAGAAATTGTTTGGCGTTTCATTTCTCTTCTAACAAGAAAAAAGATAGCCAGTTTGTCTTCAATCTCTCGTAATAATATTAAGGACAGCTAGTATGGAAATCACCTTTAAACCATCATCTGTTAATAATCTTGAGAAATATATTGCCCTGTATAAGTCCTGCTTTCCAGAAGCATCACATCTGCAATTTGATTATTTGTCCTGGCTATATTACGCAAACCCAATGGGAGAAGCTATCGGTGCGGATGCTTGGTGTGATGATAATATTGTAGGGCAAGTAATGGCAGTTCCTGGGAAGTACTTTTTCCGTGATGAAATTGTAAAAGGTCTATTAGCTGTAAATGTGGTGGTGCATCCATCATGTCAAGGTCGTCACTTATTTAAAAAGCTAGGCCTGCGTATGTGCGAATATGGTGCACATGCTGGCTATGATTTTGTTATTGGTGTTGCCAATAGAGCCGCTACCCTGCTGTGGGTTCGCCAGATGGGATTTCAATTAGTTATCCCTTTGGAAGCGCGTGTGGGGGTAGGGACTTTGTCCTTAAAGAAAAGAGCTTCAGAAATTATAAACTCTACTGAATTACGTCATTTGTGGGACGAAAACTCGATATTATGGAGATTAAATAATCCAAGTAAAGATATTTTTTTAGGAAGAGATACGAAAACAGGTTGGGCAACTGCATATGCACCGACAGGCAAGTTTGGAATTACTGCAACGGCGGAGTTCCCTCTTGATGCCGGAGATATTGATAATTTACAACCAAGGATATTCCAGCCATTTCTTCCAAGACTATTTTTAGGACTTGTTCCAACATATAGTTTTGGTAATTGTTATGTCAAAATTCCAGAGAGAATGAAGCAATCGCCTTTGAACCTTATATTTAAAAATTTAATTGATAGTAAGGATCGTGTTGATCCATTTTCTTGTTTCATAAACTTTTTAGACTTCGATGCATTCTAGCGTATGGCAATCTTGGGACGTCGCATTTATAATGCAATACTTATTCATAATTATCCAGGATGGTTTTGAAATCAAGGGCTGTTGGTGTTCAGATGAATAATATAGCTGTATTTTTGTTTGCACATCAAGATGACGAATTTGGTGTTTATGCTGAGATGGATCGCTTGATAGCTACTGGCGTCCGGATTGTAGCTATATATTTGACATCAGGAAATTTGAATGGTCAACCGTGCCAAGAGAGGGACAACGAAAGCCTAGCTGTTCTAGCAGATATGGGAGTCATGCGTGATGACATTTACTTTCTTGGCAAAGAGTTACATATCCCTGATGGCCGTTTATATGAACATTTAGACCGGGTATATCAGGCGACTGCCCACCTGTTAAATTCGTTTACTGAACCAGTTATTTTATACTTTTTAGCTTGGGAAGGCGGACATCAAGATCATGATGCCGTTCATCTTATTGGCTTAGCTCTTGGGGAAAACTTTGGGGTATTAAATCAGTCTTTTCAATTTCCGCTCTATACCGGGAATAAGCTGCCGTGGATTTTTTTCAAGTTATTTTCGCCTATAAGTAGCAATGGAGCAGTTATAAGTTTTAAGATTTCTTGGCGTTCAAGATTACGATTCATTAAATATATACTTTCTTACAAGTCGCAAGTTTCAACCTGGATTTACTTATTACCGTTTGTTTTCCTTCATTACATTTTCAGAGGAACTCAATTATTTCAATCTGTAGACATCCATCGGGTTTTAAGATCGCCACATTCCGGGAAGTTATTATACGAACGCAGAGGAGTAGCTTCTTATCATAAGTTTTATATAGAAGTTGAGCCATTTATTAACTCCAATTTATTCCAAACAAACCAAGATTAAGTGACTTTAATGAGCTCTGATTTTGATGTGATTATTGTGGGAAGTGGCCCGGCAGGAGTTTCGGCCGCTTTTCCGTTAGTCCAAGCGGGTTTAAAAGTTCTTATGGTGGATGGCGGTCGCGAAGCGAATGTTAAGTTACCATCCCAGCCGTACTTGATTGAAAGATATGAAAACCCAGAGCAATGGAAATGGATGGTTGGTGAAAATTTCCATGCATTGCAAGAAAAGGATGTTCTTTCTCCAAAGCTTAGGGTGCCAACGCATCGCTATGTATTTGACGATTTCATAGCAAAAAATCGTATTGAATCCGAAAATTTTGTTGCCATAGGCTCTCTTGCGAAGGGCGGGCTTTCTAATGCATGGGGGTGCGGTGTCGCACGACTTTCAGATAAAGAATTGGCGGGGTATCCCTTTCCCAAGGCAAGCATTGATCGATCCTATGAAATTGTTAGTCGGAGAATCGGTGTAAGTGGTGCTACTGCTGATGACTTGTCCGATTATTTCGGGTTGGATACATGGGCTCAGCCACCCATATCAATGGATGGGTTGCATCAGCGAATGTTTGAGCGCTATTCGTCGTGTAAAAATAAACTGACTACTCTTGGTTTTCGATTGGGGCGAAACCGTGTTGCTGTATTAAGTAGTAATCTTGGTGAACGGAAGGCCTGTGATAGTTCGGGAAATTGTTTGTGGGGATGTCATAATAGAGCTCTTTATACATCGGCAAACGAACTTTTTTCTTTGGACAAGTTTCAAAACTTCTCTTACCGAAACGGGTTTGTTGTTGACCAAGTTGTCAAGGGCTCTGGGATTGTATCAGTCGAAGGGCAAGATGACAATGGCCACACAACAGTTTCTGCCAAGAAGGTTATTTTAGCAGCCGGAACATTGGCAACGACTCGCTTGGCTTTACTTGCACTTAAGATTGACACACCTGTATTATTGCAATCTTGTCCAATAGCGGCCTTTTTGTTGTGGTTGCCTGGGATGTTGGGAGTGGAAAGAACTAGCAGCTTTGGGCTAGGGCAATTAGCCTTTACAGTAGAACTAACGGATGAAATATCTGGATTTGGTTCGACATTTTCGACGGTCGGGATTCCCATGGCAGAGTTTCTTCGTCATCTGCCGTTACGCAAAAGATACGGAATCGACTTGCTTCGGCAGTTACTTAGCTCGTGCCTTGTAGGTAATATGTTTCTACCGGGGCATCTTTCCACTACAACCGCAGCACTGGATGGTGATGGCGGACTGAAAATCAATGGCGGTTACAGCGATATTGTTCCCGGGTTATTTTCTGATGCACTTAAACGCTTGCGCAAATCATATTGGAAGTTGGGTGCAATACTATTGCCAACAAGTTTCACTCAGGGCCAGCCCGGTGGAGACATCCATTATTCCTGCACCTTGCCGATGCGCCATAGGCCAATTATGGGAGAAACCGCTGGAGATGGAGGGCTGGCTGGATTGGCAGGCGTGCATGTTGCTGATGGGGCGTGTTTATCAACACAGACAGAAAAGTCACATACTTTGACAATTATGGCTAATGCCGATCGTATCGGGAGAATTTTAGCAATGCAGATGGCAGGGAGACAGTGTGTCGGTGAGGAATGACACAGAAAATTGAACACATCCTTCTAAGATGGTAATAACCTGATAGTTCGAGCCTTTTTATAACCCCATCCATTTACAGGTTTTATTTTATGTTAAAAACTTTTTCATCCAAGCCAGCCTACCACCTTTTATTGGTAATAATCCTCGGTATTCTAGGATATTCAAACTCTCTAACTGTGCCTTTTCAGTTTGATGATGTGCCCAATATCGTTGAGAACCCCGTAATCAAAAATCTGGCTTATTATAAAACCCCTGCAAAAGCAAAGGTCTATAATCGTAATGCGGAATACCCGATATTAATTAACAGATACATTGGCTCTCTTACATTTGCACTCAACTACAAGATAAATAAACTTGATGTTACGGGTTATCATGTTGTCAATCTTTTAATACATTTAATCAATTCCCTGCTTATTTACTGGTTTGTCCAACTTATATTCATAACTCTCGCAGCTGAGACCGGCGGAGATAGCCCTTTATTCCTGAAACATGCCTCGATTATTGCCCTTTTTTCCTCCCTGCTCTTCGTTTCACACCCCATCCAGACCCAGGCCGTTACCTACATTATTCAACGCTTTGCATCGCTTGCCACCATGTTTTATCTCTTTTCAATAATCATGTATATCAAGGCCCGACTAGCTCTTAATGATAGCAACACCAAAACACGTGGGAAAAAAATCAGCACTAGGGCTCTTGTTTATTATCTGATAGCTCTATTTGCAGCAGTTCTGGCGATGAAGACAAAGGAGATAGCATTTACACTCCCTGCAATGATCGTCTTGTACGAGTTCCTCTTCTTTAAAGGAGAGACAAAGAGCAGAATCCTGTACCTGCTCCCCTTTATTCTGACGATGCTTATTATTCCCACAACTCTTATCTACATTGTAGGTTTGGGTGGAGGCGTGACAAGGCTTGTGACAGATATGCCGAGACTTGATTATCTGTTCACTGAGTTCAGGGTGATAATTACATATATTAGGCTTATATTTTTCCCTGTCGACCAGAACCTGGATTACGATTATCCTCTATATCACTCCATATTTGACCCTGAAGTGTTTCTGTCTTTCATGGCACTTTCAACAATATGTTTTACGGTTATTTATTCCTTCTGGCGTTATAGAATAACTCTGCCACTCACCAGAGTTATCTTATTCGGAACTGCCTGGTTCTTCGCAACCCTGTCAATTGAATCGAGTATCATCCCAATAGTAGACGTGATCTTTGAACATAGAATGTATTTGCCATCGTTGGGAATATTTCTGGTAATAAGTATTTTGTTAGTGATGATTATTGAGGGATGCCAGCAGAAGTGGGTTGATGGGACTATCTTCTTATCAGTCATCATAGTTTCGATGGTTTTGACAGGTATTACCTATTCAAGAAACAATGTGTGGAATGATAAAATCGTCTTGTGGCAGGATGTTGTTAATAAAAGCCCAGGTAAAGCAAGAGGATATACCCAGCTGGGGCTTGCCCATTCTGAGAAAGGGGATCTTGACAAGGAGGTAAAATATTACAAGAAAGCTGTTTCCCTTGACCCCTCTTATTTTGTAGCTCATTTGGGCCTTGGAATAAGTCTTGGCAAGGTTGGTCGAACACATGAGGCCATTAAAGAGTTTAGAGAGGCCTTGCGAATAAACCCTCACAGCGCTGACGCCCATAAAAATCTTGGAACAGCTCTTGGCAGGCTTGGTCGAACAGATGAGGCTGTTAAAGAATTTAGGGAGGCTCTGCGGATAAACCCTCAAAATGCTGAGGCCCATGACAGTCTCGGAATAGGTCTTTACAAGCTTGGCCGAACAAATGAGGCCATTAAAGAATTTGAGGAGGCCCTGCGGATAAACCCCAGCTACTTTGAAGCCCGCAATCACTTAGAAATATTGAGAATGAGATAAATATCTTCATGGGATATAGTTAATCTCTTGCTGGATATCGGAAACCATAAATAAGATTGTATGGTGACGTTTAGCAAAAAAAGAGCTGAAGCATCAACTCTGAAAAACACATAACATTTGAAATAATTTTAAGGTCAAGACTAGAACAGTCTGATGGGTTTTTGCCAAATATTCAATTCATGTCTCAGGAAAATTGCAGCGATTTGGTTAATGACCGTGTTATAGTGGCCACGGCTCGAACCCTTTATTCTGTAATTGATCAACTATGAGACAGCAGCGAGGGAAAACAGAGAATTTTGCCGTTTCGGTGAATACTTTCTCTGTTCAGCTGGTCCACCGCTAACGACGATTATACAAAAGAATGAACACTTCTGTAACTACCCACAAAATCTTCTAAAAAGGCACCTTCTTTATGGTGAAAAATTTTCTATCCAAGCCGACCTGCCACCTTTTATTGGTAATCATCCTCGGTATTCTAGGATATTCAAACACATTAAATGTGCCTTTTCAGCTTGATGATGTGGCCAATATCGTTGAGAACCCCGTAATCAAAAATCTGGTTTATTATAAAACCCCTGCAAAAGCAAAGGTCTACAATGGTTTTGCGGAATACCCGATATTAATTAACAGATACATCGGTTCTCTTACATTTGCCCTCAACTACAAGATGCATGGACTTGATGTTACGGGTTATCATGTTGTCAATATTCTAATACATTTAATCAATTCCTTGCTGATTTACTGGTTTGTCCACCTTATATTTATAACTCTCGCATCTGGAGCCGGCGGCGACAACCCTTTAGTCCTCAGGCATGCCTCGACTATAGCCCTTTTCTCCTCCCTGCTCTTCGTTGCGCACCCCATCCAGACCCAGGCCGTTACCTACATTATTCAACGCTTTGCATCGCTTGCCACCATGTTTTATCTCTTTTCAATAATCATGTATATCAAGGCCCGACTAGCTCTTAATGATAGCAACACCAAAACACGTGGGAAAAAAATCAGCACTAGGGCTCTTGTTTATTATCTGATAGCTCTATTTGCAGCAGTTCTGGCGATGAAGACAAAGGAGATAGCATTTACACTCCCTGCAATGATCGTCTTGTACGAGTTCCTCTTCTTTAAAGGAGAGACAAAGAGCAGAATCCTGTACCTGCTCCCCTTTATTCTGACGATGCTTATTATTCCCACAACTCTTATCTACATTGTAGGTTTGGGTGGAGGCGTGACAAGGCTTGTGACAGATATGCCGAGACTTGATTATCTGTTCACTGAGTTCAGGGTGATAATTACATATATTAGGCTTATATTTTTCCCTGTCGACCAGAACCTGGATTACGATTATCCTCTATATCACTCCATATTTGACCCTGAAGTGTTTCTGTCTTTCATGGCACTTTCAACAATATGTTTTACGGTTATTTATTCCTTCTGGCGTTATAGAATAACTCTGCCACTCACCAGAGTTATCTTATTCGGAACTGCCTGGTTCTTCGCAACCCTGTCAATTGAATCGAGTATCATCCCAATAGTAGACGTGATCTTTGAACATAGAATGTATTTGCCATCGTTGGGAATATTTCTGGTAATAAGTATTTTGTTAGTGATGATTATTGAGGGATGCCAGCAGAAGTGGGTTGATGGGACTATCTTCTTATCAGTCATCATAGTTTCGATGGTTTTGACAGGTATTACCTATTCAAGAAACAATGTGTGGAATGATAAAATCGTCTTGTGGCAGGATGTTGTTAATAAAAGCCCAGGTAAAGCAAGAGGTATTCATAGTTTAGGGGTTGCGTACTCTGAGAAAGGGAATCTTGACAAGGCTATAAAATTTTACAATAAAGCTATTCTCATTGATCCCTCCTACTATAAAGCGTACTACAATCTGGGTAAGGCTTACTTTACCAAAGGGCTTATAGATGAGTCAATAAAAGCGTACAGAAGTGCAATCAATCTTAATCCATCACATGTTAAAGCTTACTCCAATCTGGGCATCGCTTACCTTACCCAAGGACTTATAGATGAGTCGATAACTGCGTATAGGAATGCAATCAATCTTAATCCATCACATGCTAACGCTTACGCCAATCTGGGCAAGGCTTACTTTGCCAAAGGACTAATTGATGAGTCGATAACTGCGTTCCGAAATGCAATCAATCTTAATCCATCGCATGCTAGCGCACACTTTAACCTGGGTCTCGCATACGGTGAAAAAGGACTCATTAAGGAAGCTAAAATCGAGATGAGAAGAGGAACAGTGTTGAAAAACGTGAAATAGTATAATGTGATGATGGGTACGGTGAAAAACTGCCCATTTTATTCAACGATCTTTAGGTAGCTTAAATCACCTCTTTTTGCTGCAAATGCTAGCCATTTACGCATTACGAGGATATCAAGCAAAGTAAATCCTGAATGGTTGTGTTTGAAATCATTAGGATTATCATGTTTTTGTGTTGTCATGTTTTTATCGGCATACGCTTCATGCTTACGCCATTCTTCATTATATGACATCTGTTGGCTTTTATTCTTCGTAATGTGGCCATACGCCGGATAAGCAAGCGGAAATTCTGAGCAACCTCTCTTCACAAAGATTGGGATCCCTTCAGAAATTGCATTGCCTACTATTGGCTGTACAATATTCAAAATTTCCTTCCCTTCATCGAGGCTTCTACAATAAATAAACCCTTTGTAGGTACCAGACATTTCCGGTCTATTTTCTACAATACATTTCCTTTCATTATTATTTGGCAATTTGAGTTTATCGAAAACCAGCAAAAGCTTAAAAAGCTCCATCACCGTTCGAGGCTCAAAGGTCACTTTATAACAGTCAAAACAGTATTCCGGGATAATATTGAATGTATCAAAGACCATCTTATGTCGGGCGCAGTCATTAGGAGGAGATGCCCCCCGGTATAACTGATTTTTATTGGTATAAATGGCCAATAAATTATTGCGGCCCAAAATGCTATGACATTGCTGATATAATTGCCGCACTGTTTCATCGGCGATCATGAGTCTACTTGTATATTTCGCGCGTACCTGCTGTAAAGATTTTTGAGCCTTAATATATGGATAACCCGTTTCAATATTTGGCATATAGTAGTTCAAAATATTGATTAAAGAATCAGAAATATGACTATCATCAGGATCCTTTTCCACAGCAATTTGCATAGATTGTACGGCTTCATCCAATTGACCTAGATAACGAAGTGCAATCCCACGGTTACAGTAAGCCGATGCATAATCAGGCTTGATTTGGGTCGCTTTTTCAAATGCTTGTTCAGCCTCCCGTAACTTACTTTGCTCCTTGAGAGTTATTCCTAGCAGATTGAACAGATATGATGATTGTTGATAGGTTTGCATTAATTCTCTACAAGCCTGTTCTGTTTTTATCATCTGCTTTGAGTTAAATAAATTGAGTAGAACTTCTTTCTCAGCAGGTGAAATATCTTGATCAATCTTTTGAGTGCTGCCACAACATTTTTTATACTTACTGTTGCTGCCGCAAGGACAGGGTTGATTTCGCTTAGTCATCGGCATTCCCTTTTTAATAGCTGTTTCGAACAAGTAATTTATCGGTTCTGATTGCAACAGGGGTTAAAGTGGAAAATCCTTTGAATGATTTCAGTCGCCATTTAGTCGACTCCAAACGAGGTTTGAAAATCTAATTGACTAGAATGCCTACTTTTCGCGGATAAATTGGTCTTCCAATGGTTGGAGTTGTTTTTCATATCGCTTCCAGAGTTGGACTGAATCTTTGTAGATCGGCCTTCGAACTTGTGCTGCACTGGCGGTAGCTACCCTTCTTGATGTTTTATGAAAAGACAGACACGCATCATCCCAGGACAAACCGCAGTGGTTTAATAGCTTCCTTGTTTCCACTTCTTGATCGTTCACTAGTTTTTCGTAACTGATGTCATAAATTTTTCCGGGAAAAACTTCATGCCAGTAGAGCATTAAATCCTGATAACACACATGATAGCGCCCTAGCTCTTGTAAGGAGTAGGCATATTTATGTCCTTCATGAAAAACATTCTTATAAATCGAAAGACAATTATCCATAGGACTTCTTAGGCAAGAGATAATTTTGGCATTTGGTAATGCCAAAATTATTGCCCCGATCCATAGAAAATTAAGAGGCATTTTGTCTGTAATAAATTTTGTTTCTGCAGAATATGTTCTTATTTTTTCAATATAATAGTGCCCTAATCGAGCTATAAAATCTTTGCCATCCTTTAAAATAGTTTCACAGATATTATCTGTTTGTCCACTCCGACTTAACTGTGAAATTATATCTGCGATGAAAGTAAGTTCCCCCGCTCCATATACATTAGGGTGACTTGCAAGAATTTGTTCCACAAGGCTTGTCCCTGACCGGGGCATTCCGAGGATAAATATGGGGGTATTATCAGGATTACCAGATTTTGAATTATTTAGAATAAAGGATTTGGTAAAAGTTCTCTTTATCCGCTTGAATTCGGTTTCTGTTTCCTCAGCCGAGTACTCATATGTTTTTCTTTTAAGCTTGTTTCCTTCCTTGAAATAACAAAATGCTTTTTCATAAATCCCAGAGTCCTCGTAGGCTTTCCCAAGTCCAAAAGCCAAGTACATTTTTTGCTCATTGTTAATGTGATTTTGTGAAAAAAGATTTTTCATCTCAATAATATGTTTTTCATTCCCCGAATATTTCTGAAGTGATGATATTAAGAAATGACTTTTTGCATAATCAGGTGCTATTGATAATGCTTTTTGACAACAGCATAATGCCTCTTCAAGTTTCCCTTGATTTTTATAGGTAACACCAAGATTGTAGTGGGCTTCAGCATAATCAGGTTTTATGGATACAGCCTTTTGAAAACAAGACGCAGCTTCTTCCTTTCCTTGTTCCTGCCAAATAACACCAATATTATAGTGTGCATAGGCATCTTCAGGTTCGATAGAAAGAGCTCGCTGAAAACTATCAATAGCTCTTTCTTTAGCTCCTGTCTTCTCAAATACTACACCAATATTATAGTGTGCCCTGGCATATTCTGGAAAAACAGACAAGGCTTCTTGGTAAAGCTTTAGTGCTTCTTCGTGCTTCTCTTCAACAAGCATTATATTCCCTTGATCAACGAGAGAACAGGCCTGTTCTTTTTTAGATGTCGGCACGTCAGTCTGAAGAACGGCGCAGCAACTTTTGTATCTTTTCCCGCTGCCACAAGGACAGGGTTGATTTCTTTTAATTGTCATCAAAAGCGCCTCTTTGTCATATTGAAAATGGCTATTAGTATTGCAGGTATAGATCACAAACCGATGGAAATAACACCCCCGAAATAATTAATTCCTTTTCAGGTCTTTTGAATGGCAAGGGGTTTTAAAGTTTTTCTTCCCCGGAGGCCAGCGCCTCCATGCCTTCTCGATTAATGATCATGATCCGTGGGCCATTTGATTCGAGATAGCCCTTGCTGCTCAGTTTGTTGAGGATGCGTGACAAGGTCTCCGGGATGGTACCCAGCAGGCTGGCCAGCTGGGTCTTGCTGATATTCAAGGGGAAATCGTTGCTGCCCTGTTGGTCGCTCAAGAGTAAGAGGTGGGAGGCCAGGCGACCGGGCACTTCTTTGAGTGACAGAGCTTCGATCATCCCGGCGAATTTTTTCAGGCGCATTGACAGGGTGCCCAGCATGTTCATGGCCAGGGCCGGGTTGGCCTTTATTAGGTCGACAAAGGCCTCTCTGGGGATAAAAAAGACTCGGCTGTTCTGCATGGCATCGGCGTAAGCCGGGAAGGCGCGGCCAGTGAATACCGCCGCTTCGGCGAAGGGCTCGCCGGGGCCGAAAATATGGAGGATCTGTTCTTTGCCATCCACTGATAATTTGTAGATTTTGACTTGGCCTGAGACCAGAATGTAAAATCCAACCCCGTCATCGCCCTCGGCGAAGATATTTTCTCCTTTCTTGAAATTCTGATCAGAGATAATTCTGACCAGATCGACCAAATGTTGATCGGTCAGGCCATTAAACAGTTGAATGTTTTTAAGTATTTCAAATGATTTCATTAGATATTTCCTTTAGTCTTTTCAGAAGTCAGATAACGCAGAGGGCTATGGCGAAATCTTTATAAAAAAAGGTTGGGATCAGGTGCTTCTCACTGTTTATCTGCAATGTGCAAAGCCAACAACGGTTATTTGGACCTACAGCTCCAGTCAGTTGCATAGCGGTGAAGCCAGTCAGCGGATGCCCCCCCCGGGCCTTGCGCAGAGCCTCTTTTGCTGCCCATAACAGGGTCAGGCCGGTTGCCTGGCTATTATCCGGCAGATCAAGTGAGGCTATGATCTGTTCTTCGCTTTGGGAGCAGAACTTTTCTTTGACCAGAACGGTGGCCTCGGAAATTTTCTGGAGATCCAGACCACAGTCTCTTTCGTTTACAGTCATGGCCAGGGCCAGACCACGGCTATGGGAAATCGACAGGCAGGGTTGCTTGTTAGCCAAAGACTTGAAAAAAGGCCTGCCGTGTTCGTCGGCGCAGACCGGCCATTCCCGCATTGCCGACCCGGTGGGCTCCTGTCTTTTTGCGTATAAAACGGCCTGTTTGGCTGCCAGTCTCCCCCCCAGCCATTCAATTCGTCTTTTTTGATATTTAAACTGGTGGTAAATTGCCAGTTCTTCAGGGGCAAGATATGCCGCCGGATCAAGGTCGGCTGAGATTAGCTGTCTCTGCAATTTCTCAAGGTTGATCAAAACCAATTCAGGTGATATCTTCAGGCCCGGATGGTTCCAGAGGGTATTATCGAGAACTGGCAACTGCAGTTTTTTGGTCAGGCACATAATGTATGATAGTAGCCTTATCTATTTATAATTATTGCAAAAAACAATTCGCCTGATTTTAAATCTCTTGAGTTTAAGCAAAAAAAGTTTAATATTAAACTCCGATGAGTTCAATTGATTCCGCAATAATTCTGATAATTTCCCTGCTCACCGCCCGCGGGGTGTGGACGGGGTTTGTCCAGCAGTTGTCCTTTATCGTCGCTCTGGTTCTGGCGTTTATGGTTGCCGGCCGCTTCTACTTCTATTTTTCCGGGTTTTTGGGTGGTTTCATTACCACCCCGCAACTGGCGTTTCTACTCACTTACCTGATCCTGTTCTGCCTGGTTTACCTGGCGGTAATTTTCTCCGGGCTTGGTTTGAAGAAATTCATGAAAGTTTCGATGCTGGGCGGTTTTGACCGATTTATGGGGGGCATGTTCGGAATGGGCAAGGGCATGTTCATTCTCATCTTGATCTTCATGGTCCTGGCTGGCCTGTTGTCGAACTCTGCTACTTTCCTGCGCAAATCCTACTTTTATCCTGTCCTGAATGGTGGCTCCCTAGTGGTCATGTCTTTTATTAATGACCCGGATCTGCGCTCCAGTTTTAAGCCAAAGGAACCGGCTATCCCCTCGATCTTCGCCGAGGACAGGAGCCTGTCGATCACGCAGGCCCGGGCGGAAAACCCCAAATATCAACGGGCTTTGGATGATATCCGATACCAGTTGGCCAAAGAGGTTGGTGAGCGGCCCAGAAGATAGCCGATGATGATTGCCTGGTTGATCAGGGTGGTTCGGAAAACTCCCAATTTTTGCCAGCGGCGGCCAGAGGTTCTTACTGTTTCAGGTAATGTCTCAATACGGCCTATTTTGCGCAATCTGGAGACCAAGACAAAATCTTCCATGATCTCTATTTCCGGAAAGCCGCCGGTTTTGCTGAAATTTTCTCTGGTCATGAACAGAGCTTGGTCGCCGTAGGGCAATTGAAGTAATTTTGCCCGGCAATTGGCCATGGTTTCAATAAATTTTATTGCCACTCCGGCCATATTTATCGACAACGAGAAGGCGCCAGCCGCGACGGTGTCCTGCTTTAAACAAGTCCGGATCAGTTGAACAAACCTGGCCGGCAACAAGGTGTCGGCATGGAGAAATAATAAAATTTCACCGGTTGCGGCTGCAGCGCCACTATTTTGCTGATAGCTTCGACCGGGCCGCGAGGTAATCACTCTGGCGCCTGCCGCTTCAGCAATGCTGATAGTTGCGTCGCTGCTGCCGCCGTCTGCCACAATAATCTCTATCCCGATGATGTTCTGGATCGGCTCAAGGGTGGCGCCCAGATTGTCTGCCTCATTCAGAGTTGGGATAATCACCGAGATGTTTGAGGTCTTCGGGACGATCGACATCAGCCAGCTCCTTGAGAAGATAGAATTTAAGGGCAAGTTTTTTGGCGGCGCTCATGGTTTCCGCCAGGAGCAAATTACCGCCCCAGGAACGATTGCTGAAAAGTTCAGGGCAGGGTCGGGTGAGACCGAGCAGATAGTAGCCACCATCGGTGGCCGGTCCCAGGACCAGGCTGTGATCGGCCAATCTGGAAAAACCGCTTGCCAGAATCTCCGGCGAAAGACCGGGGCAGTCAGCGCCGATGACCATGACCTGGCGGTAACCGGCCTGAAAGGCCTCTGCCATAGCCCGAGCCATTTTTTCGCCAAGATCCCCATCCCCTTGTTCGCGATAAATTCGGTCCGGACCAAGCCAGTCTTTCATTTGCCCGATACTGCCGCCAGAATGCCTAATTTCCAATGCAGGCGGGAATTCTGCGGTCAGATTTTCAGCAGTTCGCAAGGTCCGTTCCGTCATCAGGCGCTGCAGGTCGGCTGCCCCTTCTGGGCCAAGGGCCGGAATCAATCTGGTCTTGGTGTGGCCTGCAACCGGATATCTGGTAAACAGGATCAGCTTTTTTTTCAAGAATGACCTATCAAAGTGGCTTTTAAGCTGAAAGCATTATTATATGGATGGGAGAAACGGAGCTTATTGATCAATGACATTCAAGATAACCGAGATATTTTGAGCCGCAAACGAAAAAATCCCCCGGAATCTTACCGGGATCGCAAATATCGCAAGATTCCCGAGACCAGTGGCTTGCAGTCCTGTCAGGTCAAGGTCCGGGAGACCGATCTACATATCCTGGCACCGATTGATGTCGCGGCAGAGGCAACGCATCTGATTGTCCAGTATCGGATCCAGCTGGAAAACTATCTAGCCCGCAGCCCTGCCTTTAGCGATAGCCTTACACCATTAGATGATGACCCGACCGGTGTGCCACTGGTTCGGGAAATGTTGAGGGCCGGACTGGCGGCTGGGGTCGGGCCGATGGCGGCTGTGGCCGGAGTTATTGCGGAGTATGTTGGTCGGGACTTGTTGAAAATCAATGCCTGTGATGAGGTTGTGGTTGAGAACGGTGGCGATATCTTTATGCAACGGCGTAAGGATTGCATCGCCGCGATCTTTGCTGGCGAGTCGCCGCTGAGTTATCGGGTCGGAGTCAGGGTGCCAGCGGAGAGTATGCCGCTTGGCATCTGCACTTCTTCCGGTACAGTCGGCCACTCCCTGAGTCTCGGTCAGGCCGATTCGGTGACTGTTATCTCACCGTCAACCGCCCTGGCAGACGCTGCCGCCACAAAGCTGGGTAACGAGGTTGGCAGGGGTGGCGATATTGGCCCGGCCCTGGACGTGGCCGCAACAATCCCGGGTCTGACCGGAGTGGTAATTGTGGTCGGCGAGGAACTCGGGGCTTGGGGACAGGTGGAATTAGTGGAGATTGACAACCAAGACAGTTAAGATATTTAATGTTAAGACCGATTATTAGTTAGCTGTGCGAAACTCTATCGTAATGGATAATTGAGTAATATAGCCCTTAAAGAAACTCTGCTATTTTTACAACAGGTCCGGGCGCAAGGCAGGCGCTAAGTGACCGCAAAGACAACCCATGTCTCCCAGAACCTGTGATTAAAGCGACAACAAAATAGATCAGGATATTTTTGGAGGCAATCAGACGAAACCCATGGAAAGCACCACCTAGTTCAAGTAAAAATTGGTTTACAATCTTGATCGGTTCGGTATGCTATCCAACAGTCACCGAGGTAAGGCGGGGGGATACATGGCAAAGCTAACTACCCTCAAAAGGCCCTAACGGGCTGAGGCTTATGGAAAATATCGCCCTCTCTATAACTTCCTCCCGTTTATACGAATATCCATTCAACACACCGTGCATCGATGAAACATTACAAAGAAACCCATAGTCCCGCAAATTCAAAACCACTGGCCAGATCAAACTCTGTGTCCGTGAAAAGATATGTGGGAATAATCTCACTGGTTATTACTAGCCTGGTAATTGCTATTTTCTGGGGTTTCAACAGTAGGCAAACCAATCTTCTCAAACAACAGATGGCGCACCAGGCCAGAGCGTTTTTTCAGGAGATCGTCCAAACCCGTCGCTGGATTATCGATCAGGAAGGGGTTTATGTTAAGGAAAAACCGGGCACGCACATTGATCCTGTTTTGGCTGAAATCGAAGGCTTGAAAACTTCTATCAAGGACAAGGACGGCCAAACCTACCTGCTTCGCAATCACGCCGCCATCACTAAAATGATCTCCGCTATAGCCACAGAAGAGCGTCTGTTCGGGATTAACATCACCAGCCTCAACCCCTTGGCCCCTCATAATGAACCGGATCCGTTTGAACGGTCAGCCCTGCTAGCTTTTGATGATGGCGCTAATGAAATTTACAGATTTGTAAAAACCACGGGCGGGGTACTGTTCCGTTACATGGCTCCCTTGCTGACAAAGAAATCATGCCTGAAGTGCCATGCCCAACAAGGTTATGAGATAGGGGATATCCGGGGAGGAATCAGCATCTCAATCCCGGCAAAGCAAATTACTATAGAGATAAACAAGACTAGGGTTTATAGCCTGATCTCGGCGATTGCCCTGTTGACCTTGCTTCTTTCGTTAATAATTTGCATTGCCAAACGATTCACCTCCGATCTCGATAAATCGGAGAAAAGACTTGTCGAGCTGGCCACCACCGACCCACTGACCGGACTCTTGAATAGGAGGGAAGGAGTCAGAAGATTTCAAGAGGAAATCTCGCACAGCATGAGAGAAAAACTACCTCTAGCAATGCTCCTTCTTGACATCGACTTATTAAAACAGATTAATGACAATTTTGGCCACCAGACCGGTGACGAGGCGATCAAGATGGTTGCGGATACTTTGCGAGACACTTTGCGTGACTACGACATTATCTGCCGCTATGGTGGCGAGGAATATTTGATCGTTCTGCCGACTACCGATTTGGCGAAAGCCCTTGAGACCGCCGAGCGTATTCGCCTGCTTCTTGAACAGAAAGTCATTCAAACCCGAACCGAAAAAAAGATCAACCTGACCGCCAGCTGCGGGGTATCGACCCTACAGTCAACTGACACCCTCGATAGTTTGATCTACCGGGCTGACAACGCTCTTTACATAGCAAAAGAAGAGGGGCGAAATCAGGTCCAGCACCTGGAATAACTCTGTTCCGTTAGCAGCCAGTCCGGTTTCGCTCAAACCGGAAGATTTTTTTCTCCGTGACCAAACAATCAACCGACTGATCATGGGATGCTAAAGGCAGGCTGTCAGCAGTGACCTGTAATCCGAAGGCCAAGGCTATCCGAAGTGCTCCGGGGGCCTGATTAACTAAAAAACGGTCATAAAAACCCCCGCCGTACCCGAGGCGCCCACCATTCTGATCAAAGACACTCCCCGGAATGATTATCGCGTCAATCTCTTGCGGATTAAGCCGTACTGCTAAATCAGGATCAGGTTCCGGAATCGCACAATAGCCGGGCTTCAAGTCATGACTAGGATCTTTGATCAGATATGGCCGAAGCATCTTTTCCTTTGCTAAAGTCAGAGGCAGAACAACACGCTTGCCCTGCTTTATGCATCTTTCGATACCAGCCATAGTTTGCACCTCGCTTTTGAAGCTCGCGTAGAACATCACCGTGCCAGCGGCCTGGAATTCGGCCAGCTGGAAAAGCTTTTCAACAACGAGTTCGCTCTTAACCGCCAAATCATCTGCAGACAGTTGATCGCGAGCCGCTAGAACCTTGCGGCGAACTTTAGCCCTTTCCATAATCTCTCCATATCTTGGGTCGAACAATACGTGCAAAAATAAACACTACCGATTATTAATTCCCTTATGAACCTAACTTTAGCCCTGATCATATCTTTCCGCAAACAGCAAGAATACTACCCCCCACAGAAAAATTCTCAGTAAAAGTAAGGCAAAAGGTAATATCATTATGACCAAGATTCCCACCTTCCCACTGGACAAATGGCAGCGGATAACATGTGAAGACCAGCCAGTCTATCTGCACCCGGAAAGACCAGACTGGTTTGTCCCTGGTGCTGAAGCGGATCGTCTTCTGCAAAACCCCACCAGCGATCCATCAGCCGGTCTGCTCCGGACTATGCTTTTAAACCAGATGGGCGGCGGTGCAATTACCAGTTACGAGGGGCGGGCCAAACATCTGACCCTGGATCGTTTAAAAGAGTGCTGGTTCCACCTGACCTCCAAATGTAATTTGGCTTGCGCTCACTGCCTGTTCTCCTCTTCTCCTAGCAGCAGCGAGACCCTGGCCCCCGCCCTTCTGCAGAAAGGACTATTAGAGGCCAGAAAACTTGGTAGCAATCTCTTTTATTTCACCGGTGGCGAACCCTTTGTCTATCCTGATTTCCCCGAAATAATCCGCGATATATTAACGGACCCGGAAGTCCATGTGGTTATCTTGACTAACGGCCTGTTGCTTGATAAACACCTGGCCCTCCTGAATGAACTGCCCAAGGACCGCTTCCATCTGCAGATAAGCCTAGATGGTTTGGCAGAGCATCACGATTCTTTACGGGGTCCGGGTACATTCAAACGGTTGATGTCTGTTTTGGATACTCTCACCGCACATCATTTTTCGATTACCCTGTCGGTGGCAGTTAATAAAATTAATGTTAGCGACCTGACCTCGATTACCGAAATTGCCGCCCGGAAAAAGGTCTCCAACCTTCATTTCCTCTGGCATTTTATCAGGGGCAAAGGCACTGTCGGCCAGTTTGTTAAACCGGCAGACATCTTTCCGGAACTGCTCAAAGCCCATAAGGTTGCCGAAGAACACGGGGTTTCCATCGACAATATTGAAACAATCCGCAGCCAGGTTTTCAGTTCCCCCGGCACCAGATTCGATCTCAGCAACACCGCCTGGGAATCACTGGCCGTTGGTCCGGACGGCAAGATATATCCATCGCCGGCCTTGGTTGGCATTAAGGAACTCGCGGCCGGCAATCTTGCTGATGGCCTCGAAAAGGTCTGGCACCACAGTCCGGTTATGAAACGGATCAGACAGGCCTCGCTTATGGACTCGCCCGCATCAAGCCAGCACCCTTTACGCTTCCTGACCGGTGGCGGCGATATCGACCACAGTTATCTTGCCGGCACCGAATTTACCGGTCACGACCCATACCTGGATCTTTATGAGGCTATAGCGCTCTGGCTTATTGCTGACCGGGCCAAAAGCTATCCAATTCGCAACTCCACGGAGATCCAGCTGCGCATGGGGGATGTCCGTCGTGATTGCCCGGATGGCGGCAGGGAAATTTCACTGACCCACTGCAACTGCGTTATTTCAATCTCGGGTAGTAATGGTCAGCAGTCAGTCCGGGAATTTTACGGCCAGGCCGCGCAAAGGACCAATACTGACATTGCCAACCCCTTCGGTCCGGAGGGCTTGCCGCTGGAGTTTATTCCGAACGAGTCGAAAAGCAGATCATACGGCTGCGGCAGCCCGGTTAATGATGCCGGTCTGCAACCAGGAGAAACCGTGGTTGACCTGGGTAGTGGCAGTGGGGTCGAATGTTTCCTTGCCGCCGAAAAAGTCGGCCCGACGGGGAGGGTATTTGGGATTGACATGACCGAGGAAATGCTCGCCCTGGCAAAAGAATCGCAAAAATCAGTCGCCGAAAAACTTGGTTATAATAATCTGGAGTTCCGCTACGGCTACCTGGAAAATGTCCCCCTCGAGGATGCTGCCGCTAATGTGGTTATTTCCAACTGTGTAATTAATCTAAGCCCTGACAAGCGGAGGACTTTGCACGAAATATTCCGGGTCCTGAAACCGGGCGGCCGTCTGGTTGTTGCCGATATCGTTACCGACCAACAGATCCCGACCCGGGTCAGAAATAATGAGAAACTCCGGGGAGAATGTTTGGGCGGCGCTCTGCAACAGGAACAACTACTGGCAATGCTCAGAGCCGCCGGTTTCACAGGAGCTAAATTGCTTAAGCGGTTCCCGTACCGCCAGGAAGAGGGAACGCAATTCTATTCGCTTACCTTTAGTTGTCTAAAACCTGAAGCAAGTGAAGAGGTAAGTGTCATCTATCGCGGTCCCCTCGAGGCAGTGATGATCGCCAACGGGACTCTGTTGTTCAAGGGTAGAAAAAGTCGCTTAAACCGCACTGTTGCCGAACAACTGGACGAGGCTCTTTTTATTGTAGGAGAACAAGGGCAGGTTACCAACATGACCGCCCAGGATTCTTGCTGCAGCCCTGCCGCTTTGGTCTCGGAACCTGCGGCAGACTGTTGTAGTCAGCCCAACATAGCCATCGGTCAAATCAAAGGAGTTTAACGATTAGCAGAAGTTTCAGCCCAATTGAATACTGCATAAAAAAGCGGTCCACGATAGTATACGTAGATTAGGCGGCAAGAACCCTGGTGTGGCACAGGCGATCATAAAGAGTTCTTCTTTGCGGATCAAACAGGGCTGGGGCATAGACTACTGCCAAAGTGATCATCATTGCCCCCGCAATAGTCAGGCCTGGCGTGAGAAGAAAGAGGCTGCTAATAGCCCAAAAAACCAACAGGCTTAAGCAACTCATCGCCCCCAAAGCGGCAATATATTCACCGCAGTACCGGCCAAAGGCATGACCGTAGCCGATTTTGCCACCGGCAGGATTGGTTATTTTCAGCTTAACGACCATTTTGCCGGGGGTCGCGCCTAACTTACCGACAAACCAGGTAATATAGAAAACTCCTAACAACATGTTTGCCAGCAAAGTCACTATCACAACTGAAGAAATCGTGTTTACGGTAAACGACCCAGGAAAAAGTTTTCTATTCAATCCCTCAACCATAGCAGCTAAGGCCAGCATAAAAGCCAGGTCGAGAACCTTGGCTACAAATCGTCTTCCCATACCGCCATATTTAAGCCTCGGCCCGGTTCTAATGATCCCACCATCATCATGATCACGGCCCTCTTCAGTTCTTCCTGCGCTTTGGAACTCAGGCAAAGGTTGCCATCCGTCCATCCCCTTACACCAGACCAAAGTATCCGGAGCAATGGTGCCGTCGGCAACCAAACTGTCAAATTGGTCTTGCTTGATTGGCCCGATCTTGTTGTCGCCGTCACCATAGTGCCATTTCCCCTGCCGCAGAGCTTCCGCAACAAACTTGACCTCGCACCGAGGACAACTGACTTGCTTGCCGACGAATTCATCATTGAGTTTGCCGACATTATTGCACTCGGGGCATCTGGCTATCATATTCCTCTCTCCGAGAATGATTTTGAGGCTGGGTTTATGGGTCACACAGAAAAATAATTTAATAACATATTTTGCTTTTTTATACTGTTATGAAATTTTTAGGGGCTGTTAAACAATATAAAAACAAGCCCTATATTTTTGTCAGCTCACCGATTATGATAAAAAGTCACTGTTTCTTCCCCTCAGATAATGGAACCCTACGGATGATGACTGCCAGCAAATCACAAACAACCTTGTTCATCCTGACCATAGCATCACTGGTTATTATTGTTGCCGGGATGAAAGCCGCGCAGGCAATCATTATCCCTTTCCTGCTGTCGGGATTTATTGCGATAATCTGCGGACCGCCCTTAGTCTGGCTCCGAAAAAAGGGGCTGCCAACCTTTCCCGCCATCCTGGTCGTAATTCTCGGAGTTTCTTTACTCGGCCTGCTGATCACGGCTTTGATCGGTAGCTCGGTTAACGATTTCAGCCAAGAGCTCCCGGTATATCAGGCCAAATTGGATAATAAAACTACCCAGCTGGCAAGTCTGTTGGGCAATCTCGGCGTCAATATTGAGGACAAGGCCCTGGCTGAATATATCGACCCCGGCGCGGCCATGCATTTTTCCGCAAAAGTATTAAGCGGCTTCGGCAACGTGCTCAGCAATGTCTTTATAATCATGATCACCGTTATCTTTATCCTCCTGGAGGCCTCCAGCTTTCGGGCCAAAATCCAAGACGCCTTTGCCGAGCACCGCCCAGGCTTTTCACTGACCGATTTCGACCATTTTATCGACAGCGTCAATCAATACATGGCGATTAAGACTTGGGTGAGCCTGGCGACCGGAATATTTATTACCGCCTGGCTGGCTGTGCTTCAGATTGACTATCCGCTCCTTTGGGGGCTGCTGGCCTTTCTGTTGAACTATGTCCCGAATATCGGCTCGATAATCGCCGCAATTCCGGCGACCCTGCTCGCCCTGATTCAGCTCGGCCCAACTGCGGCCGTGCTGGCTGCCGGCGGCTATGCCTTGGTTAATATCGTAATTGGCAACGTGATCGAACCACGCTTTATGGGAAAAGGCCTGGGATTATCCACCTTGGTGGTGTTCATCTCCCTGGCTTTCTGGGGTTGGGTGTTGGGACCGGTGGGCATGCTCCTGTCCGTGCCCCTCACCATGACCGTTAAAATAGCCCTGTCACGCAGTGAAGAGACCAGTTGGATAAGCACCATGATGGGGTAGATCGATGGTCAAAAGTAATTGCGGCCGTTTAAATTTGCTGCTTTCACCTTATTGCTGTAGCAAAACAAGATGAGCCACGGTTTTCATTGTGTTGTTTCAACCATCCCCCAAAAAAAATCTGCTGCCCCCAACGCGCAAGATATCCCCTGCAAACTTGAAATACAGAGAGAGTAGGATTAAATAAGATATCTATAATTGAGTCTTTAATCGTTTACTAATAGGCCGTTTGGAAGGAAATGCCCGAAACTGTCCCAACCATATCTCTGGAAATATTAAATCTGATAGCCGGAATCGATGAATTCAAGGGACGCTGGGAGTCCCTGGGCCAACTGGTACCAAACAGGCTTCAAGCCTTGCAACGGGTTGCCAACATGGAATCGGTCGCAGCGGCGTCTCGCATGCAGGGAACCCGTTGTTCCGACCGGCAGATCGGTGAATTTCTAAACGACCGCAACCCCCAGAACCGCCTTTCTCCGGCCGAACAAGATATTATCACCAATTTCCACATAGTGCTTAAACTGGTTAATGAATCATATGAACAGGTCTCGTTCATCGATAATCACATCCACCAAATGCATAGTCTTTTAATAAACAAAGACAAACCAAGCGCAGACCAGGACCCGGAACTACCCAAAAAGCTTACCAGCCTCATTGAGCAGGTAAACCAACGCGTCAAGGACGGCCACCTGCACCCCATCCTGATCTTTAGTGACTTCAGCTGCCGCTTGTGGCATATGCGCCCCTTCCAGCAAGGCAATAACCGCTTGACTTGGCTGCTCACCCAACTCTTACTGTTGCGCCACGGCTACCGTTTTCTGGCCTACGGCTCAATGATGCGTTTCCTGGAAAAAAGCCTTGCCAACTACCAAAAGACCTTGCTCTTCAGCAAAGACGGTGAGATAGTCAACCCCGCCCCCCAGGCCTGGCTGGATATGTTTCTCAACGCTATGACAGAGCTGCAGAAAAATATTGTTGCCAAAATTCATCATGAAAAAGAATTACTCAGACTTACCGCGCCCCATCTCGAAATAATCAGAACGGTCCAGGAAAATGGTCAAGCCACCATCTCGCAAATTATGACGACCACTAACATGAACCGCAACACCCTTAAGGTTCGTCTCCGCAAACTGGTGGCCGAGAAATATCTCATTCAGCGTGGCCGGGGCAAAGCAACCTATTACCTTCTTCCCGAGCTCTACCTGCAATGAACAACACTCTGCCATGGCGCCCCGAAAAGGATTGCCCTTTGATGCTGGCCCCAATGCAAGGGTTGACCAACCGGGCCTTACGCGCTCTGTTCGGCGAATGGGCCAAACCGGATATCATGTTCACCGAGTTTATCCGGGTCAGGCCCGGCTCCCGCAAAGGCATTTCGCCTGTGGACCGGCTGGAGGCCGGCAGTGGTAGCGAAAATATTCCCCTGGTTGTGCAACTGATCGGCAAAGAAACCGAAGCCCTGGTCGCTGCGGCCAAAGCCGCCCAAGACCATGGCGCCGTTCATCTGAATCTTAACCTGGGTTGTCCGTTTGGCCGCATGAACAGCGGCTCGGCCGGCGGCGCCCTGCTTAAACATTCAGCCGGTCTTGATCAACGACTGACAAGTTTAAGAGAGTGCACCAACGGCAGCCTTTCGGTCAAGGTCCGCTCCGGTTATGACGACCCCGAACAGATATTCTCACTGCTGCCAATTTTCGAAAATTGCGGCATCGATTTTATTGTTCTACATTCACGCACAGTACTCCAGAAATACAGCGGTGTAGCCGATCACGATCTGACTGCCCGGGTGGTGGACAGCACCAGACTGCCGATTATTGCCAACGGCGACGTAACCACCGCCGCAGAAGGACTGCAGGTACTAAAAAATACCGGGGCTGCCGGTCTGATGATCGGTCGCGGCGCCATCCGGGATCCGTTAATATTTCAGCGATTGCGCGATGCGGCTCCTCGTATACCCTCCCGGGCCGCAAGATCAGCAGAATTGCAATACTATATTGCGGAACTGACCGACCGCTACCGGAAAATATTTCAAGGTGAGACGCAGGTTCTAAACAAACTGAAAACGATCCTGAGCATGCTCAACGAAGATCCGTTCTTCGGCCGGGAGATCCATAAAATACTCCGGGCTAAAAATCTGGATCAATTCACTGCTCTGATGAAAAAGCTGGCTTATTCTAGTAATAACAAAGATAATCTTTAAACACTGACAACAAACCACTGTCTGTGTTATAGAGCTGACCGGTTAAATTGTTGATAACAATGAGTGGTGTGGGTGGTGGAGAAAAAATGACTGAAAAAGTTAACATTGAGCTCAGGAAGAACAAGGATGCCCTGGTTTTTGCCCTTGGCCAGATCTCTTTCTTTGACGATCTAACCAATAATGAACTGGCCACCCTGATGAATTACATGAGTCTTTACGAACTCAAACGCGGCGAATTTTTATTCAAAGAGGGGGAAATGGGCCAGTATGTCGGCTTCGTGATTGAAGGACGACTCGAAGTCCTAAAAAAATCAATTACCGGCACGGAAATCGTGATAACTTCCGTCACCAAAGGCTACTCCATTGGCGACATGTCCTTGCTCGATGAAACCCCGAGATCCGCCAGCATCCGGGCCAGCAGCAAATCAATCCTGGCAATCCTGCCCCAAAGCGCGTTCAAGGTGATCCTCAAGAAGCACCCAACCATAGGTATAAAAATCCTTATCGGCTTTGCCAGGTTCCAGACCGAAAATCTCCGCAAGACCTCAAATCAGCTCAATGCCTACACCCATCTGCTCTCTACCATCTGCAAGCAAAAAGGAACCAGTCTCCCCGAAAACATGGAAGATTTTCTGGTTAATGATGAAAAAAAGCTGGTTAAGTCGACCCGTTCGATAAGCTCTCTGAGTACCTCAAATACCTTTCTGAGAAAGGTCAAAAAAATCTTGACGACAGAGATAATGTGAGGAGGAGTTTATTCCCCCCTCCGGCCTTGTCCTTTTACCCCCTAAGCCCTGCCTATGAGAAAAGAAGACCTCCTGATTCTCCTGTTAGCAGCCGCCTTGCTGCTTGCGGCCATCTTGACCCTCCTTAGAGGCGGCGAGCCAAGCAAGCATGGCTTCGGGACCTTTTTGCCCCCGGCAAAAAGTAGACTTATAACCATAATTTCTCTGGATCTGGCCGCATAAAACGTGGACGTGGAAGTTGACTCCTTTTACTATCGAGTTTAAGGTCAGTCAGCAAGACTGCTTAATCCGGGCAAACGGGATTATAGTTAACCCAGCTCGATAAAAATCACTGCAATAACCGCTAAGGTACTAAAGCCAAAGGGGAAAATATTATGGGTATCTTTTTTGTCAAAGATCTTAAAAATCTTATCACCGGCATCCTGATCGGCCTGCTTATCGGCCTGTGGGTCGGCGCAAATCTGGCTAAAGATAAGTCTATATTTAGCAATCCTTTTGCCAACGCCACCATTAAGAGCAAAATGCAAAAGACCGGGGACAAGGTTCTGGAGCAGAGTGGCCGGGCCCTGGAAAAAAGCGGCAAGGCCCTGCGTGATGCCGTCTCAAGCAACAACTAACCAATGATAACTTATCCTCAAATCGATCCGGTTATCTTCGGCCTGGGACCGTTAAAAGTCCGCTGGTACGGGCTGATGTACGTACTTGGTTTTGCGGCAGTGTATGTTCTCGTTGCCCACCAGATAAAAAAATACCGACTGAAATTTATTGAAGACCACTTTGAAGACCTGAACTTCGCCTTGATTATCGGCCTGATTCTGGGGGCCCGCCTCGGCTACGTGGCCTTCTACAATACCGGTTATTATCTCCAGCACCCCGGCGAGATCATTGCCATCTGGCAGGGCGGCATGTCCTTCCACGGTTCACTTCTCGGCCTAATCGGTGCCGCTTGGCTGTTCTGCCGGAAAAATTCCATCCCCTTTTTGGCAACCGCCGATCTCTACGTGGTTGCCATCCCGATCGGTCTGGGCCTGGGCCGAATCGGCAATTTTATTAACGGTGAATTGTTTGGCCGGATCTCGGATGTCCCTTGGGGCATGGTCTTTCCCACCGGCGGACCCATGCCCCGCCACCCGTCCCAACTCTATGAATTTTTCCTGGAAGGAGTTCTGCTCTTTATTTTTCTCTGGTTCCTTAAAACCGTGCACTATCGCCGTCAGTGGCCAGGCGGCACCCTCTTTGCCGCCTTTCTGATCAGCTACGGCATCCTGCGCTCCTTTGTCGAACTATTCCGGGAACCCGATGTTCAGCTTGGTTTCCTGGTAGGACAGTTGACCATGGGCCAGATCTTGAGCAGCCTGATGATTTTGGCAGGAACAGCCATTCTTTTCCTGAACAGACAAAAAAGCCGGTCGGCGACTAATCATAATTAATAGCGAGTTGGCTTAAACATTTTCCATCGAACTTTCAGCTAGACTTCCTTGACTATTTTGAGCAAAATTATCCGCCCGAGTTGTTAATTTATGCCATGATATTTAATCAATAAATTTCTTGTTGGACCGAACCGGAGAGGAGCTTAACCAGATGTTTTTACCGATCACTGTTGCAGATCGTGGCGATGCAATAAAAATTGCCCCACAATTCCCCCCGATCAGCACCCACCATCGGCAGCGACTGAGCTGCCATGGCGCATTAAAGGCATTCGGCCTATTCTTTCTAATAACCTCTATCGTCTTAGCAACTACTATGAATATAGCCGCGGCAGTCGAACTCGCCCCCCAACTCCACAAAACCATCCTGGATAACGGCCTGACCATTCTGGTGAAGGAAACACCTGCAACCAAGGTCGCGACAGTGCAGCTCTGGATCAAAGCCGGCAGCGTCTACGAAGAAGCCGACGAAGGGGGCATCACCCACCTGATCGAACATATGATTTTCAAGGGCACCCCGGCCCGGAAAGCCGGTGAAGTCGCGGCAGCCATTGAAGAAGCCGGCGGCCAAATCAACGCCTACACCTCTTTCGAATACACGGTCTATCACGCCACCCTCTCCGCCCGCCATTGGGGACTGGCCCTGGATGTTCTTGCCGATGCGGTCCTGAATTCCACCTTTGACGCAGATGAACTCGAACGTGAAAAAAAGGTGGTGTTGGAAGAAATCGCCATGCGGGAAGATCGGCCCCAGCTCAGAATGTTTCAGGAACTGATGAGCAAATCCTACCAGGTCCACCCCTACCGACTGCCGGTCATCGGCACCAGGGAAAGCGTTTCCTCCTTCAGCCGTGAAGACATCATCAATTACGTCCAGAAGCATTACCATCCGGAAAACTTTACGGTGGTCATTGCCGGCGATGTCAAATTCAGAGAGGTTGAGGCTCTGGTCAAAAAGCTTCTGGGCAATACCCCGAAAGGAGAGGACTTGTCCCTGGACCTGCCCCGTGAACCTCCCAGGGAAGAAGCTGGATTCTTTAAGATGTCCGGAGACATCAAACAAACCCACCTGGCCATGTCTTTCCCAATTACCCCCTTCGACCACCCGGATTCACCGGTCCTGGATGTAATCGCCGGCGTGCTTGGCCAGGGCGAAACCTCCCGTTTATACCATCAGCTCCGCAACGAGCAGGGATTGGTCTACCAGATTAGCGCCAGTGCCTTTACCCCCAGAGACGCAGGGCTTTTCGAAATATTCGCCACTCTGGCCAGCGACAAGATAAAACCGGCAATAGCAACGGCGCTGGCCGAAATTTTTAAACTCAAATATCTGCCGATTGATGAGGCGGAATTGGCCAGGGTCAAGCGCAACCTGGAGAGTGACTTTGTCTTCGGCCTGGAAAGAGTCGAAGGCCAAGCGAGGATCATCGGTTCCTTCGAATTTCTGGCCGGAGACCCCCGGGAAGATGAATACCTCTCCAGAATCCGCTCTGTCACCAGAGAGGATATAATGCGGGTGGCGACTTCATTCTTCGTTCCCGAGAAATTAATCACCGGCTTTATCTCACCTGAAAAAGAAACCGTTGATCTCAATGCAAAGAGGATGGCGGAAATCGCCGCGCGCGCTGAGAACCTGGCCCGCAACGGGGTACCCACCTCGCTGGTCGCCAATTCCTATCTACCTAATGTCTACCAATATCGCCTGGCCAATGGCATTCGGCTGGTGGTTCGAGAAGACACCAGGGTCAAAACCGTGGCGATTCGGACCATTTTCCCCGGCGGCCTGCGTAGTGAAACCGAAGCGACCAACGGGGCCTTTGCCTTTATCAGCGAACTGTTGCCCAAAGGCACTACCGATCTCAGCTACCGGGAACTTGCCATTAAGGTCGCCGACATGGCCGGCGATATCTCCGGTTTTAACGGCAAAAACACCTTCGGCATCAGGGCCGATTTCCTGGCCCGTTTCTTTGAACCCGGCCTGCAACTGGTTAACGATGTGATCCGGGAGCCAGCCTTTGCCAAGGATGAGGCGGAAAAAATCAGGCCGGAACTTCTCTCCCAGCTTAAACAACAGGAAGACTCGCTGCCAACCCTTGCTTTCCTTAACTTCAACAAGGCCATTTTTCCGGGACACCCCTATGGTCTCAATACGGTCGGCAGTGAAGAGGCCATCCGGGGCTTCACGGTAAATCAGCTCAAGGAGCTCTACAATCAGCATGCAGCGCCGGAGCAAATGGTGCTCAGCGTAGCCGGGGCAGTCAAGGCCGAAGAAGTCAGGGATCTGGTCGAGAAGATCTTAGGCGACTGGCAGGCCCCGATAAAACCAGCAACAACTTCAGGCCTCGAGGAAGAATCAATCCTGCCCCCCGACCCACCAGGCCGCCCCGATCTGGTCACAATAATCAAAGACCGGGAGCAACTCCACCTGATCATCGGTTTTCTGGGTACCACCATGACCAGCCCCGATCGTTATGCCCTTGAGATCCTGGATACGGTTCTCAGCGGCCAAAGCGGTCGGCTTTTCATCGGCCTGCGCGATAAGCAAAGCCTGGCCTACAGCCTGTCATCTTTTTCGCAGTTCGGCCTGGACACCGGTTCTTTCGGAATCTACATAGGCACCAGCCCCGACAAAAAGGACCAAGCCATCAAAGCTGTCTGGAAAGAACTGTTCAAGGCCCGCCAGGAACTAATCACCGAAGCGGAGCTTGCTAAAGCCAAAAACCTGCTCATCGGCCACTATGAATTGGGCCTGCAGACCCACGGTTCCCAAGCCATGGAAATGGGGCTGAACGAAACCTATGATCTGGGTCTTGATTTCGGCAACCGTTATATAAAAGAACTTGAGGCGGTGTCTGCCCAGCAGGTCCTGGAGGTTGCCCAGAAATACATCCAGCCCGATCACTACGCAATGGTAACGGTTGGCGCGAAAGCAACAATGCAAGCAGAACCACAGACCATAACCGACGAGGAGCCTGTTCCCAAAGCAGCCCGTGAATGAGGTCCAAATCCCGAACCTGATCTTGACACCAGCAAAGCAGGCGATACCGAATAGTACAACCGGTCTAAGCCAGGAAAAATCGCCAGAAATCAGTCCAGGTGGACAAAAAGAAAAACCAATGGAGAACAAATAGATGCAGAATTTCATGATCGCCCCATCAATTCTATCGGCCGATTTTGCCCGCCTCGGCACCGAGATCAACGAGGTCCTTGACGCCGGCGCCGACGTTGTCCATATCGATGTTATGGATGGTCATTTCGTCCCCAACATCACCATCGGCCCGTTGATCGTTAAAGCAGCCCGGGCCATCACCGATGCGCCTCTCGATGTCCACCTGATGATTGAAAATGCCGACCGCTATCTGGACGATTTCGCCGAAGCCGGGGCCGACTGGATAACGATCCACGCCGAGACTGGTAACCATCTGCACCGCACCATCGGCCGCATCAAGGATTTGGGGAAAAAGGCCGGGATTGTCCTGAACCCCGCAACCCCTCTGGAGTCGATTGAGTGGCTCCTGGCGGATGTCGACCTGGTGATGATCATGAGCGTCAATCCTGGCTTCGGCGGGCAGAAATTCATCCCGTCGGCCCTTAGCAAGATTCGCAGATTGAAAGAGATGATCGATAACCGCGGCCTTAGTGTCGGTATTGAGGTTGATGGCGGTATCGGCCCTAATAACATCGGCGAAGTAGTTAAAGCGGGGGCCAATATCTTTGTGGCCGGTTCCGCCATATTCGGCCAATCCAACTATCAGCAGGCCATTGCCAAGATGAAATCCAGTTTCCCCGGTTAAACAAATCCAGGAGATAACAAAGCATGCGTCATTCAAGAAAAAATATCAGTTTAGTCGTGACAGTTCTTGTGCTGCTTTTTGCGGCCAGCGGTTGCCGAGTCTGGGTTCCCCTACCGCCTCACCCACACGTCCGGGCGCCAAGAGTAACCCATTACGCTCCTCCCAGGGCGGCAAGACATCACTACCGCTATTTTCCTGGGACAGAAGTTTATTTCGACACAACCAGTAACATCTATTTTTACCTGAGCGATAACATCTGGTTGTCTGCCCCCTTGCTACCGAGTCACATCCGGATCGATCTGAACAATTTCGTCACCATGGAACTTGGTGGTCCCAAACCATATATCTATCACAAGGAGACAATAAAACGATATCCACCCGGCCTGCGTAAAGAAAAACACCGTAAACAAAGAGAAAAATTACGCGACAAGAGGGAGAATCAGAGAGAGCGTCTGGACAAGAAAAAGGCACGGCAAAAAGAGCAACTACAGCGGCAAAAAGATCAACTGGACAGGCGTGAAGACAAATTAGATCGTCGAGAAAACAAGCTAGAAAGACGTGAAACAAGACAAGATAACAAAAAAAAGAGCCGCAAAAAACCTAAAGGTAAGCAAAATAATAACCGGACGAAAGTAAAGAAAAAACGGCAAGAGACAAAGCAAGAGGCCCGCGAATACCGAAAGACCAAGAAGAATAAAAAAGATGAGGAAGAATACGAACAAGAGGAATATGAAAAAGAAGAGAAGAGAGGCCGCCGCAAGGCCATCTGGAAATAGGGCCGGGAATGATCGATCAAGCTGACCGCAACCAACTACGGCAACACATCCGCCAAGAGCTGGACAAGGTCAAAGGAGATATCGCTTCCCTCGCTGACCAAACCGGGCCGGTTGCACCGGATGATGCCATTGGCCGCCTCTCGAGAATGGATGCCATGAGCTCGAGAAAGATAAGTGAGGCCAAGCTGCGCGATGCCAGGAGCAGACTGGTTTTACTGGACCACGCCCTGGCGAAAATAGACCAGCCCGATTTCGGTCTTTGCACCAGCTGTGGTGATCCGATACCCTTGGCCCGGCTGCAGTTCATGCCCGAATCAAGATTCTGCGTCGACTGCGCCGACTGAGGGTGACCATGGAAAACGACAAACCAACACCGCAGGCCGCGCCTCTGACCGATGAGGAACAACATCGCCGTCTCTGGTTGCAGTATGCCCTGCAAACCCCACCGCCAAGACCAATCAATCCAGCCAAGCGTAACGATGATAAACAGGCACCCCTCCGTGGCCCAAGCTGATTCGGAAAATCCCCATCTTGCCGATGAATTGCTGATCGTCAGACATTCCGGTGAAATTCCAGAGGTCGCCTTGCACGGCTCAATTTTCTTTCTGACCCGCGACCCGGACGGCCCCACCATTGAAATTACCCCGGACGAGCTCCTGCTCCTTAAACAAATGGTCGTAGCGCGCTACCATGAAATAATCAACCGGGACCTGGGTGCGAACAATCGCGATAAAGGGTTCTATCGGGGTCTGGCCCGTTGCATCTGCAACTGGCAGAGACTGAAACGGTTCTGTCTGAAAGAAGGCTTTGCCACCGATTCACTCAGAAAAGACATTGCTAGCGCTCTCATCTCATTCCTAAAAGAAGAGATTTTCGACATCGCCACCAAGCAAAGGATTTCTTCGATCAACTGCACAGTATTAGAACTAACTGAGCTTATCGAAGAGTTGGGGATTAATGCCGTTGACCGACCAGAAGGCTGGCGTGATATCTGTTTAGCAGATCGCTAACCCGGATATTGCACAAGCCGGTCCATCCAGATAACATAAGTCTATACTGATTTAAGATAAAACAGACATCTTAAGTTTTTAGGTTGGCTAATTTTTTATGATGTTGACATGACATCATAAAAATGAGCGTCCTTATGATGTTGGCAAGAAGTATTAAATCTTGCTAACAAAAACTGTAGAAAAGTCTATTTTATAAAAGGAATTTATTTCACGGAGCCAAGTGTTGCAGTGTTGCGCGGTGTCGGCTCCTAAGTCCCCGGAGTCACCCATTACCCCAATGATCAGACAGTCATTCGTTTACCAGGTTCCCTGGTGTACTGCGCCGGTAGTCGCGTATTTGATTCATTATATCGCCAGAAGTAATTGTAAGGAAGCTGGACACCGATAAACCAGCTTCCTTCAATATCTTTGCAGTCCATGTATTGCACGTATTAAATAGATGAAACTTTCCGTTGGCATGATAAAACAAATCATGAACATGCAATCCCTTTCCGGTTTTGACAGGATTACCATTACTGTCCCGTTTAAATGTTTTGTAAATGTATGCCGACATTTTCTGAAATCCGGTACGTGTCACCATTAGCTTCTTGACCTCGATATTGGAATAATACTTCTCAGGATCAATTGGCACCTCAGTAACATGCAACACCGCATTTGTAGGATACAATACAGCTTGCATCTTTAATTTTGTTGTTTTTTTCGTTGACTGGTAGAAGTCCTCATCGCCCCAGCCTACTTCAATATACCTTGAATGAACAAATTCTTCATTTATAGACGGGAGGTGCTGCTTTGCTAGCTCTCTATCCAGCACGACACCTGTATGCCCGCCATGATCCACAACATATATCGGGAAATCAGCTGTTTCATTTGGTTTGATCCGCTCCGTATTAAATAATGTTGAAGAACATCCGTTAAAGAAGACCATCAGCGACAATAGTAATATTGTGGCCCCATTGTAATTATATTTCTCGTGCATTACGTTTTAAGCTAAGATGCGTCAGGCCGCAGGCTTGGGCGTCGAATTCGACCCGATTAATTCTGGCTTTGTAATAGCCACTGCCCCAACAACATCCAATATACCTAAAAAAGCAATACGCCCAATATCATCATTATTCATCTTTATCCTCGATTTCTTTAGCTAACAAGTGATTTAAAACCAATTCCATACGCTGGTTATGAACAACTACACTACGATCCATAAAGGGATGAGAGAAATTTTCACCGTGAACTGTCTTTGCTCCCCGTTGCTGAGCAATTTCCCTTAAGTTTGATGTCATAGACTTTCCTAATACAGTGTCTTTATCTCCCGTTATTACAAGCAGTTTACTAGCATCTTGTGGAAGATTTACTAATGGATCAATTCGTTCTGGGCAACCATGCGATGAAAGCAAACTTGGGCTTGAATCTATAACTGCTGCGTCGTATTCAATGTCAAAACCAATGACATTCAAAATCACTGCCCCTCCCAAAGAAATACCATAAAGCAATTTTCTTTCGTACGACTCGTTAAGAACTGTAGCTATTTCCTTATAATCTTCAATAATTGCATTTATTCGTCTTTTTCCCTCAGAATTTCCATAACCCCTATAGTCATACATATAAACATCATAATGTTTCTCAGAGAATTGCCTTAAATGGCCAATTATCTGATCGGAAATCATGGCATTTCCTAATGCCATTAATACATATCCTTTTGGGGGAATGCTGCGTCCTTTACCATCATTAGACACGTATTTATAGCCTCTAAGAGTCTTACCGTCAGAAGCCTGGAATTTGCTTGGCTCGACAAATTCAAGGTGGTAAACTCTACTTTTATTCGGCCTAGGCGCTGCAGAACTCCATAGCCAGAAAAGGAAAGGCTCTTTAAAAACACCACACACAGTGTCTTCTCTATCATTCGCAAATGATTCTATAGCGATTAAAAAATTTAGAATAATTGCTATGAAATACTTACTCATCCATTCAATCCTTGATCATTTATTGGCAACTAACATTTAAGTTCGGGTGGTGTCTAATTTGAATAAAAAAAATAGAAAGATGAAATTTAAGATAACCGCCATGCATTTCCAGTGTTTATTGACTGATATTCACCTTCGTTTCCCCGATTCTCGAGGTCTCAAACTTCGAGAAAGGAACATTTTTCTTCTGTAACGCCTCCCGGAGTTTGATGGGCGGATCGTCGAACGGTTCGGCGGTGAATTGCCTCTAAAACCCTCTACATCACTATTTTGCCGGAATATTCCATGATCTGGTCATTAAGCCGTTCAGCCTGGAGGCATAGAGCCTCCAGGCGTGATTCGATGATCTGGGGAAACGGATTGCCGTCGGTTTCAATAGCCAGGAAAGGGAACTTCCGGTCACTGGTCAACAGCGGTTCAAGATGTGACGAACCGTTGCCGCGAACCTGTTCTAGCTTTTCGGCACTGTTAAACTTCTCATTGAGAATGGCTTCGGCCACCCTGCAAGGCATGCAGCCGAAAGGGCCAATAGAAATAACCCCGCAGGAGGGATGGAGAATCTCATGGACGGCTGAACCGACAGTAAGGATCGCCTCGCCGGTCAGATTCGGCGAGACGAATTTTTTGCCGGCGTCGATGGCCGGTTCCACCTCTCCGTTATGACCGGTGTAAAAAAGGCCGCAGGGAGCCAGTTTCTGCCTGATCTTTTTATAAAAGTAGTTTTTGACATGATAGCGAACATGGAAACCGAAGTCCTTGCTTCCCTCTATATCCTCTTTGATCAGCCAATCCAGATACTTCAGCCATTCAGTTGTCGGGGCGGTGCGGACGATAAAACCACGGGCGGCCATTTTTTCGATAATACTCTGTAAGGAGATCGGATCGTGCCGGACATATATCTCACCGATAAGGGACAGCTTGGGAATCTCATGATAGGGCTTTCTGAGCGGTATCATGGCCAGTTCCCGGGCGGACCTGGATAACTGCCGGGCGTGAACGGACCAGCTTTTATCGATGGTAGGCAGGATTGCCTCATATTCACGGTTCAGGACTTCAACTCCCTGTTCCGGGTCCACGGCCGCGGCCAGGATCGTGGCCCAGATCTCATCCAGGATATCGCCGATGGTCACTGCCCGCCAGGCCGCCAGAGTAAAGCGATCGCCCAGGCCTCCGTAACCGTTAAGGGAAGTCAGGGAGAGTACGGCGGCATCGGGGATCTGGTGTTTTTCAACCACCCTTTTGGAAAAAACATGGTATTGCCCGAAGCGACAAGGCCCTTGGGCGGTGGCCATAAAGAAGGCGGTAAGTTCGCCTGGTGGTCGGTTGTCCAGGTAATGGAGCATTGAGCCGACCGTGGTTTGGAGTGGCAGGCATTCCTTGCAGGATGAGTTGCCGCGGCCCAGTTTAAGGACATCTTCGTCCGCCGGCGGCAGGGCTTCGGCGCGAATGCCGACCCGGGCAAAAGCCTGGGCGAGCAGGGGGGTCCCATATTTACCCATCGCAGGCAGGACAACTTTTACCTGTTTATCGCTCAGGGGTACCCAGGTGCCAGCCGAGGGACGAATCCCCGCCTTACCATTCCGCAATTCCATCTCAGCGGCGCAGAAACCGTTTGATTTTTTCAATAACCGATCCTGGCTGGCGGCCTGCCGGTAGTTGCCGACAATATCGAGGAAGGCTTCGATCCTGGTTTCAATGCCGGCATCGGCGGTATGGCTGTCAAGCTCCAGGGTCAATGACGGTTTTTGGCCCATGATACTCCGGAAAAAACCGACGATGAACGAATCAGGTCCGCATGAAAAATTAGTGATATAGGTGCCGAAAAGATGCGGCTGCTTTTTGACATAATGGGCCGCTTTCAGGATCAGGCGCCCCATGGCCCAGTACATATTATGATCTTTTTCCAGTTCCTCATCGGCAAAAGGCAACATATCGAAAGGAATTACCAGGTTGCCGCGGGAAGCAAATTTGGCGGGAATCCCCTTGTTTGCCACCCCGGTAAAGCTGTTGTAGGGCCGGCCAAACAGGACCACCGCTGGTGTTTCAGGGTTTTCTCCGAGCATGGCCAGGGCCTCCTGACCCTGCTGCAACAGGTCCGATTTGAACTCATCCTGCTCGGTGATTGCCTTTTGCAGGGCCGGTTCGACCAAGCCCTGGTCAACCCCCATCCGCTGGGCCAGATCCATGAAAACCGACTTGTTGGTATTTATCCCCCCGGAGAAATTGAGAGTAGGCGACAAGGTCCTCTTTTCCGGGAAATCGGGGAAAGTAGCCTTGAGGTAGAACGGTTCAGCCTGGACAAAGACGCAGGTACATGATGTCTCGTCGCCGCTTCCCGAATCGATATCTTGCAGATGCGGGAGAAAAAAGTAATCGGGGTTTTTCTTAAGGAGTGATGCGGCAAAGCCGTGGGCCTGCTCTACCGGGTAACAGAATGGGGCCCCCTGCTGGTCGACCCCCTCGGGCTCGATGGTATCGGGCAGGACCAGCCGGAAGCCCAGTTCTGCAAAGAATCTATTGTAAAAGGGGAAATAGGTATTAACCAGGAAGGAACGGTTCATCCCGATCGTTGGCCGTTTATCATCCTGGTCATCGGAGACGAGGTCGCGAAATACTCTTTTTTCCCGCCATATCACCTGGTCAAGGTTGCTTGGATCTATCTTACGGTTATGGATGATATTGTCATAGCGGTTGCAGATGCCCCCAAAGGGATATTGCTTATCGTTTATCTCGATCCGGGATATCTTGCACTTCCGATCGCAGCTTTTTCCGCCCCCGCAGGTGAAGGGTTTGCCATAATTGACCTCCCGGTTGATAAGTTCATCCAGGATAAATTGCTGTTTTTTCAGCAGTCCCTGATCCAGGCGGTTCTTAACTTCAAGGGCGACGCCGAAAGCACCCATCAGGCCGGGTTCCGGCGGGACCACCATTTCCTTGCCGGTCAGGGCGGCCATTGCCGCCGGAATCGCCTTGTTATAACAGACTCCGCCCTGGATAAAGACCTTCTTGCCGACCGGTCGGTTACCTTTTACGCGGTTATTGTAATTCATGCAGATTGAATAAACCAGGCCGGCGACGATATCGGGCAGGGGGATATCTTCCTGCACTGCCCGCTTAATGTCGGAACTGATGAAGGCGGCGCATTGATCGTTGAAATTGGGCGGATTGATGGCCTGGTAGGCAGTTTCTCCGATCCTGGTCACATCGAGGCCCAGGCTTTCCTTGGCGGCCTCTTCGATAAAGGAGCCGGTCCCGGCGCTGCAGGCCTCGTTCATGGCATAATCGCTCGGCACCCCGTTGGTAATATAGGTGTACTTGGCGTCCTGGCCGCCGATCTCGAAAATGGTATCGACCTCAGGGTCGAAATGAACGGCCGCCGTGGCGTGGGCGATAATTTCATTGATCACCCCGTCAGTCATGGCATGGAGACCGGCGATCTGTCTGCCGGAGCCGGTTACCCCGAGGCCCTCTATGATGATATTCTTATCGATCTGGTTCGCAAGGCTCTGATATACCTGCCGGGAAGCACCGACCGGATCGCCGTTAGTGCGTAAATATTCCGAGGCCAGGATGGCCTTGTCGTGGCGCCGCATGACAACCCCTTTGGTGGTTGTCGAACCGACATCGAGGCCCAGGATCGTCCGATCGCCAGCGGCCGCGACTGCGGCAGGTTGGTCTTTGAAATGCACCAGGTCCTTGAACTCGTTCAGAGGGCGGTGGAACGACAGGCTTGAGGCCTGACTGCGAAAGACCTTGTCGTGACCGGGGAAGGGCAGGGTCTCATTATCCAGGGCCCAGAGGGCCGCCCCCATCGCTTCAAACCAGGCTGCCTCATCGGGGATGATGATCTGGTCGATTTCATCCTGGAGGTAATGGATCATCGCCTGGTTCTTGGTACATCCTCCGACCAGCATTACCGAAGTTTTTGGGAGCTTCTTCAGTAACTCGGCAATCTTGCCGGCCATCATCACGGAAAGGCCGTCCACCACCTGTTCTTTGGGAATCCCTTTGTTGAGGGCATGGGTGCAGTCACTCTTACAGAATACCGAACAGCGCCCCGACATTCTATAGATCGTATCAGGCCGCTTTTGGTTCTTGACATCGCCAAGACTAAGATCCATTCTGCCAAGCTGTTGCAGGAAAAATTCGCCGGTGCCGGAGGCGCATTTGTTGCCGGTATGGATATTCTGGATCCGCCCACCATCGTCCAGGTGGTAAACCATGAACGTCTCTCCGCCGGTACTTACTATCACTCTGCACTGGTGACCGGGAGGCAGCGCCTGGTTGTATGCAAGTTCCACCGCTTCCGGCTCCGAGATAGAAGAAAGGGCGAGAAGGTTTCTGAATTTTCGGCCGGTGACCCCGATTTTCAGAGCTTGCAGGTCATCGATATCGTCAAGCAATTTTGTCAGACAGCGCCGTGGATTTCCCTCGTGCGCCTGGTTTTTGCTCCAGACTGTTTTTATCGTGTTTCCTGTTTTATGTAACCGGACCAGACTAATAGTTGAAGCACCCAGACAGATCCCCAAAGAATCCATTTCTCTCCCATCTTTTTTGTTAGTTGTCACATATAGAGAAGGACTTCCATCATTACGGTAAACACCTAATAAGCTAACATTAAGTTCGGGTGGTGTCTAATTTGAATAAAAAAATAGAAAAATGAAATTTAAGATAACCGCCATATATCATAAAACGATCAATATTTAAGATTCTTACAGATTATCTTCAATATTGGGACCGCTTGTCTATCAGCTTTACTACTGGGTCTCGACTTGTGAAATATCCGGGCTATAACATCGGATAATATCCTTTTTTGCTGATCCCATGAAACTGGGGTGGCTATGCAGAAAATTCGCTAAACAGGTAGCGAACCGAGTGAGACTCCGAAATGAGGTGCTGGTGAGCTTTTACTTTTTACTCTGTTGGATTCGGTCTATCAATGCGGTGGTCGAAAAATCGCCGACCAGCGGGATGCTCAACACCCCGCCGCCCGCCGCCATAACCTCCTCAGCACCAACAATCTTATCCACCGGCCAGTCCCCACCCTTGGCCAGCACATCCGGCAGCAATTCGGTTATTACATTCAGCGGGGTATCCTCGCCAAACAAGACCACATGATCCACACAGCCCAATGCGGCCAGGACCCGGGCCCGGGACTGCTCATCGTTCATGGGGCGTTCCGGCCCTTTGAGAGAACGGACGGAAGCGTCACTGTTCAAGCCGACCACCAGGCAATCACCAAGGCGACGGGCCTCTTCAAGATAGGTGACATGGCCTCGATGGAGGATATCGAAGCAGCCATTGGTAAATACCACCCGGCGCTTAAGCCGCCGATAATTCTCGACAATCTTCTTTAAGCCGGGCAAATCAACAATCTTGTTCCGATCTGGGAATCTGTAAGGCGCTGCGCCAACTGAAATGAACAATTTGCGGCTTCTGGCGATCAGGTCGGAATCCAACATGACTGTGGCATTATCCGGCTTATCGGCCGCCTCTGCCAACACCGTGCCGTCCGGGGCAACGATCATAGAGTGACCACCAAATTCTATATCGTCGCTAATACCACAGCGATTACAACCAACCACGAAGACCTGATTCTCAATGGCCCGAGCTTTGAGCAAAGTCCGCCAGTGCTCCCTACGGGCTGCTGGCCACTGGGCGCTGACCACCAACAACTGAGCGCCATTCGCCACCTGGCTTCTGACCAGATCAGAAAACCGCAGGTCAAAACAGACGACCCCGGCAAGCAGTCCCAATTTGGTTTCAACCGGCTGGGGATCAATCCCAGCGGCAAAATAATTATCTTCAGCCATGGGCGCAAATAACTGCTGTTTGCGAATGCTACCGACCACCCCCTCAGGGCCAACAAAATAGAGGGTATTAAAGATAAGAATACGCCCGGCTTCGACCTTTTTTTCAGGCAATGACCCGGCAATATAGATGTTGTAGCGGACAGCTTCTTCCCGAAGCTCCTCAAGCAGTTCTAGAGTATAGTCAGCATGCTCCTCCATCCGGGGATAATCAAAACCGGACGCCCAAAGTTCAGGCAAAACAGCCAAACCGGGAGATTGCAGGGTAAATGCGGCCAGGCCTTTCCGCACCTCTTCCAGGTTCAGGTACATTGCCCCAAGCTTGACATCAATCTGGATGAATCCAGCCGTGCATGGCGGCAAATTATCTATTTTTGCGTTGTTTTGAGCCATCTTTATCTAAAAAAACCCCTTTAATTCTAATAATACCTTGCCCCAAACCTGGGATCAGCATGATCAAAACAAAATCTCTAAAACAATATTTTTAGCCAACGAGCCTTTTGCAAAAGTAACAAGCAGGACAATCACACTGTAACACATTGAAATAATTGAGCTTCATGGCATTTCGTGGTAATATTTGGTGCCCCCAAA
>JBDLJC010000001.1:0-146806 GCA_039714535.1 Thermodesulfobacteriota bacterium | reverse complement strand
GAGTATTGAGAGGGCCAGCTTGTCCTGTTGCGCGGATTAAACTTCAAGAAGGCAACTATGTTGTTCCTCCTCAGTGGAACATTTTGCAAAAGGCTCAATTACAAGATTATTTTTAATTCGGAATCGATCCAATTTTTTTGAAAGAAGAATTCAGGAATCAGGTAAGCGAGCCCGAAGTCTTCGCTTATCTGCAAGACTCCGGTAGAATAGTGAGGAAATCGGTTATTCCAACTTCTGAATTCTATCAAAAAAACAGGAGGTAACAAATTACATAAAAACACCGTTTTTTAAAACAACATACTACAGCTCGGCCAGTTTATTTATTCTCTCAGCCCGATTATAAAAACTGGTCTCATCCCACAGCCACCCCGCCACTTCACCGTTGATAAAACGAGGGGCACAACGCCACTGCCAATTCCCCGCCACCGTTCCCGGGAGATTCATTCGGCAATCGTTGCCGAAACCTAAAACATCCTGCATTGGGAAGATAGCTATCCTGGCCGCCGAGGACAAGGCCAGACGAATAAAATCGCGACTTATCTCACCACCGTCATTACGGAGATACCGTTTGACCCTTGCCCTGGCCCCGTCAGTAATCTGCCCGCCCGAAAACCAGCCCAGAGTCGTATCATTATCATGGGTGCCGGTATAAACCACCGAGTTGTCGGAGCGGTAATTATGGGGCAGGTAAGGATTCTTCTCATCCGAGTCGAAAGCAAACTGGAGGACCTTCATGCCCGGAAACCCCAAAGCTCGGCGCAACTCATCAACTTCTGAGGTTATCAAGCCCAGATCCTCGGCAATGATCGGCAAATCACCGATATGTTCTGCCATATCGTCAAAAAAAGCCCGGCCCGGCCCTTTACCCCAGCGGCCATTTACCGCAGTTTCCTCAGCAAAATCAATCTCCCAAAAAGATTCAAAGCCCCGGAAATGATCAATCCGGCAGATATCGGCCATCCGGAACATTGAGCGAAAACGCTCACCCCACCAATCGTACAACTGGTGGTTAATCTCGCCCCCTATCTGCCAGCGGTAAAGGGGATTGCCCCATCGTTGCCCAGTGGCACTGAAGTAATCGGGCGGCACCCCGGCAACATGGGTGGGGGTCAGGGTGGCAGAATCGAGACGAAAGCAGCCGGGATTTGCCCAGAGATCGACACTGTCATGGCCGACATAGATTGGGATATCGCCAATCAGTGAGACCCCACGTGAGTTGGCATATCTTTTCAGTTCAGCCCATTGCGAGAAAAAGCAGTATTGACAAAAACAGTGGAAATCAATCCGCTCAGCCAGTTTTTCCCGCCACGACTCATACACTTCTGAACCACGCCCAGCTATTTCTGCCGGCCACTGGTACCAAGGCAAGAAATTATTATTTTCTCGAAGGGCCATAAAAAAGGCATAATCGGTAAGCCATGATGCTTCTCGCCGGCGAAATTCGGCAAATTCATTGCCAGAGCCACTCTTGGAAAATTCTTGAAAGGCTTGGGTCAGAATCTGCTCGACAAAGAGCACAACCTTGGGGAAATCAACCTGATATTCAGAAAATTCAGGAGCAGCTGCAAGCACTGCCCCGGAAACAAGGCCGTCACCAACCAATCTTTCAAGATCAATGAAAAGTGAATTACCGGCGAAGGCCGAAAATGACATGTAAGGTGAATATGCCGCAATCGCGGAGGTAGGCCCTAACGGCAGAAACTGCCAGTAGCGCTGACCCGCATCCGCCAGAAAATCGACAAACTCACGGGCAGGGCCACCGATGTTGCCAATACCGAATCTGCCGGGCAAGGAAGATATATGGAGCAGTACACCGCTACCCCGTGCCATTTCCATCTACAAACACCTGTGACAAGAATTAAATTACCACTTGGCCACGCCAGGCAACAACCTTCTTACAGCCTGCCAAGAACAGACGTAATGGGGCTTTCACATTAGAGCATAACAGATCACAACTCTCCGAATTAATTTATCATCTGGCAATTACGAGATTGTTGTCAAGATAGAAACAAGCAAACAGGAGTCAGGTACGCGAACCCGAAATCTTCGCTTATCCGCAAGACTCCAGAATAAAAAAGAGGAAATCAATGGTTCTAAGGGCTGAATTCTGTCTCCTGACTGCTATTTTAAAACAAAGAGATACCAACTAACAGCACAAATCAAAGTAATCAACATTATACCACAACTAAAAAGTTGAGATAACAGATAACCAATGCCAAATCTGTCAACCATTGATCCCACCGCAAACCTGCTTATCGCCGAGCAAAAGACAAAAAACAAATAATTGTGATTTTAGCTTGTAGCAGACAGCTATATGATATAATGTACGTAGTTCTTGCGTAAAAGAGCCGACAAATTCCAACGCTTCGCTAAGGAGTATCATATAGTGCCAGATGACATCAAAGAAAAACTTCTAAAGGTTGGTAAAAGCAAAGGTTACATCTCTATTGCCTTCCTTACTGCTATCGTACCCGAAGAGAAGGATCCAACATTCATTGATGAGCTTTTTGCCCTGCTGGCAAAAAACAGCATTGAAATTATCAGCCAGGAAGAACAGCTTAAACGTAAAGCTGCCACCGCCAGCGAAGGTGGCGATAGCGACTCTGAAGAACCGCTACAAGGTGAAGAATCCCCGGAGCCGGTTTCCGTAAAAAAGGATGCCGAATCCCCGGAAATTGAAGAAACCACCACCACCTATCTTCGGGAAATGGGGCAGTTCGATCTGTTGACCCCTGAAGAGGAAGAAAAGTACAGCAAGGCGATTCGTCGAGGTTTTGACGCCATCATTAGCGGCATACGCACTGATGATTCAGGCTCCCTCGGCATGGCCAACATGGTTGAGCGCATCGCCCTTTGGGAAAAACGGGACCCTACCCTGAAGCCCAAAAAGCAGCACCTTAACTTCATGAACAAATCAGTTGAGGCATGCGCTGACATTCATCCGGAATTTCCTGCCCTGCGTGAACTGCATTACAAGCTGTCGATGTATACCCGTTCAATAGAATTGGCCAAAGACTGTATGATTAAGGCCAACCTGCGCCTGGTTGTAAGCATCGCCAAGCGCTATATGCATCAGGGCCTGACCCTGGCCGATCTCATTCAAGAAGGCAACCTTGGTTTGATGCGGGCGGTATTCCGTTTCGATTACACCAAGGGCAATAAGTTCAGCACCTACGCCAGCTGGTGGATCAGACAGGCCATAACCAGGGCCATTCTTGACAAGACCAGAACCATCCGTCTGCCCGTCCACTTTCTTGAGCTGCGGAGCCAGTTCTTCAAGGCCTTCTACTCTCTCTTGAAAGAACTTGGCCGCGAGCCGACCCCGGTGGAAATCTCCGAGAAAACCGGCCTGCCAATGGATAAAATCCTGGCCATCCTGGAGGCCTCCCGTGAGCCGATTTCCCTTGAAACTCCGGTCGGCGACGATGACAGTACCCTGGGTGATTTCCTCGAAAATCAGGAATCCGTATCTCCCTTCGAGGCCGTCAAAAACCAGGAGCTAACGGAACGGGTAACCGGAATTCTCTCTACCTTAAGTCCCAGAGAAGAGAAAATCATCCGCTTGCGTTTTGGCATCGGCGAGAACGCGGAATACACTCTCGAAGAGATAGGCAAACGCTTCAACGTTTCAAGGGAAAGAATCAGACAGATCGAAAAGAAGGCGTTAAACCGACTACGGCATTCAAGCCGCCGGGAAAAACTCAAGAACTTCCTTGATTGAGCGGTTCAAAACCGGGATTACCTGCCCCCTGGCAATCCCGGCCTTGTTTTTTGCCGCTGGTATTGCCAGCGGCCGATACGGACCCGCTTTAACCAACCTGCAAATCTATGCGGCCCTGGCCTTTGCCGCTGCTGTAAATATCTACCTCCTGAACCGCCAGGGCAAATCATACCTAAGACCACTTAGTATCGCCCTTGCCTTTTTTGTGATTGGCAATGCCAATATCACCCGAATCAAACCGCCCCCCCTCGACAGACAACTTGCCACCATTGCCGCCTCCGGCCAGAATGCTGTTTTTAGCGGCATATTGCGAACCGCACCTTCCTTTAACGGCAACAAAGGTAAATTTATCGTCGATGGTGACCGGCTCAAGACCGATGCTGGAACGACCAGGCCCATCAACACCAAGATCCTTCTGAAAACCACCTTCCCGCCCCCAGCCACCCTGGTCCCTGGAGACCGCATACTGATCCGGGCGTCTCTATCCATCCCGACCGCACCAGGCACTCCGGGCGGTTTCGATTACCGGCAATATCTGATCGACCGCCGAATCCCGATCACCGGTTTTATTCGCTCAGCCACCTATCTCAGCCCTTTGCCGGTAGCCTCTTCGCCTGACAACCATCTCTATCTGGGAGCGCACCTCCCCCAATATCTCAGATACAGAACCAATCTGTTCATCGATAGTACCGGTCTACCCCCGAAGATCAAGGCCCTTTATAAGGCCATCATCACCGGTCAGCGTGACAGCATCCCGACCAAGATGCTTGACAATTTCAAACGCTCTGGCGCTATCCACCTCCTAGCCATCTCCGGAATGCACATGGCTCTTCTGGCCTTGTTGAGCGGCCTGTTAATCAATTTTCTTTTACGAAAATCGTCATGGTTGATACTGCGCTGGCCTGTCTGGAAAATTGCCGCAGTTCTTACCCTGTTGATTATGGGCTGTTATGCCACGATTTCGGGCCTGCAACCGCCGGTGGTCCGGGCCTTTATTATGGCCGCAATGCTGATCGTCGCGATTGTTCTTGATCGTCCCAAATCCATGCTGAACATCGTGGCCCTGGCCGCTCTACTGATTCTTTTCTATGAGCCAACCGCACTATTTTCGGTATCCTTTCAACTGTCTTTCCTGGCCGTTACCGCAATTATTATCTTCAGCAGCCAATTTCCTGAACTGTTTAGCCTTGAGCACCACCAGCAGACACCAACCTCCCAAGCCATTTTATGGTTGCGCACCTCCATTACCGTCTCCGTGGTCGCCCTTTTCGCCACCGCCCCGATAACCCTGTACCATTTTCGTCAGGCATCACTTTTAGGGCCACTGGCAACCATTCTAACCGCACCCCTGATCTGTTTCTGGGCCTTACCATCGGGCCTTACCGCTGCCCTGTTTTCTCCCTGGCTGCCCAATGTCGCCGCATTCATCCTTGGCATCGGTTCTGGAGGATTAAGAGGCGCGGACCTGATCACCGCAACCCTGGCCGCGATACCGTTCACCTCCCACACCCTGCCACCACCCTCATTAATTGCTATAGCAGTTTACTATCTGATCGGTGGCTACCTGCTGTTCTTCAAATCCAGCAGGTCGGTTAAAGTTGGGGCGGCGCTCACAATGGTCCTCATTTTGAATATCCCCACAGGCAGCTTTTCCCGTGGGAAAGACAGCAACCAGACCAGAATCACCTTTCTCGATGTCGGCCAGGGCAGTGCAACGTTAGTAGAGTTACCTGGGGGCAAGAACATTCTGGTGGACGGCGGCGGCTCATCGTCACCAAGATTCAATCCCGGTGAGCAGATAATAGGCCCATTTCTCTGGCACCAATCGATCCGGCGGCTCAACACCCTGGTTATTTCCCACGGACACCAAGACCATTACAACGGACTGGAGTTTATTGTAAAGAATTTCAGACCGGCGGTGGTCTGGATAAACGGCGCTGCAGAAAATTCAAGGGAATACCGAAATATCCTCCGAACCGCCGTCGAAACAGGCGCAGAAATCAGGATTCCCGATAAAGACACCGTGATTGCAAGTGGAGGGGCGGCAAAACTAACCTCCATCAGCAATCTGCATCTAAGGGGGGATCCCGACTTGCCGACCAACAGCCGCAGCCTGGTCATCAAACTTGAAATTGCCGGCAAAAAGATCATTCTGCCCGGAGACATCATGGCAGATGACGGGCAGAATTTAATTGATCAAGGAGTTGACCTGCAATGCGACGTACTACTGGCCCCACACCACGGCAGCCGCTATTCAGCCGGTTACCATTTGATGAAGGCGGGCGCCCCCAAGTGGTTGGTTGTTTCGGCCAGCCCCTTCAAATCCGAAAATTTCCCGGACCCGGAATTCGCGGCGTGGTGCCACCAACAGGGGACAACGACCTTCAATACGGCCACATCCGGAGCCATAACCTTTGCCATCGAAAAAGACGGCCAGTTAAGCTGGCAAACAATTTCCGGGAAACCGGCAGAAAAGATCAAAACAACTAGACCCTACCGGGAAAACCCCGGATCATACTTCAGTAAAATCTGCCGGCGGTCTCCTCAGGAATGAGATAAATTTTGTCTTATCGATACTGTTTGTGTAAGCATCTTCCGGAGATATCCAACGTTTTTTCAACATCGCCATGATGGCGTCATCCATGGTCTGCATGCCAAATTTCTTCCCGGTCTGCATCACAGATGGCATCTGATAGGTCTTACCTTCACGGATAAGGTTCCGGACCGCCGGGGTACAGATCATAATTTCAAGGGCGGGACAACGGCTCTTGATATCGATCCTCTTAAACAGGGTCTGGGAGACTACCGCCCGTAACGCATCGGCCAGAGTTGAACGAACCTGAGCCTGCTGATTGGCCGGAAATATTTCAATAATACGATCAACGGTCTTGGCCGCATTAAGGGTATGCAGAGTCGCAAAAACCAGATGGCCGGTCATGGCAGCTTCCATGGCCAGGGAAATTGTTTCAAGATCGCGCAACTCACCGACCAGGATAATATCAGGATCTTCACGAAGCGCCCCGCGCAGGGCCGCGGCAAAAGATTTGGTATGGCTTCCAACTTCACGATGGTTGACAATACAATTCTGGCTCTCATGGACAAATTCGATGGGATCTTCAACCGTAAGGATATGATCCTTCCGCAACCGGTTGGCCTCATCGACAATTGCGGCTAGGGTCGTCGATTTACCACTACCGGTAGGACCGGTAACCAGCACCATCCCTTTGGGCAAAGTAGCCAGTTTGGATATAACTTTTGGTAAATTAAGATCCATACAGGTCATGATCTTACTGGGAATCTCCCTGAAAACCGCGCCAATCCCATATTTTTGCTGAAAAAGATTACCCCTATACCTGGCCAGACCCGGAATTTCATAACCAAAATCAATATCACCGGTTTCCTCAAATGATTTAATCTTATCCTCGGAAATTATCTCATAAAGCATCGACTTAAGCTGATCGTTATCCATAACGTTATACTTAACCCTTTCAATATCACCCCTTACCCGTAACAGGGGCTGCTGGCCGGCAACCATGTGCAAATCGGATGCCCCCTGTTCGTTCATAAGTTTGAAAAAAGCATCAATCTGAGCCATCTATATTCTCCTATCCTTGAAAGACCAACCGTGACGGATTAACAAAAAACTCTCTTACCCACAATGCTAATAATAAAAAAGCATCTAGACATTCCAATAGCATGGGATATTATTAAAAGTGCCCGTTAAACATAAAGCATTTTCACGAAAAAAAAGAGAAAAAACTACCTAAAGCAATCAAGACGCAATCTTGCGCTGGAAATAAATACTGCCAATATCTCGCCCCCCTCTATCAACAATCAACATTATTAAAAACAATCAAGTGCGCTATATTGATCTCCATACCCATTCAACCCGCTCAGATGGAACCACGACCCCGACCAATCTGATCCGGGAAGCGGCCGAGGCCAATCTGTGTGCGATATCCTTGACCGATCACGATACCATGGCAGGAGTAACCGAAGCCATCAGTGCCGGAGACAAAGCCGGCATTGAGGTGATTCCAGGGGTTGAACTTAGCGCCAATCATGACGGTAAGGCGGTCCACATTCTCGGCTACGGTCTTGACCGCTTTAATCCGGATTTACGGACCCTACTGACCGAGTTACAGTTAATCCGAGAGGAACGAAATAGGCAAATTCTGGCAAAGCTCGCCAAACTGGGCATCAAAATTGATCGGGACGAACTAAGGGCCAGTTGTTCCGGCTTGATCGGCAGACCCCACATTGCCCGCATCCTGGTCAGGCAAAAGGTGGTACGCAGCTTCGACCAGGCTTTTGGAAAATATTTAAAAAAAAATGGCCTGGCCTATGCCGCAACCGCACGATTCCCGGCCAGCGAAACTATCAAAAGAATAAAACAGGCGGGCGGGCTGGCAGTCCTCGCCCACCCGATCACCCTCGCTAAGTCCCTTAAGCGGATAACCGAGCACATCAAGCATTTACACAATCAGGGACTGGACGGTATCGAGGCCATCTACCCGGGCCATAGCAAAAAAATCCGCAAAAGTCTCTGCAGTCTTGCCGAAGAACTCGATCTTGTCATAACCGGCGGCAGCGACTTCCACGGCACTATCAAGCAAGGGATAAGTATCGGCGGCGCTCCGGTTATGCCGCCTGTACCGTACAACCTGCTGGAGAAAATTAAAGAACGGTTGGCCTTGGGACGTTAAAGACAGCGCAACTTCTCTATTGCCCAATCCCCCTAAAATCAGTGAAAAGCATCTCACCTCGGTATATATTTGGAATATATATCTCATAACTAAGGTCTAAAAATTTGCGATTTATTCACTGAATAACCAGACAGAATCACCTTACAAGTCCAAGGATAACAACCAATGCAGACCATACTTATTGTCGACGACGAACCTAACTACAGATTAATCATTTCAGAGATAGCCAAAGAAGAGGGGTACGAAGTTCTGACCGCAGAGTCGGCAGAAAAAGCCATGCCCATAGTTAGAGAGACCGATCTCGATCTGGTCATCACCGACATGCGGATGCCCGGCATGAACGGCATGGAGTTCCTTAAGGAAATTAAGATATTCAACGCCGCACTGCCCGTCATTATGATCACCGCCTTCGGCGAAGTGGAAAAAGCCGTAAATGCCATGCAGTCAGGGGCTTTCAACTATCTGACCAAACCATTTAACAACGAAGAACTGGTGGTAAGCATCCAAAAGGCCGTTGCCCACTATGGACTGGTCAGAGAAAACTTAAGACTGAAGAGTGAAGTATCCAATCGTTACAACTTTGCCAATATGATCGGCAAAGATGATAAAATGCAGACACTCTTCGGTCTGATTGAAAAAATTGCCCCGACAACCGCCTCGGTCCTCATAACCGGTGAATCCGGCACCGGCAAGGAGCTGGTAGCAAGGGCTATTCATTTTAACAGCCCCAGACGAGAGTCCCCCCTGATTGCCCTAAATTGTGCCGGATTGCCCGAGCATCTACTCGAAAGCGAACTGTTCGGTCACGAAAAAGGCGCCTTCACCGGTGCTGTCGCCCTGCATAAAGGACGCTTCGAAGTGGCTGACTCCGGCACCATATTCTTGGATGAAATCGGGGAAATGCCCCTCAACCTACAGGCCAAGCTCCTGCGGGTCATCCAGGAAAAAACCCTTGAGCGACTTGGCTCCACCAAAACCATTACCGTTGATGTAAGAATCATTGCGGCCACCAACAAGGACCTCAAGGAAGAGATCAATAACGGTAACTTCCGGGAAGATCTCTTTTATCGACTGAATGTCCTGAACCTCCACATGCCGCCTTTGCGGGAGCGCCTCAGCGACATCCCCTTACTGGCCACCCATTTCATTAACAAATTTGCCAAACAATTAAGTAAACCGGAATTACATATTTCCAACAGCGCCCTCCGGACCCTGGAGACAATGGCCTGGGAAGGCAATGTCAGGGAGTTTGAAAACACCATTGAGCGGGCGGCTATTCTTTGCACAGCAGACTGCATTGATGTTGCCGATGTTCAGCTTGAGACCAAGCCTTTACCGACAAGTAGTGGTGGAAGTAAGAATACATCTCTAACCGAACTTCCAGCTGGAGTAAAATTGCCTGACTTTCTCGACAACATAGAAAAGAATCTCATAGAAATTGCCATGCTCGACAACAATTACATCCAGGCCCACGCCGCCGAAAACCTCGGCATCACCAAAAGCCTGCTCCAGTATAAAATGAAAAAGTACCAGATCAGCAAATCATCCTGACCGGGAAAATGGCCGCCATCAACAAGACCGAGCCAGTCCTATAGTGATCCCATCGTTGGGTACCAGCATCACCATCGCCAAAAATCCAAGCAACCCGTAGCCTGCTTTGCACGGCCAAGATTTCTTACTACACATCCTATTGCTCATCTGTATCTAATCTGATATCCTGACTGTAAAGAGATGAGCCTACAGCAAGGAGACCAACTAACATGGAAATGACCTTAAACCTGACAGATCTGTTTCTGATCATTGCGGGCATTTCGATAATAATCTTAATGTTCTTTCTGATTCCCCTCCTCGTCCAACTCAAACAGACCGCTCGTCGTGCAGAAATGGTGATGGACAATCTCAATCAGAATCTCCCCTCTATCCTTGCTTCACTGAACAGCACTGCCACGGAAATGCAGATGATGTCTAATCACATCAATACCAAACTTGCCCAAACCGACGCCATTATCAATACCGCCAAATATGCCGGCGAGTCACTATTGCTTACCAGCAACCTTATCAGATCGGCTCTGACCCCGGCTATCACCAAACTCGACACCATCGGCACCGGCATAAGATCTTTTTTCAATCTTATCCACGGACCGAAATCAAAAAAAACCATGGAGGCGCAATCAGATGAGTAAAGACGAATGCTGTTCTGGATCATTCACAATCTTCTTGACCGGTGCCCTGCTGGGTGCAGCCACCGCCCTGCTGCTGACCACCAAGACCGGTGAAGAAGCAAGGGGAATCCTGGCGGAATACGGCGCCGATTTCAAAGAAAACCTGCCGGAGGGGCTCAAGGAAAAAACCGATGAAGCTTTGGATCGGGGTCGGGAATATCTGGACGAGAAGAAAAAAGCACTGAATGAAGCTATCGAAGCCGGGAAAGTCGCAATGGCTAAAGAGAAAGAAGACCAGACCATAAACCCGGATGAAGAGAACGCTTGATCAGATAGTTTTACCGCCCCAATTAAGTTTACTTCGCAGGATTTCAAAATAACCCTTGTGGGGTGAACAAACCAGACGGAGAGGATTCTCTGCCGCCATTACTTCCAAATGCTCGCCGTCAGCCATGTCGAATGTTGAACGGCCATCGACAATAACTTTAATGTCGTCGGTTTGACCGGCAACCCTGGTCATCAACCTGACGGTATGTGGCAAAAGAACTGGTCTGCTTTCCAACATAAAAGGGCATATTGGCGTAAGCATGATAGAATGCATTTCCGGATGGATAATGGGGCCACCGGCCGACAGATTGTAAGCCGTTGAACCGGTCGGAGTAGAAAAGATAAGACCATCGGCCCGGTAAGATGTAATAAACTCATCATCAGCCCAGGCCTCCATTCTGGCCAGGCGATCAATATTGCCCTTACTGATGACCACATCATTCAAGGCATAGGACCAATCTGAGGTCCCAGACTCGCCCTGGCAGAGTCTGGACTTAAGCATCAGCCGATCCTCAATAACCACCGAACCGGCCAGAATCTTTTCCAGGGCCTCATAACGATTCTCAACAGATACTTCAGTTAAAAAACCAAGACTGCCCAGGTTGACTCCGACCACCGGGATTTTAAAACGGCTGGCCTGACAGGCAACGTGCAGCAGGGTGCCATCACCACCAAGAATGACGAGCAGGTCCATATCGGCAGTAATCTGATCAAGGATGGAGTCTACTGACCTCTCCTGCAGCCAGGCCGCAAGTTCGATACCAATCCGCCTCGATGCATCAGAGTCCTGCTTGAGAATTATGCCGACCTTACTTATTCTCATTAATTACCAACTCGCTCAGCCGCAATCTCACCAAGTTCGCGAGAACGGTTGGTGGCCGCCTCAACCGCATCCATTATTATACCCTGGAAGCCCGCCCTTTCCATTTCATGAAGACCGGCAATGGTGGTGCCACCCGGCGAAGTAACCATCCCCCGTAAATCAGCCGGATGCTTCCCGGTATCAATGGCCAGCTTCACCGAACCCAAGATCGTCTGCAAGGCAAGGGTTTCGGCAACACCCCGATTAAGACCGACTTTGACCCCAGCATCAATCAGGGCCTCAATAAAAGAGAACACGTAAGCGGGACCGCTACCGCTCAAGCCGGTTACAGCATCTATTTCCGCTTCACTAAGAACCACACTCTTACCAACAGCATCGAAAATGGCCGTAGCAATTTTCAGGTCATCATCATTGGCCAGAGTACCGCCACACAGGGCTGCGGCGCCCTCCATTATCAACGCCGGGGTATTGGGCATCACCCGAACCAGCCGGCAATCACAGCCGGCAAGACTTGACTCCAGGACGCCAAGAGAGACCCCGGCGGCAATTGAGATCACCAGTTGCCTCTTGTTAAAATGCGCCCTCGTACTCTGCAGAAGACCGGGTAACACCTGAGGTTTAACCGCCAGAACCACGACTGCACAATCAGACAACCCAGCAGAGTCTTCTGCCACATTAACCATATATTGCTCCGCCAACAGTTGTCGGCGCTCTTCGGCCAGATCAACCGCGACAATCTGCTCCGCAGCAAAAAGCCCAGCCTGAACAATGCCTTTGATGAGGGCCTCCGCCATCTGCCCACCCCCGAGGAAGCCAATCTTGCCTGTTATTTCCATATTTATCTCCATTAGAGCCAAGAATAGTCAAAATCATAAGATTCAAAGAATATTTAGATAAGTGATAGTAGAGAAAATACCTGACTATGACAAATATATTTTTACTAATCTAAAAAAAAGGCCCAGCCGAAACTAAGTTCCGCTGGGCCTTGATAGCAAAATATCTCAATCTAATCTTTTGGCAATCAGGAGCCTCGCAAAGAAGGTGCCGTTGCCACCGGATTAGAGGGAACCAGAAAGGGCAGGATCAAGTTGCCAGCTTCCTTGGTCGAGGAAACTACTTTGGCCAGCACGCCCTCTTTCTCGTTTTTCTCCAGAGTCACAAATTCCCAACACTCCGGATGGGCCACAATCTCCTTCATCAAACCAAGATGATGACCATGACCAGATTTTGAGGCCACGACACGACCGATTATTTGGCAGCCAAGCAGAGCCAGATCACCGATAAGATCAAGAACCTTGTGGCGGACAAACTCATCAGAGAAGCGCAACCCCTCAATATTAAGCACCTTGGTCTGATCGATAACCACCGCGTTTGCAAGGGAGCCGCCAAGTGCCAGGCCATTGGCCCTGAGTTCCTCAATCTGATCCATGAAGCCAAAGGTCCGGGCCGCAGAGATCTCCTTAATAAACCTCTTGGAATTGACATCCACCGTATATTTCTGCTTGCGAATCAACTGATGATCAAAATCAATCTCGCAGGTAACCTTATAACCATCGTACGGGAGCAAGCGGATCATGGTGTCACCGGCCTGAAATGATATCTCCTTGGTAATCTTGAGTAATTTCCGGCAGACATCCTGACGCTTGCGTTCAATTCGTTTGATGATGTGAACAAAAGGAGCGGAGCTGCCATCCATGATCGGAACCTCGGGACCATTCAATTCGACAAGTGCATTGTCGATCCCCAGTCCGGCCAAAGCGGCCAGCAGATGTTCCGTGGTCGAAACAGAAGCACCGTTTGCCCCGATAGTCGTTGCCAGAGTGGTATCAACTACCCTGTCCATCATCGCGGGAATCTCTTGTTGAAGATCCGTACGAAAAAAGCGAATACCGGTATCGGGCTTGGCCGGTTTGATCTTCATTGCGATAGGCAGCCCGGAGTGCAAACCGATACCACTGAAACTAATCTCTTTACTCAGGGTATGTTGGTGAGGATGAATTTTCTTCAAAAAGCCTTTCATGTGGATCCCAATATCTTAATTTCTCTTGTATTCAGAATGTATGTGGTTACAACCACAGTGCAACCCTCGCCAGTATCAGTGCAATTAACGGGCCACAATGACGACAAAAACGACTACCACGCAAAAACATGCATAAACAAGGGGTTAAACAGGACGAAAACACAACAACGCCAGAAAGACATCGGATATTTGTGGAAAAAAAAACACAACGATGGCAAATCAAAACACCTTAACGTTGTCAGATTAACTGAAGGTCGACGGCAAAAAACTCAAATGGCCAGCAACAGGCTCCGGAACGATGCGGGAAGATCTAATTCAACAGTGAGAGCGTAAATCGGCAGACGACAGGGAAGATCCCTTAGCTTGACCATATCTTTCTCCGAAGTCAACAGGGCATCACAACCAAAATCACCGGCAGCGGCAACCAGATTATCCAAATCAGTCACAGTGTAGGGATGATGATCAGGAAAAACAGAAAAACCAAAGAGGCTCCCCCCCTGCTCACTGATTGTCCGCAAAAAGCCACCCGGTTCAGCCAACCCACAAAAACCGTAGAGCTTTTGATTAAGAACCTCTTTGCCAACCGACTCGCCGGCCTGATCAATTAGAGACTTAAAACGATATCCCGCCATAAAAACCGGTTTGCCAGGGAATTCCTCGCCAAGAAACTTTTTAAAATCCTCCGCCGCCAGTTGATTTTGACGATCAATCCCGGTAAGCACAAAGGCATGGGCTCGGCCCAGGGCCTTGACCGGTTCCCGCAGTTCACCGCCTGGAAAGACTCGGCCATTCCCCATAAAACCTGGAGCCTTAAACAGGACCAAGTCAAGATCGCGCTGCAGGGCCATGTGCTGAAAACCGTCATCCAGAATGACAACATCCACCCCCAGCTCTTTAACCGCAAAATCCGCGGCTACCGGTCTTTTCACCCCGGTGACGACAGCTACTCCCGACAGGGCCTCGGCCATTAAGCGGGGCTCATCTCCAGCCTGGACGACATCAAGCAGGCATTGTTTACCGTCACTAACCAGATTAACCTCCTGGCGAGCTTTACCACCATAACCACGACTAACTATCGCCGGCTTATAACCGGCGGCCAACAGACATTCGGCGACATATATTGTCAGCGGCGTTTTACCGGTGCCGCCCATGGTCAGATTACCGACACTGATCACCGGTACAGACAAGTCGATACTCTCCATGACCCCGGATCGGTACCAATCGGCCCTTTTTCTCATCAGGGCTCCGTACAGGGGAGACAGCGGCCGCCCCAAAAGAAAGGCCAATCGGCGCAATTTATTCATCACTCTTTTCTCTCATTAATTACCTGGCGCACCAGGTCGACATGCCTAGCCGTCACCCCACCCTGATCTTCGACAAAACGAGCCGCACATTGCCCGGCCGCCTGCCGGTCTTTATCGTCGCCCAGCCATTTTTCAAGAATCGAGATCATCGCCTTTTCACCATCAACTCTGCATGCCCCGCCAACAGCAAGCAGATCCCCGGCAATCTCAGTAAAATCTTCCATATAGGGCCCAAAGATAACGGGCTTGGCAAAGGCCGCCGGTTCCAAAGGATTATGGCCCCTCTCCCTGACCAGACTCCCGCCGACAAAGGCAAAGTCAGCTAATCCGTAAACAGCGGCCAACTCACCAAGTGTATCAAGGATTAACAGGTCATCGGCCAGACTGCCCCCCTCACTACGACGGACCGCCTTAAGACCTAAGTTGCCGGCCATAGCAGCTATCTCCCCCCCACGCTCGACATTACGCGGCGCGATGATCAAATAGAGATCATTAAAGACCCGCCGTAACTGCTGATATACCTTGAGGATTATTTCCTCTTCGCCTGGATGGGTGGAACCAGCAACCCAGAGTCGTTTATCGGCCAGTTCCTCGGCCGCCAGGGTTCGCCTGCTCAGACTGGGTTGGCCCGATTCATCCAGCACCCCGTACTTGAGGTTGCCAAGGCCAAGCAAACGATCAGCCGATACCCCCAGCTGTTTCATCTTCCCGGCATCGGCCTCGGTCTGCATGGCCATATATTTAAAGCTCCTGAACAGGGGAGTAAAAAGGAACCTGAACCGAAGATACTTCTGAAACGACTCTGCGGATATTCGCCCATTGACCAGCAAGGCCGGGACGCCATGGCGTTCGAGTGAAGCAAGGAAATTCGGCCAGAGGTCCGTCTCGACCAAGACAAAAACATCCGGGGCAAGAAGCCGGACAAATCGCTCCACACTCCAAAAAAGATCCAGGGGAAATGGCACCTGTATATCCACCTGCCCAGCCAAGACCGAGGCCGCATATCTGTGGCCCGAACTGGTCGAGGCCGAAAAGATCAAGACGCCATCGGGATACTCCTGCTTGAGTCTCCGAACCAGGGCCCGAGCCGAAGAGACTTCGCCAACCGACAGGGCATGGACCCAGATCCGCGGTCGGCCAACCGAAAGATGCCGCACCAGATCATGCAAACCAAAACCGAGCCGCAGCCACGTTGCCTTGCGATATTTAGGGGTCAGTAACACGAACACCAGCAGAATCGGCAGCAGAAAAATTACCAGAATTATTTGTAACAGGTTATAGATCAACAGCATGGAGATTTAGTTTACCTTCTCTGTTCGATTATATTCAACAGACAAAACAGCAGCTGGAATTCATTAAAAGTAGATACCATGAACCTGATCCTCATCGATCCCCTGGAAATAAAAGAACGATCAGTAACCCTCACCGGCCGCCGAGCCACCCATATTCGCAAAACCCTGCGCAGCAAGAAAGGCGATACGATCCGGATCGGGATTATCAACGGCTTGATTGGCTCCGGCCTGATCCATAATATTGAGCCCGGCCTAGTCGTAGTGACGGTCGAGACCGACACCCCGCCGCCGCCAAAAACACCGACCAGCCTAATCCTCGCCCTACCCCGGCCCATCATGCTAAAAAGGGTCCTGGCCCAAGCCGCCTCACTAGGTATTGAAAAGATTTTCCTGATCAACGCCAACCGGGTTGAGAAAAGCTTTTTCAAGGCCTCCCTCCTGACCGAGGACAACCTCCGCGAGTACCTACTCCTTGGTTTGGAGCAGGCCATGGACACCAGGTTGCCGGAAATATCCATCCACCACCGCTTTCGGCCCTTTGTCGAAGACTATTTACCCGAAACCGTTCAAGATTGCCCGGTCAAGCTGGTCGCCCATCCCGGCGGGGAAAAAGAACTCACCCCGTCCCTATTAGCCGAATCAGCCAGTCCGTCCCTAATCGCCATCGGCCCGGAGGGCGGCTGGGTGGATTTTGAAATAGACCTGTTCCGCCAACAGGGTTTCAGCTGTTTCTCGCTCGGCCCCCGCATCCTCAGGGTCGATACCGCCGTACCCGCCATTCTATCCCAGTTCCAGTTATTAAGAACCCTGGCCCCAGGGAATTAGGAGCCGTTACGAAAAAACCATAAAATTCCTGACCACTTCGTTACAACATCCTGATGCCGCGCAAACCATCTCAAGATTAAAATTGTTTTTGAACGACGGCTTAGCCGCTAACCGGACAATCTTTCTTTCAGCCTTTCGACAACCAGTTGTAACTCCGGCAGATTCAGCTTGTAAAGCACCACTCCGTAAACAACTACCCCTGAAGTAATGCAGATGGCCAGCATCAACATATCGACAATAATATTGCTGCCTGCCGCCCGCAAGCCCAAGAGACCATCCAACGCCAGCAACCAGCCGATCATAGCCAATGAGGCAAGCAACACCTTTATAAATCCCCCCGCCAGATACTGCAGGGGCAGACCCGACAACTTACGATAAAGAACAACAAACAGGAACATAAAATTAGCGGTCATGGCACAGGAGATCGACAGAGCCAGAGCCCGGTGCTGGAGATGATCAATCAAGAGCAGAATTACCAGCAGATTTATCAGCACGGCCAGGAAACTCCCAACCACCGGCGTACGGGTATGGTTAATATTATAGAAAACCGGCACCGTCACCTTGACCGCCGCATAAGAGGCAAGGCCGATCGCGTAATAGACCAGGGCCTGGGAGGTCATGGCCGTTGCAAATGCATCAAAGCGCCCATACTGAAAGATCAGCCTGATTATCGGTTCAGCCAGGATAATGAGACCGGCGGCAGCTGGAATCGTTAGACAAAAAGCAATCGTCAAGGTCGATACATATGACTCTTTGAGACCGGTCACACTGCCGGTTGCCGCCTGACGAGCCATAACCGGATGGGCGGCAATGGAAACGGCCACCCCGAACACCCCCACCGGCAGCATGAAGAGCCGAAAGGCGTAATTCAGCCAGGACAGACTGCCCTCCTGAAGCGACGAGGCGAAAAAGCTATTGATGAACACATTAATCTGCAGGGCGGCCAACCCCGCCACCGCCGGCACCATCAACCGAATAATCCGGTGCAGACCGGGATCGGTCAGATCAAGATTCGGCACGAAACGAAAACCGGCCTTTTTGAGGGAAGGGAACTGGCCGACCAGCTGCAGCACCCCACCGATCAGGGTACCAACAGCCATGCCGACAATTGGCGGCTGGCCGTACTTAGGCATAACCAAGGCCAGGCCGACGCCACCGAGTATCGAACCCAGATTAAAGAAGGCGGAGGACACCGAGGGAATAAAGAAATGGCCGCGGGTGTTGAGGATTCCCATACAAACCGAAGATAACGAGACCAAAATCAAAAAGGGAAACATGATGACCGTCATCAATCTGGTCAATTCCACCTTGCCCGGAGTCAACTCAAACTTGGCTTGGACCAGCAAGCGGACAATATTTTCAGCCTGCCAGATTCCCAACAGGGTAATCACACTCAAGATAATTACAAAAAAGACCATGACATTTCCGGCCAACCGCAGGCTATCCCGCTTACTACGATTGACTTCATAATCAGAGAAAACCGTGACGAAGGCGGCACTTAATGCTCCTTCGCCGAACAGGTCCCTAAGCAGATTGGGAATCCGGAAGGCGACCACAAAGGCATCATAGGCAAAACCGGCGCCGAACAGAAAGGCAAAGACCTGCTCCCTGATCAGGCCAAGTACCCTGCTGCACAGCACGGCAATACTGACCGTGCCGGCCGACCGGGCAATACGGCCGGTATCCTTTGCCGGTTTTTTCATTGAGAAAAGTCCTTATCTAAATAATTTCTGGCTGCCATTTGATCAATAAATCAGAAGGTTAACAAATATTTCCAAAGTAACTGAGCTTCAGTAATGACCGGAAAACAATTAATTCCAAGGCAAACTTAGCAATTTGCGGGGCGGATGACAACAGCGACGACACCCAACACCGGCAAAACTCATGATTTTCAAGACCAGTTCCAGCCTAATAATGCTTACAGGAAAATTTATCCAGGTTTATAGCAAGTGATTAAGTTATCTGCCCTTATTTCTCTTTACCGTTTGTTACTGACAACCTTCACCCCAATATTTTTTTCTTAAATGAGAATTTTTCCTTTGAGATTAGGCCCCCTGATAGTAAGAATTAACGATTACAAGGTCTCGAAGTATCGCACAATACGCACCAAACAGTTTGCCGGGTTCCCAGGATCATCGGACAAAACATCGCCCACGACCCGGCACATCTGCATAGCTTGATATTTTACCGGTTAAATTTGATGGTCTCGTAAAAAGTCTCGGGATGGCTAAGCAAAAAATTCGATAAACAGGTAAGCGAACGGAGTGAGACTCCGAGGAGTAATGTGTTTTTGTGAGTGAGGCCATACATGTGGTATGCCGAACGAACAAAAAGGCGCTACGACGCCGTAGATCGGATTTTTTGTGACGCCATCAAACTTCTATAACGGAGGCATCCATGCAGGATATTAATCTGGTTCGGAATGTAGCAATTTTCGGTCACGGTAAAAGCGGCAAAACATCCTTGACAGAAGCTCTACTCTTTACCGCCGGCAAAACCAAGCGGCTCGGCAAGGTGGACGATGGTTCTTCGGTGATGGATTTCGATGCCGAGGAAATCAGGCACAAGGCAACAATCAACGCATCCTTCAACCATTACAGTTGGCAAAAGAACTCGATTTATCTGATCGACACCCCCGGTGACGATAACTTTTTAAACGATGCCGCCTTCGCGGCCAAAATAGCCAACAATGCCCTCTTCGTCATAGAAGCCAACCAAGCCCTCAAGAGCCAGACCGAAAAGATTGCCGATTTTGTCTGTAACCAGCACCTGCCCTCGTTTATCGTCATCAACAAAATGGATCGGGAAAGGGCCAATTTTGAGACGACCCTGGCTGGGATCAAAAACGAACTGCCCTTTAAACCGGCCGTTATCCATTTACCCATTGGCTCAGAAGACAACTTCAAGGGAATAATCGATGTCCTCACCCAGAAAGCGTACATGTTTGCCGGCGATAACGGTACGGTTAAAGAGAGTGAAATCCCGGAGGACATGGCTGACGATCTTGCCCTATATCGGGACAATCTCATGGAGCAGGTCGCTGAAACCGACGACGAGCTGATCGAAAAATTCCTTGAAGAAGGTGAACTAACCGATGAAGATCTGCACAGTGGCCTGAAAAAAGCCGTCAAAAGCGGCGATATCAGCCTGGTTACCTTAGCCGCAGCCACCGCCAATTCAGGCACAGTCCTCCTGCTTGACTTAATCAATGATTTTATGGCAGCACCGTGCGACTGCCCGGCCCAGATTGGCACCGCCCCCAAGACCGGCGATATTATCGAACGCCAGCCGACCCTGGATGCCCCTTTTTCCGCCCAAGTCTTCAAGACCATAGCCGACCCATATGCCGGTCGTCTTACCATCCTTAAAGTGGTATCCGGCACCCTAAGCGGTGACTCGTTCTATAATTCAAGCAAAGATACCGTCGAAAAGTTCAGCCATCTTCTGCTGATGGAAGGGAAAAATCAGAGCAAAGTTGACAGCGCCGGGCCGGGCATGGTTATTGCCATAGCTAAACTCAAAGCAACCGTCACCGGCGACTCTATCTGCAGTGCTGATGACCCGGTTGTGTTCGATGAACTGGTCCCGATCGCACCAAGCATCTCGTACGCCATTACCACCGACGATAAAAAAGACGAGGAAAAGCTCCACGCCTCTCTCAGCAAGATGCTTGAAGAAGACCCCACCCTCAAACTTACCAGGGACCAGCAAACCAGACAAACCCTGATCTCCGGCGTTGGCCAAATCCACCTGGAAGTAATTGGCGAGCGGATTAAGCGTAAATTCGGGGTTGAGATGAAACTTGAAGCGCCAAAAATCCCCTACAAGGAAACCATCAAGGGCAAGGCCAGGGTCCAGGGCAAACACAAGAAACAGACCGGCGGCCACGGTCAATATGCCGATAGCTGGATCGAGCTCGCCCCGCTGGCCAAGGGCGGGGGCTTTGCCTTTGAGGACAAGATCGTTGGCGGCGTCATCCCCAAAACGTACATCCCTGCGGTTGAAAAGGGCGTTTTAGAGGCAATGGAGAAGGGAATAATCGCCGGATACCCGGTGGTAGACATCAAAGTATCTTTGGTCGACGGCTCTTTCCATGCCGTTGACTCGTCGGAAATGGCCTTCAAACTCTCCGGCGCACTTGCCTTTAGAAAAGGGGCCCAGGAGGCGAACCCGGTCCTCCTCGAACCGATCATGGATATGACCATCATGATCCCTAAAGAATATGTCGGCGATGTAATCGGCGATCTTAATGGCAGACGCGGTCGGGTAATGGGTATGGATTCCGAGAACAAGCTTGAAGTTATCAACGCCCAGACCCCCATGGCGGAGATCCTCAGGTATGCCCCGGATTTGAATTCGATTACCGCCGGCCGCGGTTCATTCAAGTCCGAATTTTCCCATTATGAAGAAGTCCCGATGAACCTGGCAGAAAAAATCATCGAACAGGCCAAAGCCGCAAAGGAATAACCGTGCCTGAGATTAATCATTCTTACAACTGCGGTGTTCTTACCATCAGTGACCGGGGCTCCCGTCAGGAAAGGGCAGACACCAGCGGCCCGGCCCTCGGCAAGATTCTTGGCCGGCATGGCTTTTCGTTAAGCGCCACCTCAATGGTGCCGGACGAGATTGCTGAAATCCAACGGGTTATAATCGACTGGGTCGATCAAGAGGGAATCGATCTGGTTATAACTACCGGCGGCACCGGCTTAAGCCCCAGAGATATTACCCCGGAAGCAACCCGCCCCATCCTCGACTATGAGATCCCGGGAATTAGTGAGGCGATGCGGATGGAGAATATCAGCAAAACCATTAAGGCCATTCTTTCCCGTGGTTTGGCCGGCGCCAGGAAGAAAAGCATAATCATCAACCTGCCGGGCAGTGAAAAAGCCGCCACCGAAAATCTGCTGGTGGTTATTAACGCCCTGCCCCACGCCTTATATAAGTTAAAGGGTGGCCAGAAGGACTGCGGCAGAAGTTGAATTGCCCGAGAATCAATGTAAAAAGGGGCAGCCGCATCAGCGACCGCCCCTTTTTTTATACCCTCTAACTCTCCATCTGCGGCCACACTATAGCCGCATTGTTTGTCTTGAACTGCTTAGAAGTTTGCCTCGCAGTCAATCTCGATCACCGGCTCATCATCGCCCTTGGCCACAACCTCACCAATCACGAAAGAGGTCTCACCCATGGCCGCCAACTGAAAACAGATATCATCGGCCTGATCACCATCAACAAAGGCAACCATGCCAATCCCGCAGTTGAAGGTCCGGAACATCTCTTCCGGTGAAACATTGCCCTGCTTACACATATAACTGAAAACCGGCGGAACCGCCCAACTGCCGTCTTCAATCTTGACCTTGCACCCCTGGGGCAATACCCGGGGGATATTATCGAAGAAACCGCCACCGGTAACATGAACCAAACCATGAACTTTGAAATTTTTGATGATGTTCAACAGCGGCTCAACGTAGATACGAGTGGGTTTGAGCAACTCTTCGCCAACCGTGCAGCCTAATTCATCCAGATGGGTATCAACCCCGAAGCCGTGCTCCTCAAAGAAGATCTTGCGGGCCAGGGAGTAACCATTGCTATGCACCCCGCTGGAGGCCAAACCAATGATCTTGTTGCCAACCCGGATATCGGTGCCATCAATAATATCGTCCCTCTCGGCGATTCCTACGACAAAACCGGCCAGATCGTAATCACCTTCTTTATAAATCCCCGGCATCTCGGCGGTCTCACCGCCAATCAAAGAACAGTTGGAGATCTTACAGCCTTCAGCGATTCCCTTGACAACATCGACAGCCAGTTCGTTATCCAATTTGCCAATGGAAAAATAATCCAGAAAAAACAACGGCTTGGCCCCGGAGACAACCACATCATTAACACACATGGCCACCAGATCGATCCCGATTGTATCGTGTTTACCGCAAAGCTGGGCCACGGTCAGCTTGGTCCCCACCCCATCGGTGGAAGAGACCAGCACCGGATCTTCATAGCGATCACTGCCCAGGGCGAACAGGCCGCCAAAACCACCGATATCGGTAAGGACGCCGCGATTAAAGGTAGCGGAGACCAGGGGCTTAATATTATCGATAAAATCATTGCCCTTGTCGATATCAACACCGGCTTCTGCGTATCTGGACTTCTTTATCTCTTCCATAATCTTCAATAGTATTGGTTAGTTAACAGACAACAGGCCTGTAAGATTTATAGGGGCCCGTGCATAAATTCTTGACGACAATCATTACCGGCAACAAAAAGAGAACCAACCCGTTGCCACTTTTATGGAATCGAGTCCACAAAGGAGGTAAAGGTATATCATAATGGCAAAAAAAACAGCTAAAATTGTTTCAAACTTGTTTTCAGGTTTGAGTCGGGCCGAGGTTGGCGCAAAACCAATCAACTGAAAAACCGTTTTCTTATATTTACGATTAATTCTCAACTCCCATTGACCACAATAACATTATGCATTATTTTCTCAGCCTCTTAAGCATATAAAATGATCTCGACTAAAATCCAAACGATCGTTGTTGGCCTGTTGCCGGTTCAAGGTGGTTATAACCACCGATCCGTTACGAGATTCTCAACGCATTACCGGAGGTAGATTCAAAATGTTTGTGGATGAGCGCTGCTATGAAATAGCCAGGCAGAAACATGATTGCCCGCACTGCAACGAACAGCTCTCCTGCTGTCACACCCCGCCATATCACGTTGGTGACGGACTGGGCTGGGGTACCGAACTGATTTTCATCTGCCTTAATGACGATTGTCCTGTTTTCAAGAAAAGCTGGGAACATTTTGAGGAACAATACGGCCATGCCGCTTCCTGCCGTTACATGCTGCTCCCCAACGAAGAGAAAGGCGGGACGATGATGGTCGGCAGCAAAGAGGCCTTTACCGGCAGCATTGTCGATCCGGATAAGATTGGCGCCGGCAACGTTCGCTATGAGGATGAGAAAAAGGCCCGCGCCCAACTCGATACCTGTGTAGCGGAGAAAAACCTGGAGCCGGTCATCTTCCTGGTAACCGATGAAGAGGCCCACCTGGACAGCCGCCACCGGGCCTGTGAACTGCTTACCGAACTTAATGACCTGGCATGCATCGACCCGATCCGGGCCCATAAATTCCGCCATACCGCAATCGAGCAGCTTGCCAACCTGGCCATCGTCAAAATCCTTAAACATCATAACCGGATGGAATGCCCCTACTGCGCCGAAATCATCAAGGCCCAGGCCAAGATCTGCAAGCATTGCGGCAAGGAAACCGCTAATAAATAATAGAAGTGGTCTCTGGCCAATTTGACCTTGCTAAAAGAAAATCTTTCTAGTAAATAGTTGCTTGCTGTTCAGATATGCATGGTGGGTGTAGCTCAGTTGGTTAGAGCACCTGGTTGTGGCCCAGGAGGCCGTGGGTTCAAATCCCATCACTCACCCCACGAAATTCAAAAGGGTTTCCGGTTATTAATCGGAAACCCTTTTTTTTATTAAAAAACAGGCAAGCCAAGTTGAATACAACAGAGCCCGATAACGACCTGCAACTCACCTGCCTGTTCTGCGGCGGGACCGCCTTCCTCCGGGGCCGCTGACACAATGCCACAGTAGTCTGCACGGGATGCGGCCAGGAAAGTCCGGTGGAACCCTACCGGAACCAGATTGAGGAGATCAAGGAAGAGTGGTGCCGGCAAAGCGGCTGGTTTTGAGGAGCCGCCGACCATGCTTCAGGGGTTTTCCGTTTATCAAGCGAAAACCTTTTTTATTTCTCCCAACCTTCCTTTCTTATCTCAGATGCCAACACAAAAATCCTTCTCGGTTTGAGATCTTAAAGCCCGTCCCCTTTTTTCTGGTATCAACCGAAATAAAATGATAGGTATATCATATTGGCTACCGGCTATTAAGGTCGTCGATAAAATATCGAGATATTACAAACAAGGCACTCTTTTCAGTACCCCCTTGAGGGGTGAAAATGCCTGAAAACTGCTTCAACATTTAGATAGCAAGGCAAAGGTGCCTGCCAATCGATGGTGAAATGCAAAATATAACCAACAACAAATAAATACTAATAATGACCACTCCCATCCAATCTATCGAAGAATCCATGAGCGTGTCTTTGGTTAGCGCCATTGTCTCGAGAGCTGGGGCAACATATGACATAGTCAATCATGACTATGGTGTTGACCTTACAGTTCGGCGAGTCGATTCCATTGATGGAAAACGAATGGATATGGGTGGCATATTTGACTGCCAACTTAAAGCGACAATAAATTTGGGTGTGGATGAAAACCATGTAATTTATGACCTAGATGCAGACGTATACAACAAGCTTTTGTATCGTAGAAACAATTCTACTATTCCCTGCTTTCTTGTGGTTATGTGCCTTCCAAAAGATATTAAAGAATGGATTTGTGTATCTGAAGAATCGTTGACGATAAAAAAATGTTGCTATTATTTCTCAGTAAGTGGCGAACCCACAAAAAATACATCTACTGTCAGGGTCAAAATACCTCGGGAACAACTTCTAACGCCAAGCACAATAAAGAATTTAATCACAAAAGTTAGCAGTGGGGATTTGTCATGACAGAAATAAAATCCCCTTTTGAGCTTATCAGAGGAATTTCACTGTTTGATTTAAAGTCATTTTTAAAATCAAAAGATTGGAAAGAAATAGTTCATCGGAATAGGAAATTATCAGTTTTTCACGGTCCTAAAAATGATGCGGGTGTTCCTCTTGAATTGTTTCTTCCACGCTCTGACAACTTTGAAGATTTTGACAAAAGAATGTACGACGTTTTTTTATTAATATCTAATCTTTACGAAATAGAACCGTCAATATTAGCTGGTCTTTTGAAATGTTTTAATAGGGATAATTTTTTTATAAAGATCTCACCTAACGACAAGTCCCTGTCTAGCATCCCTCTAGAACTTGCCAAAAAAGAAGTGAACGGTATTCGCAATCTTTTTGTATATAGCGCATGTTCTGAAAAGAATGCACTACCTCATCATAATTACCCTTCGACTGTTGGCTATCAGATGGCCGAGAAAATAAGGTTTGGCCACACCTTCCAGGGCAGTTTTGGCTTCTCTATTGAAACACCAGTAATTGAAGAATTCAAACAACAAGGCTTATTTTCGCCTCCTATTGAAAGGAAAGTTATTGAGAGGATTGTGCGAGGCATAAAGAACACAACTGAAGCTGTATCCAAGAAAGACCCAGAAATTTTGGTCGCCAATTTTAGTTCTGGGTTCAACTCAAGAATGTGTGAAGCCATCGTTGAAATGGGAGAGGCTCTTGAAATACCAGTAGAATTGTCTGTTCAATGGGCCACCAATTTACCTCCAACTGAAGATGTGTCAGATTTCAAATCAAAAACGTTTGGTGATGAGGAAATTTCATATTTGAAATATGCAGCAGAAAAGCTGAAAGAAGTATCGCCGGAAAAGACACTAATTATTGGAAAGGTTGTAAACCTGCATAGCAATGATCCAACAAGTGAGGATGGCAAAAGAACTATTATTCTTAAACACTATCATGAGGAATATGGAAATATCGATGTGAGAATTGAGCTAGGGATAAGTCAATATCTTCAGGCTATTGAGGCCCATAAATCTAGAGAGTTGTTGGAAGTTCAAGGTTTTTTAGAGCGGAAAGGCTCTGTTTGGTTGCTCGAGGCTGTTTCTGATTTAAAAGTTCTAAAAGATAAATAATCATTTAACAATTTCATTCACCAGATGGCGGGAACGTCTGCGGCGCTGACGCGGCAAGTCAATGGGCGCCACTGGTGATGCATAGCGTTATGTGTGGCAGAGACTAAATTTCTAATATCAAAGATGACTCCATGAGCAATAGAAGTGCAACAGACACAATTAAAGGATATTTCTATCAGTTCGATTACTCAATCCTACAATTATTGAGTCTCTCTAATGATACAGACGAGATTGTAGTTGAAGGTGTTGAAGATATTGACATTGCAACATCTTTGGAAACAATCGCAATACAGTGTAAGTATTATTCAAAAACGGAATATAATCACTCTGTAATTTCTAAACCAATCAGATTTATGCTTTCTCATTTTGGGAAAGCTAAATCAGAACATAAACCTCAAATTAAATATCACCTATATGGGCATTACAAGTCCGGGCATAACAAGCTTACTTTGCCAATAGATGTAAATTTCTTGAAAGATAAATTTTTAAGCTACAAAGTAGATGGGACGCAAAAAAAACATCATGAGGATTTGGGACTTAATGATAGAGAGTTACAGAACTTTTTAGATACATTATCAATCGATATTAATGCAAAAGAATATCTTGAACAATTCGATGATATCATAAGCCTTTTAAAAGGCACATTTTCCTGCGATCTTTTTGATGCTGAATACTATTTCTATAATAATGCTTTGAATGAAATACGGAAAATTGCAATTGAAAACAATATTAACGACAGAAAAATTTCAAAGCAGGATTTTTTAAAAAGAATTAATCGCAAAACTGTCCTTTTCAATAAATGGTTTTTTGAACTAAAAGGAAAAGCAAAATACCATAAAGAGTTAAAGGACAGATATTTCAGAAGACTTAACAAGCGACCTTTTGAGCGTTTCTTTTTAATCGACTTGCCAGCAAACTATGCCATCGGCGAATTAAAAGATTTAGTATTTATAATTTCAAAACGGTACTCAAACCTAAAAAAGAGGGAACCTCAAACGTATTGTCCATATATTCATTTTAATAATATATCTGACGGTAGATTGTTAGAATTGAAAAAACAATTGTACGATGAAGGCTTTGAGTTTAGAGACGGTTTCCCCTTTTCTGGGGCAGACTTTTCAGCAAAATCAATTGCCACAAAAGCAGACAGCAGTAACAATATTAAAGCAAAAATATTAACAAAAGAAACTCACATAACTGATACATTGACCCATGTCACTAAGACAAAAGAAGTTTATCAATTCTATTTTGATAAACCCTATCTTTCAATACCCAACGTGGATGTGAAAAGTGTTGTTATCCAGATTAATGATTTAGGAAATATAAAGGAGATCATCTGATGGCAGACGAAGACAAGGTGAATGCGGAAGTAATCTCTGTGTATCCCAATAAAGTCAAAATAGCTGTTGATGACGAATTTATTCAATCAGCAGCTGAGACCTTAAAGATCGGATCTTACATACGTATTTCTGACGATGACGATATCGCTCTTATCGCAATAATTGATAATTTTCTGATAGAAGTAGCAGAAGAAGGTGTCGCAAAGCGTAGGTACATCATTGAGGCCAATCCTCTTGGAGTTGTCAAAGATAATAAATTTCAACGAGGCGGAGACACAATTGCAATCCCACCGAAAAAAGTTGAACCCGCAAAAGAAGAAGAAATTTTGGCCATTTACGCAGAATCAATAGTTAACGAAGAAAAATTTACATTCTCATCTTTATCGTCAAACTCTAACATTCGAGTACCCGTAAATGGAAACAATTTTTTCAATAAACATATCGCGGTCATTGGATCAACGGGATCAGGAAAATCACATACTGTGACAAAAATAATTCAACAAGCTGTAGAGGGCAAAGACGGGACTTTTGCATTAAATAACTCTCATGTCATTATCTTTGATATTCATTCAGAATACAAATCAGCATTTCCTGAATCTATCAACCTTGGAATAGCAGATTTACGATTGCCATACTGGCTTCTAACAAGTGAAGAACTAGAAGAACTCTTCATTGACACAGAAGCAAATGACCATAATCAACGTAATGTTTTTAAAGAAGCAGTAGTTGCAGATAGAATTGCCAAATTTACCGGCAGTGAAACTGATAAAGCAAAAATCCATTATGACTCCCCATTAATGTTTGACATTAAAGAAGTATTAAATTTTGCAAACAGCAAGAATACAGAGATGATTGATGGAGCTAAGGCTGGCACAACAAAGCAAGGGACATTGTTTGGGAAATTAACCAACTTCGTCAGTCGATTAGAAAATAAGCTAAATGACAAAAGATTAGACTTCTTGCTTGGAGAAGAAAGTAAAAACATCTCATTTGAGGATACAATTAAGCAATTAATCGGAAATAAAGATGGTGCAAAAAGTAATGTAACTATATTGGATTTAAGTGGAGTCCCATTCGATGTTCTTAGTATTACCGTTTCTTTGATATCAAGGATTATATTTGAGTACGGATATTTCTATAAAAGATTGAGAGCAAAAAAAGATCCAGAAGAAAAAATAAACAATGATACTCCATTTTTACTTGTTTATGAGGAAGCTCACAAATATGTCCCTAGAAGTGATTTAGTTAAATATCGGGCGTCTAAAAATTCAATTGAGCGAATAGCAAAAGAAGGGCGTAAGTATGGAGTAACTCTCTTATTGTCTAGCCAAAGACCTTCTGAGATATCCGAAACAATATTTTCGCAATGTAATAGTTTTATTGCAATGCGTTTAACAAACCCAATTGATCAAAATTATGTGAAAAGATTATTGCCTGACACACTTGGAAACTTAACGGATAAACTCCCTTCATTGCAAGCCGGAGAAGCATTATTGGTTGGAGAATCTATCGTCCTACCATCATTAGTAAAAATAGATAAATGTGTTTTGCCACCTTCGTCAAATGATATTCCGTTTTGGGAGCTTTGGAAAAAAGAATGGAAGGAAGCAGATATTGGTGAAATAAAGACAGAATGGTACTTGTAGCCAGACCTTGGTAAAGCCTAGAGAACACATAACAAGGCAGTCCAGCGGAACAAAAGAGGCAGGTTTGATCAAGTTGTAAACTGCTGTGTATACGTGCAATTTACCAAGTCCGCACTGCCCATTTGCTCCGCTGAGTTTTAACGTTATGCCTCAATAGGGAAAAAATGAAATATAAGTTACTCCTAAATATAAGCCTGTTACTTATCATCACTATACTAGCCTCAGGTTGTGCTTTTAATCGTGCAACAGCTAACATTGCCCCAAATGCCAATCTTGCCAGCATCAAATCAATTCATGTAACTAAATTTGCACCAGATGGCAGAGAAATAAATATATTAATAGCCAATAAGCTTAAGGAAATTGGATATCAAGTAACTTCTGGAGTTGAAACACCAGAAGGGGTTGATGCTATAGTCACGTATAAAGACAAATGGATTTGGGATTTAACCATGTATATGATAGAACTTACGATAAAAATAAGAGACCCAAAAAACAATTTTCCTTTAGCATCTGGCAATTCATACCACACTTCCCTTACCAGAAAAACACCAGCAGAAATGGTTAATGAGGTTATCAACAGCATATTCAATAAACATGATTAAAAATCACTAATAAATGGAGAAAAAATGAAATTTTTTAACACCAAATATTTTTACTGTTTAATAATAGCCCTGCTTCTTTCTACCTCAGGTTGCCTTTCTTTAGGGCCATCTACATTGAAATTCGAAGATAGTCTAGCACCAAGTACGACAAGCACTAACCAAATCACATCCAATATCACACTCGAAATGTTTCAAGATATTCGTACCAAGAATAAAGCACCCGAACTGATTGGAGGCAAACAGGCTGGTTTAGGTTTGCCAGTAAATGATGTGTCCGTTGAGCGGCCTATTGCAGAAATAATCCATAATGAGTTCCGTCGCGAATTAACAAATAATGGGTATAGCACTAATAACATCGACGAGAATCTTACCATAACAGGTAAAATATTAGATTTTTGGATTGGCACAGATGTTACCGCATTATACTGGGATGTTTACGGCGAAGTTCAGATTGAAATAGAAATTAAAAACACAAATGGGAAGTCGATAAAAATAGGGCCTTATTACTCAAAAAACATTAAGCGAACCTACACTGGCCCTAGTGACACAATTATGACAAAAGTAATCTTGACCTCTATAAACGAAGTGATCAAAAAGATATTATCTGACAATAATTTCACCAACATGATCCCCAAAACTACGAAATAAATGCATAACCAGCGCATTAGCCAGGCCGTATAAAAATCTCGACTTAGGTAGACAGTTTATACTGTATTATTAACCTCAAAGGGGTGTGTAGCTATGAAATATTTTTTTATCATACTTTTTACTGTACTGTCGGTTTTTTCTCTATGGCCGACACAACCAGAATCCCAAGTATATGCTGGGCAGTTCTTCGACCAATGGAAGTCTTTCCAGAGAACCATAGAGCTGTCATTTAAAAGCGAGCAAGACATTAAAGAATTGTTAAGCAACAAAAAGGCAGAACAGCAGGTGTATGTGGATACACTCGAGAAGATAGATGAAACTATTGCCCAAATGGAATCAGAAGTTGGAATATGCGAGATAACAGGGCTGCCGAATGAATTCATTCTCGAAGAGGATCCGCGGCCTGAAATACAGGCAAAGATCGACAAATTAGAAGAGGAAATCAGACTGCTTGAAAATAACTCCTGAAACCAGCCCGTAGCCAGCTCCTGTCTCCCAAAAATAAATCAGGTTAACTAACCAATAAACCAAACGACAAAAATCTCCGAACCAGCGCATATCAGACCGTGTGAACGAATGCGGCCTAATCGGGCAAGTCCTGTGGCCCGCTGGTTATGCAAATCGTTAGATTTTCGAGGTAACAACATGAAAATTATAATATCAATTTTTTGGTTTCTATTCTTTTCGGCCACCTGCTTTGCTTCCAGCGAATCTATTTCTATCACTTTAAAGCCAACTGTTGGCCTCACTGGCACAACATCGTTTAATATCCATCAAGATGGGCAATTTACAATTCTACGTTATGCCAGTCCAACAGAAATTACTGAAAAAGCTATTGATCTGGCCCCAACAATAATCATTGAAATAAAGACCCTTGCTCATAAGGTTTTTAAAGAGGTTATGGCAACAGAAGACTATGCTGTGTGGCCAGAACACAAAGCAACAATTTCTGTCGCGATAACAAAAGATAGAGTGACCAAATCTATTTCTAGTCGCCGATTCTCAGGAAGCTCGTTAAAATTAATAGATCTATTAAATAACAACCTTCCAAAAAGTGAAAATGTTTCGATTGGCCCTAAATAAATCTAAGCAAAGGGTAGCGAGGGACGCGAAGAAGCGTGGCGGCCTAATCGGGCAAGTTTTGGGCGCGCCCCTCACCCAAATCTTTAAACATATGATCAATTATGGACTCCATACTCACACATAATGCCAACATCTTAGTGCGCTCTGTCTTTTATGGCCTGTGGGCGTGGGTTTTTTATTTTGACGGACTACATCTTTCCGTGGCTATGCAAAGCTTTCTAAACTGCCTTGTCCTTGCCGACCTTGTCACCTGGATAATGTATCAATTTTACCTTTTGCCCAAGATGCTGGTACATTTCGGCATTGGAACCATGGTCAATGTGGCCGTTTTGATCATGCTTATCAAAGACGCAAAGTTGCTAGTACCGCAATCAGTGGACATGCAGGCCATGGCTATCATGGTATTTTTCTCGGTGGCCGCAGTGAAAGGATTTTATTACACCCTAATTGAAATGAGCTATAGTGGCTCACGAACCTAACCGGTAATCGTCAAAAACAACTATGGCTGGCGTTATTGTTCTTAAAAGGAACCTCGGTCATGCTTATTGAATGCAAACAACACTTAACAAAACCGGGACAACAGATTCATATTATAGGAGACAGACTCGGGAATGTTCCCTATAATATCCGGGATAGAGATCAGAATGAAACGGTTCTAAAAATGGGAGAGAGAATGAAATTGACCAGAGTATTATTATTTCTGCTGTTAGGCCTGTCTATACACCCCACTGCCCGGGCTAATGCAACCGTACTTTTCGATATCGAAATTGAGCGCGCAGCTAACGAAACTAAAGTTCACCTGAAAGCAGACGGAGCTATAAAGGACTACCGCAAATTCCAGCTTAAGAAAAATGTTGAAGAAAATCGTCCTGATCGCATGTATTTAGACATTAAGAACGTGAGGCTTACGGGTCCGTCCCCTGTCAAACAGGTAGGAACCGCTCTCGCCCGAGTCAGAACAGGACGGAGGACTGATGGGTTCAGAGTGGTTTTTGATTCTAATCTTGATGAATTGTTTGATTACACGATACGCGAACAGCCTGACGGATTGCTCGTTACTATCCGAGAGCCATCTGTCGCTAATGCGGTCGTTGCCGATATAGTGCCGGAGGAAGAATCTGGAACTGAGCCAGAAGAAGTCATTCCCCCTGCTATGGAAACAATATATCCGGAACCAAAAGCCGAAGGCGACTTGAAGCTGCTGATAGTCACCTCAGATTCGCCTGGTCATGCCCGGGAATGGTTGGAAGCGCCACCGGCCTCTAGGATCAGCCTGGAACTTCTGAAGACGATAAAACCGTACCAGGAGATCTACATCTCATTTCTGGTCACCGGATTTACCCCGGACATTGACGGAAATTTTTCCTATGAAATATCTTCTTTTACCCTGGTGGACCCATCCGGCAAGCCGATGATGAACCGTCGCCGTTACGCAAGGGCAGATGGCAAAGCCCCGACTCACCCGGCGTTTATTATGGCCGAGCAGGAACTGGCTCTGGTTCTGGACAGCTCAGACCCTATCGGTGATTATAGGATAATCGGCATTGTCGAAGACCAGATAAACAACAAGATCGTCCGCAGCAGCACGAGGATAACGCTGACCCGATAAAGCTGAGTTGAGCTGCTTGTCGGCTCAAACCGATAGGCGAGTTCGCGAGACATCGAGACTTATACGCCCCTCAAGGGGGTACTGAAAAGAGTGCCCCCCCGCAGGTAAGCGATAGACTCCGAGGGGGATTTAACAGAACCCTTGTGGTATTAATCAGGGGGACACATGCACTGTATATCCGGAAGATTGTGGTGGGAGCGAGAATGAAAAGTTTCATTTAATGCCGGCATAAAGCAGGTAGAATCGTGCTCTGAAGATTCCGGCAACTTAAAACTAAAAGACCCCGCCAATGGCAGGGTCTTTTAGTTTGTGGCTATATTGATAAAGATCAGGCGGAAGCTATTGCCTGCATACCGTTCATGGCAGCACGCAACTCCTGGCCTACCTCTTCGATCAGATGCTCGCGGATCTCAGCGTTAACTTGGACCAGGGTCTGGTTGTCAACGCCATTGTCTTTAATTTCCAATCCTTTACCGATTACATCGGTATTGACCGAACCCATGAAATCCTTCAGCAGCGGGACACAGGCGTGGGCGAAAAGGTAGCAGCCATACTCGGCTGTGTCGGAAATAACCCGGTTCATTTCGTAGAGTTTTTTCCGGGCGATGGTATTGGCAATCAGAGGAGTTTCGTGGAGTGACTCGTAGTAGGCTGATTCTGCCTCAATTCCGGACATGACCATGGTTTCGAAAGCGAGCTCAACCCCGGCCTTGACCATGGCAACCATCAGGATTGCCTTATCGAAGTACTCCTGCTCGGAAATCTCACCGGCGGCTTCGGTCTTCTCAAAAACGGTCTGGCCGGTTGCTTCACGCCAGGTAAGTAAATTAACGTCGTCATTGGCCCAGTCTGCCATCATGGTTTTGGAGAAATCCCCTGAGAGGATATCGTCCATGTGTTTTTCGAATAAGGGCCGCATAATATCTTTGAGTTCCTCGGCCAGGTCGTATGCTACTAATTTGGCCGGATTGGTGAGACGATCCATCATATTGGTTATGCCACCGTGCTTGAGTGCTTCGGTGATGGTCTCCCAGCCGTATTGGATCAGTTTTACGGCATAGGGGGCATCGATCCCGTTTTCGGTCATCTTGTCGAAGCAGAGCAGGGCGCCAGCTTGCAGCATGCCGCAGAGAATGGTTTGTTCGCCCATAAGGTCAGACTTGACCTCGGCAACGAAAGAAGACTCAAGGACACCGGCCCGATCACCACCTTGGGCGGAACAAAGTGCCTTGGCTATCTCGAGGCCGTCGCCATTGGGATCATTTTCCCCGTGAACGGCAATCAAGGTAGGAACACCGAAACCACGAACGTACTCGGCCCGTACTTCAGAACCGGGGCATTTGGGGGCAACCATGATGACCGTCAGGTCGGAACGGATCTGGGCGCCCTCTTCAACGATATTGAAACCGTGCGCGTAAGAGAAGGTCGCGCCCTGCTTCATCATTGGCACAACGGTCTCGACGACGTTGCTGTGTTGTTTGTCCGGCGCCAGGTTCATAACGATATCTGCGGTTGGCAGGAGTTCTTCGTAGGTACCGACGGTGAAACCGTTTTCAGAAGCGTTTTTGAATGACTCGCGTTTTTCGGCGATTGCAGCGCCCCGTAAGGTGTAGGAGACATCGAGGCCGCTATCACGCATATTAAGACCCTGATTCAGGCCCTGGGCGCCACATCCGACGATGACAATCTTTTTCCCTTTAGCGTAATCGCAACCATTGGTGAATTCATTAGCTTCCATAAACCGGCAGGAGCCAAGTTCCTGGAGCTGGCGACCGAAGGGCAGCGAGTTGAAATAGTTTTCAGACATAATTTTCTCCTGATATTTATGTTTTGAAGAAGAGATTGTAACTTTTAAATTTTTAATTAGCCAATCTTACGTTGCTTTTTGTGTTGCGTAAATTGATTTGTTTGGTACGCTGTGTTGCGAAATATGCAACATGAGTGTTTTAGACTAATTGTTCAACCCTTTGAGTCTTGATTATATGGATATTCGTGAGCTTGAAATCTTTCTGACCCTGGCAGAGCATCTGCATTTCAGCCGGGCCAGCCAGGCTTGTAATATGAGTCCTTCGGCGTTGACCAGAACCATTCAGCGCCTGGAAGAGCAAGTAGAGCAGCCTCTTTTTTTGCGCGACAACAGAACCGTCTCTCTTTCTGCGGCAGGAGAGCAATTCCGTATTTATGCGCGCCAGACCATCCAGGAGTGGCAGAGATTTCGCTCTACAATTAAGGACGGGCAATCTGTGGTGGGCAGTTTATCAATATATGCCTCGATCACCGCAGTGTATAGTTTACTTCCCCATTTACTTGAATCTTATCGAAGTACCTATCCGGAGGTGCAACTTGAATTGCGCACCGGTGCAGCAGAGCAATCGGTACTGCAAGTGCAGACAGGTGAGATTGATCTGGCTGTTGCCGCCTTGCCGGATCGCAATCGGTCCAGGATTGAATTTCTGCCTATCACTACCACGCCGTTGGTGTTCATCGCCCCGAAACAATTGGATGGTTCGACCCCGATGACCCTATCAGGGCAACTGGATCTTAACCGTGCACCATTGGTACTTCCACAAACCGGGTTGTCCCGAAGGAGGCTGGATAAATGGATGAAGAAGAATCGGGTTACCCCGAATATAACCTCCGAGGTATCCGGCAATGAGGCTATTATTCCTATGGTTACCCTTGGTTGTGGCATAGGTATTGTGCCACAACTTGTTCTTGAACGTAGTCCTTTTCGAGACAAGGTGGTAATTCTTGATAATTCACCAAAGCTTGAACCGTATGTTGTTGGCCTTTGTTCGACAAAAAAAAATCTGCAGCGAGCCAGCGTTAAAGCCTTCTGGCAACTAGCCACAGAGCAATCTGTTTAGAATTCTCGTGATATTTTAAACCCTCCCAGGTCTGCTAAAGCGCAGATTCTGGCAACTTATTTACCGATGAAGAACTTTAGGTTATATAACGGAATTTCCCTGCGGGCCGCCACTTAATTTCAGGTGATGGCGCCCCAATCAACCATGCGTCCTTCGGTTGATATTGCCTTTGTTGATTATTAGTCAGGCCAGATAGGCAATAGTTAAAACAAAAAAAGCCCCGGCTCATTGCCGGGGCTTTTTTATTGAGCTGCTGTTTTGTTTATTCCAGCTCAAATTCCAGGGTTTTGTTGAAACTGTAGATCACGTCCCCCTTACCGCCGCTGATATAATACCAGAGTTTCACTTCGATATTGACCTTCTCGGTCTCGGTGGTGAAATGCATCAGGTACTGCTCGGTCTGGGTCTGCATCGGAGGAAGGGTCAGGTCGATAATTTCCTTGATCTGCCAAGCGCCATAGCGCATAAAGCGATCGGTATCAACGCCGATTTCAAACCAGGTTTTGTCTGCCTTAAAGAGTTCCTTGCCTTTGTCATCTTTTGCGGTCACATCCAGGACCACTTTGCCTGACCACAGTCAGCCGTCCGGAACCCGATGGCCGGACTTGTTTTCGACAAGAGCGGTGACAACGGCACTGGGCACCCAGGCTTTCTTGTTCTTCACCCCGGGGACTTTACCGGGCAGATGCTGGTATGGGGTGACCTGGACCTCAAGGCCCAGACCCTGCTTAACCATCTCCAGATCATGACCACCGGGGAACAGATGGCCTTTCTTCATATGGCACTCTTGGCAGGTTTGGGATCCACCCAAATTGTAGTAGGTGTTCTGATAGCTGCCGGAAAGGGTATTGCACTGGATGGTCTCGCCGTCCGGGGCATTATATTTACCATGGCACTGCATGCAGAACAGCGAACGGGTAAGTTCGACACTTTCGATGGTGGTATGCCCGTCCGAATCATAGCCATGGGGGCCATAAACCGCACCCTTGACCGGATCGCCCCGCAAGCCCCGGGCCACACTGGTGGCCTTGATATTATGGCAGGACAGACAGCCGACATTCAAACGAGCCAATTGGGCCTTGGCCTTGTTACCAGCTTTCGTGCCCTTCTTTTCAAAAGCGGTCACGATCAAACCACCAATCTTCTTAGCCAGTTTATCCGAGGCAAAATTAACCGCTGGAGCGTGACAATCCAGGCATTTTAAAATCTGGGTCCGATCGACGGGCTTATTCCATTCCTTGGCCAAACCTACTTTAATAAAATTACGCATCCCTTTAAGGGACGAGACTACCGCCTTGGCATGCCAGGATTTCTGCCATTGTTCATAAAGCTCTGCGTGGCAATCTCCACATTTGGCATCATCGAACATGCCAACCAGTTCATCAATAGTGTTTGCCTCTCTTGCCGTTCCCGTTAGTGGAACCGATAGAACGACAAAAAATAACACCGCCAGCACTGCCGGCCCATATTTAACCCTCTTCATCTCTCCCTCCAAATTTGAATGATCTCTCCATAAACACCACCTTAGACCTGTTGTTTTAGCCCTCCTCTTAATTTAACTTGATTTAAAAGATCATCATCTGGATTAATTCTATTCACACAATTTTTTGGGTGTCAATTTGCTTTGTTAAAAATAATTCCCACCGCGACAGACAACTCCTAGCCGCAATTACCACCCTAGCTAACTTTCCCAACTAAGCAATTTGATCATCCTGCGACAATTTGCCACATTTTCAACCCTGCTACATGGTGGTAGGGTTGAATTTACTTAAATCTGGTCCAATTATTGAAAGACAGCACCACTGCCATTTTTATTTTTTAAAATATTCCAAGGAGATATTAGTGCGATACCTATTGATGATTATGACGATAACCCTGATGCCGGGGTGGTTGAATGCGGCGGAATTACAAGCGGAGCTTGATGAAGTGGTGGTAACGGCCTCCCGGGTCAGCGAGAAGATTAAAGACACCACGGTCGCCGTCAATGTGCTCTCCGAACCGGAACTGGAAAAGGTTAAAGCCCGTAACCCCACCGACTTCCTGAGCCGCTTGCCGGGCATCAACTCCCAGAACCTTGGCGGAGAAGCAGAGTTGACCGCCATCAGGGTCCCGACCCATTTTACCAATCCGTACACCATCGTCTTGCTTGATGGGGTGCCGACCGCCAGCTATGGTTCCGGCAGTTCCAGTCAGTTCAGCCAAATGAACGGCGACAATATTGCCAGGATCGAGATCATTAAGGGTCCGGCCTCCGCCCTGTACGGCAGCAATGCCATCGGCGGCATCATCAATGTGATCACCAAGACCCCATCAGCAGAGCCCCAGGTTAAAATATGGAGCGAGTTGGGAACTTATCAGCAGTGGCGCAGCGGTCTTTCCGGCAGCGGCGGCAGTGGCCCCCTGGGATTCAATATCGATCTGAGCCTGGTTGACAGCGAAAGCTGGCGCGACAACAACGCTTTGGATAAAAAGGCCGGCACGATTAAAACCAATTTCACCCCGAACGATGAGTCGCTGCTGTCATTCAAAATCGATTTACTCAGCTCTGAAAAAGAATCTCCAGGCACCTTGAGCGAAGTCGATTTCTACAGCGATTGGCAGCACAGTTACCAGACTTTCACCTATAGTAAAACCGACAAAATTGCTCCAGCCCTGTCCTACAACTATTTTTTTACTGAATCAGAGTTAAGCGCCACTCTGGCCCTTCGCGATATCGAAACAGAGGGCATCCCCAATTACAGTATTCGTCAACAAGGTCCAGTCTATGTTGGCAGCATGACAACCTCTGACACCCAGGATCTTGACCTGCAGCTTTTATACAGCCATAATTTCTCCCTGGGCCGCAGCAAGATCATCACCGGCCTCGATATGGTCAGCGGCAGCAAGGAGACCAACAGTTTCGATCTGGATGTGAGCAAGGACTTACTCCTGAACCTTTACACCTCATACACCCTTCTGGGCCTTGACAAATCCTATGACATCACGACCAGGGTAAGCGCCCCCTATCTACAGCTGGAAACCTCGCCTCTTGAAAATCTGAGGTTCATCGTCGGCGGCCGTTATGACTCAGCCAAATATGAAGTTGACGACTTATTGGGCGGTACAGGCGTCGACAAGAAATTCTCCAAATTCAGCCCCAAGGTTGGACTGACCTACGACATCTCACCATCAGTGAACGGTTATCTCAGTTACTCGGAAGGCTTTGTCGTCCCGACTACCAGCCAGCTGTGGACCTCTCGTTATGACAACAATGAACTGCAAGCGGAAGAGGCCAAAAATTATGAAGTTGGCCTGCGGACCGTCTTCTGGCAGAAGCGCTTGAAACTCGACACCTCAATTTATTCGATGGATATCACCGACAAGATTGTCGTCAACAATGATCCCTTCCCTAACACCAAGTACGTCAACGCCGGAGAGTCTTCCCAGGAAGGCGCCGAGATCATGGCGGCCATCGCCCCCAGCGCCAACGTCCGGTTGACCGTGGCCTACACCTACGCCCTCAACGAGTACGATGTTTATACCACCGGTGGCGTCGATTACAGCGGCAACCGGCAGCCCCGGTCTCCGAAACACCATCTCAATACCAGGCTTACCATTATCCCGACCCGTAATCTGGAGGTGGAACTTGAAATGGATGAGATCAGCTCACAGTATGCCGATGATGCCAATCTCCACCAATACACCAGACCGACCCTGTTCAACCTGCGAGTCGGCTATGACTGGCAAAACTGGTCGGCATGGAGCCATGTCCTCAATCTGACCGACGAACAATACGCCGCTTATGTAAGTGACGATAGCGCCGGGATGAACCTTTATTCCGGGGCGCCACTGACAGTTTTTGCCGGTCTCTCCTACAGGTTTGGAGGCAGCAGTAAATAATGGCTTCCCGCCAGAGCTGGATAACTATGAAGAGATGCCACTTACCCTGCTGCCTGACGGTGATCGTTGCTTTGTTCTTGACCATGAGCGTGGGGCAGGCCCAGGCCCGGAGGCTAACACCTTTACGTCTCTCCCCCGCCCCGGCTCTGAATGCAGAAAAATGTGAACAACATGGCGCCCAACCAGTAAGGGCTGCTGCCAGAGGAGGCCAGAGAAGGCAGCAGGGCCAGCGCCCGGCCCAGGAATCCGAGCATCGTCCCCAACCGGTTCGCACCTATTACTTTAACGGACACCAACGCCTGGCCCAAATAGAGGCCTTTGTCCGTCGCCCGGATGGCTCAATCATCCAGCCGACCCTGCAGTTGGGAGTCAAGCCCAACCTTTCTTTTCCAACCCCTTTTGGCGAGGGGCCGGGGCATGGGGCCAACAATGTTTATCTGCTTGAGCAGGGCGTGGAAGACCATGTTCTGGTGGTTCGTTCGGCCCAATGGCTGACCATGCACCATAGCTGTGGATGGGGGCACGATCATAAATTTGATATGGAACGCACCCAACCCCAAGCCCTGAATACTCTGCCCCTTGAGATTATCATCGCTGATCTCTGGGACTCCAACTTTCATGCCAAGGTGACCTCCGGCCAAATGCTGACCATTACCGCGTTGAGCTACGGTAAACCATTGATTGGAGCCAAGGTCCAATTGCAGACCGCAGAAAAGTGGGTCAAGGAAGTGGTCACCGATAAAAATGGTTCCGCCTCCCTGCAGTTGATCCGAGACTACTATCCGACAAAATGGTCTGATTTCAAGCGAACCAAGAGGGGCAAATTTCTGGTGACCGCCTTCTATGAGGCTGAAGAGCAAGGGGTCTTCAAAGACATGGAATATGAGCGGGTTCGTTATATCACCACCCTACCCTGGCATTATTCCCCGGCCCGGGCGGATTACTCATCCTACGGACTGGGGCTGATGATCGGTCTGCTGGGCTTTACCTTCACCGGCGGTGGTATCTACTTCTACCGGGAACGGCGCAAAAAACCTTATCGGGGGATTTCCCTTGATGAGTAAGGCGCTGAAAAGTTTCAGAAGAGCAATCAACAACGCCAACCTAAGCCGCTTCCGCTTCTATTTTCAGGCCGCCTCTTTTGTCCTCCTGGTCTATGGCGGTTATCTGGCCATCAACATCGGTGACCAGTTACCGACCTTTGGCTGTATCTTTACCGAGCATCGCGGCGGTTCCTGCTATCTATTCGGCCTTCAGCACCAGATGGCAACACCTTGGAAAAGTTATCTTTCCGGGCGGGGCATCGGCATCCTCGTCGGACTGCTTACTTTTTTCGCCTTTTTTATCGTCTTCAATAAAGCCTGGTGCGGCTTCGCCTGTCCCCTGGGCACTATCCAGGATTGGCTCACCGCCCTCCGCAACAGGTTCAAGGTCAGATATGGTAACTATTCGGAACCGGTCTTTCAAAGACTCGGCAAAATAAAATATATCCTGCTGGCCCTGTTGATCCTTATTCCGATGGGCATGGGCAACTCATTTTTCGGCCTGCCCAAACTCAACCATGATTTTGGCGTGCCCTTTTGTATGATCTGCCCGGGCCGCACCGTCTTGCCCCTGTTCAGCGGCGACTTTTCCCAATTGGCCATTGATCTGAGCTCTAAAACCAAGATGATCTTCACGGCTCTGGGCCTATTGATAACCGGTATTTTCCTGGCCGGCTCCTTTATCAAAAAACGCTTTTTCTGCCTGTTCTGCCCCATGAGCGCCTTTCATTATATCTTTGCCAAGGCTGCTCTGTTGAGGCTCAGCAAGGACGGCGCCAAATGCACCCGTTGCGGCAACTGCTATCGGGCCTGCGATGTTGGGATCAGGGCGATTGCCGATGACCTGGAGCATAAAAATATTGTTAAGGATGATTGCATGATGTGTTTCAAATGTGTGGAGATGTGCCCGGAAGAGGGCTGCTTAAAGGTCAAGTTCCTGGGCCTGCCAATCTATGAATCTACGGAAGAGGGATTTTTTAAGAGAATGCAGGGGCATAACAATGCAAAGTGATACCGATAAACGATTTGCCCGAATGCAAAAGACCACCGGTCTCCACCTGGCCATGGAAACCGAGGAGACCTTGCAAAGGTTAACGGAATTCCCGGACAACCCGGTGTCCATGAAATATTTTTACGATCTTTTCCATAATCTTTATAAAGACGGCCACTCTCTGCCGACCGCTAAAAAAGTGATCGGCACCATATGTCTCCAGGTGCCGGATGAACTGATCTATGCAGCCGGGGCGACCCCCATGCGGATGTGCAGCGGCGCCTACGCCTATGATCAGGTGGGCGCTGAGTTCCTGCCGGCCAAATCCTGCCCGGTAGTCAAGGCCACCACCGGGATGTTGCATCTCAATCAGTCCCTCTGGGGTGAATCTATGGCATCGGTGGTGGTGCCCACCACCTGCGATCAAAAAAAGAAAAGCGCTGAAATATTGAAAGAGATGGGCTATCCAGTCTACATCCTGGAGATGCCCTCCTCCAAGGATAGCGATGACGCCAGGTTCTACTGGCAGGAATCGGTCAAGAAATTCGCCCTTGATCTGCAACAGATAACCGGCACCAAGATCACCTCCAGCAAACTCCAGGACGTAATTGCTGAAATGGCTGAGTGCTCTCGCCTGTTCCGCAAGCTCAACGAACTGCGCAGGGCCAAGACACCGCTCATCTTCGGTAAAGATATCTTCCTGGTGACCAGCGCCTATTTTGTTGACGATATGGCGAGCTGGCGGCGGGCGGTGCGTAGGCTTATTGCGGAACTGGAGGAGCGAAACAAGAATGATCTTACCATCACTAACCGCCAGGCCCCGCGCCTGCTGTTGACCGGTTCCCCCCCTATTTTCCCCAACCTCAAGGTGCCGATCCTGGTCGAGCAGGCCGGCGGCATCATTGTGGCGGACGAGGTCTGTTCCTCCAACCGGCTGCTCTACGATACCGTGGCCTATGACGAAACCAATCTCAATGACATGGTGCCGGCCCTGGCCGACCGCTATCTCAAGCCCTGTACCTGCCCCTGCCTCACCCCCAATACGGATCGTAACCGGAAGCTTGAGGAGATGGTAAAGAGCCATAGGGTGGAGGGTGTTGTCTATCAGGCCTTTTCAGGTTGCCTGCCCTATGAGATGGAGCAGAAACAGATCAGTAATACCTTGACTGAGGCCGGGATACCCATGCTCTATCTGGAGACCGATTACAGCAGCGAGGACCTGGGTCAATTATCGACCAGGATTGAGGCCTTTATTGAATCGATCAAGGCCAGAAGGAGGAAGAACTAATGAACATGCAAAGCGAAACGCAATCCCCGCTGCAGGCTGCGGGGTTAGTGAGCGAATCTGATAAACACAACCTTACATACGGAGATCCCCTGCGGTCTGCCGCAGGGAACTGCAATTATTTTGCCGGGATCGATGTTGGTTCTACCACTATCAAGATCGTTTTAACCGATGCCCGCGACCAGGTCGTGGCCCAGGACTACCAGCCAACCGGCAGTCACTTCCATAAAAATACCCTGGCCGCCTTTGAGGGTCTCCTGGCCCGGGAAAAAATAGACCGCCAGGAGGTGGTCTATATTTTTTCAACCGGCTATGGCCGCAAGCTCTTTAAAGAGGCGGATGAATCTATCAGTGAAATATCCGCCAATGCCATGGGCGCCAACAAGGCGGCAGAGCAATCCGGCCAGGTCAAGACCATTATCAATATCGGTGGCCAGGATCTCAAAGTCATTGGCCTGGACCAGGAAGGACACGTAAAAAACTTTACAATGAATGATAAATGCGCCGCCGGCACCGGCCGGTTTCTGGAAATGACGGCCCGCAACCTGGAGATGGATGTATCGGAACTGGGCGGCTGCCATAAGCAGGCCAAAGGGGTGCCACTGACCATTAACAGCACCTGTACCGTCTTTGCCGAATCGGAGATAATCAGTTTACTGGCCAACGGTCACGGCAGAGAGGAACTGGTGGCTGGCATCCATTACTCCATTGCCCGGCGGGTCACCAGGCTGGCCAAAAGAGTCGGCATTGAAGACACGGTGTTTTTTGATGGCGGCCCGGCCTTAAATGCTGGCCTTATTGAGGCCCTGGAATTTGAGTTAATGCGCAAGGTGGTAGTGCCGGAATTCCCGCAAATGACCACCGCCCTGGGCGCTGCGCTAATCGCCAGAGAGACCTTTGACTATCTGGGAGCAGCGGCCAATGGTTGAATTTGATGCAGCAGGTCTCTTCACCCTGGGTCTTTTCTATGGCGCCACGGTCTGCAGCATGACCTGCCTATCTTATCTTGGCCCATATCTGTTGGGCACCGGCGATGGTTTTCTGGATGGACTGTTAAGTTCACTCTCCTTTGGCCTTGGCAAAATATGCTGCTACGTGTTTCTCGGCGGCCTGGCCGGCTATCTTGGCCAGAAACTGACCTATAGCCCAGTCCATACTTGGGCGATGGGCCTTATTTTAATCGGGGTGGCCATCTCAATACCATTTGTCGCCAAGAAGAATTGCCAGAAAAAATGCAACCAGAGTAATAAACGGGCCTCACTCCTGACCCTGGGTGCAGCAACCAGCCTGGTTCCCTGTCCACCAGTGCTCGCCATTCTGACTCTGGCCGCCGGGCAGGGCTCAATGGTGACCGGCATGGGCTTCGGACTCTTTTACGGTCTGGGAATTATCATTTCACCATTACTTCTCGTCGGTGGCAGTCTATCTCTGGTCTCCCAGAAACTCAGACAGGAAGTAAAAAAATTCATGCCGATCATCCAGGGCATAGCCATGACGATCATGATCCTGATGGGAGCTAATATAATATATGGGGGAATTCAATAGTGAACTGGCTTAAATATGCAATTGACTACGGGATTATCGGTCTGCTGCTGGTGATGAGCTTTATGGCGATCAGTATCGGGATTGAAAGATTTCTGCTGCTTAAAAAAATAAGAATCGAGGATTTCAACGACAAAAAAAGCCTGGAACTTGAATTAACCCACAAGATTCACCTGATTGCCAGCATCGGCAGTAGCGCCCCCTATATCGGTTTGCTGGGAACGGTCCTGGGGATCATGCTGACCTTTTACTCCATGGGTAAAAGCGGTTTCATGGATAGCAACAAGATCATGATCGGCCTGGCCCTGGCTTTAAAGGTCACCGCCGTTGGCCTTCTGGTCGCTATTCCAGCGGTCATTATCTACAACCTGCTGCTCAGGAAAATAAAGGTCCTGATCATGCAATGGGAGATCAACGATGGACGAGAGCGGGTTTGACTCCATAAACATCATTCCGCTGGTCGATGTGATGCTGGTGCTCCTAACCATCGTCCTGACCACCTCAACCTTTATTGCCGTCGGGGCCATCCCCGTTGAATTGCCCAAGGCGACAAGCTCCACAGCCCCCCCTTTGCAGACTGCAACCGTTGAGATCGATAAACAGGGGCGGCTCTATCTGGACGCACAATCAGCAAGCCTTATAGAGCTGCGCCGGGACTTGAAAAAAATCGACAGAAAAACACCCATCATGATCCGGGCAGACAAATCCATTGCCTTGGAGCTTTTTGTGGAGGTGATGGATCTGGTGAAGGGATTGGGTTTTAGCAAAGTGAGCTTGCAGACCGAGGCGACGATATGAGAAATAACGTTAAGGGCTTTGGCATCTCATTTGTTCTGCATGGGGCTATCCTCTGCTCGTTCATGTCAATGGGCAGCCTTTCGCCAACAGCCAATATAGCGAAGATTATTGATTTCAGCCTGGTGGAACAGCCTGGTGCCCCACAAAAACAAATTACCCCGAGCTCTCCGGCCATAAAAGCGCCATCCCCCCTTAAACCTGCGGCAAAAACACCGATAGTGCCTATAGTTAAAAAAGTCTCGGTTCCAACCCAACCCACCGAACTTCTTGCCGAAAAAGAGATCCCCCAAGAACCGGAACCTGTGACTAATGATGAGGCTGTAGCAGAAAATATCATTGAAGAAACAATAGATGAGGCCCAAGTCACCCCTTTACCTGAAACAGTAACAGCGTCGGCCCCGACACCTACAACAGAAAGTCATGGTGGCCAGTTAGCCAGTGCTACAAACACGCCTTCCACAGAAAAGGGCCTGATAAAAGAACTCTACGTTAAAGCAAACTTTCACGATATTAAAGACAATATCCAAAAAGGCATTTCTTATCCACGCATTGCCCGGAGAATGGGCTGGGAAGGGAGAGTAATCGTGAGTTTTGTGGTTGGCAAAAATGGCAAAATCCAGGACGTGCATATTGTCGAGAGTTCCGGCTTTGCCGCCCTGGACAAAAACGCTATCGCCACTATAAAAAAGGCCGCCCCTTATCCTTGTCCACCTGTCAGAGCCGAACTGGTGGTGCCGGTTGTATATCGCTTGGCGTGACAAGCCTTGAGCTGATATCTGCAGACTCTCATTATTTTATTCTCGATACCTTGCCAACACAATAAGTCTGTCTAGATTTATGATTCTTTCTGATCATTAAAACAGCAAGAATGACCGTCTTGATTAAAACCTGGGTTTTAAAATTGTCAGGTCAGCTATGTGTTTTACCCAAAATTGCTCGGCTATATTCCCCGAAATTATCGCATCTGCACCGGCGATTTCTTCTCGCCAATGCCCCTGCTGAGTACTTCACGATTGTAGCGGGCTAAAACGTCGCGCCTTCTCAGCATCCCGACAACCCAGCGATTATCGGTGGCCTCAACCACCGGAATCTCCTCAATTCCTTTCAAATCGAAGAGATTCATAGCGGTGTGAAGATTGTCATCCGGGGTAAGAACCAGAACTTTTCGGGAACAGACATTACCGACCAGCGCTTCCATCCGCTGGGTTTCGTCATGGAGAATCCACTTAACATCCTGCATGGATATAATGCCGGTCATCCGGCCGCTCTCATCAATCACCGGGAAATAAAAACTGTGCTCAGCCATCCGGAAGATTGCGAGCAGTTGATCGATATTGGCTTTTTCGCTGATAAAATCGACATCCTCACTGATCACCGCGCCGACCCTGATCGACTTCATAATCGCCATTTCCATACCCTCGTGGATATCAATACCTTCACGGCTAAAATCTACGGTATCGATGGAATCATGGTTAAGCTTTGAAGCCACCACCGTGCCAATAACACTGGAAAGCATGATTGGAATGATGATCAGGTAATTGCCGGTCATCTCAAAAAGCAGGAAGATTGCGGTAACCGGCGCGTGGGTTGCAGCAGCCAGGAAGGCCCCGATCCCTACCGCTGCATAAGCGCCGGGATTAGCGGTCAAGGTCGGCAGCAACTCATGGGCGACACCGCCAAAGGCGCCGCCAATCACCGCGCCGATAAAGAGGGCCGGCGCAAAAACACCCCCAGCCCCTCCGGAACCAAGGGTAATCGCCGTGGCGACAATCTTCATCAGAACCAGGGCCAGCATCACACTGACCAGACCATGACCAGACAGCACTTTCTCAATGTAATGGTAACCATCGCCCATGATCTGCGGAAAGAAGATGGCCATAGAACCGACCAGGAAAGCGCCAAAGATCGGTTTTACCTGGGGATGCAGTTTCAAATCGGCGAACCGGTCGCGAATCGCGTAAAAAACGCGGATATGCATCACAGCTATGACACCGATAATGATCCCCAGCAGAATATAGAGAGGTATCTCGACCAGCGGATTAACCAAGTGATAAGCGGGGATGGGAAAAGCTGGCGACTCTCCATAATAGGCCCGGGAGACAACTGTAGCCATCGCCGAGGAAATGACCAGCGCCGAGAATGATTTCATTTCATAAGTGCCGAGCAGAACAATCTCAGAGGCAAAGAATACCCCGGCAATGGGGGCATTGAACATGGCCCCTACCCCACCGGCACAACCAGCGGCCACGTAGACCTTCATCCTGACCCCGGAAACCCGGAAAAACTGGCCAACTTGGGAACCAAGGGCGCCGCCGACCTGGGCAATCGGGCCTTCAACCCCAGCCGAGCCGCCGGTACCAATCGTCAGGGCAGTGGATAAGATTTTGATGAATACATTCCTGAACTTGATAATACCGCCTTCCAGATTCACTTTCTTGAGGAATTTGGTAAAACCGTAACCATTAACCTTGCCGGGAAACATTAAGGAGAGGGGAATAAGCAGGACCATCCCGGTCATGGGAATCAACGGCAGCAGCAGGATATGCCAGCCACCCAGGTGAACGATCGCCTCACCGGGCACAAAGATCGTTTCATGGACGAAATCGGTTACTGTTCTGAAGACGATATTGGCCAGACCGGCCGACAAACCAATGGCCGAGGCAATAATCACCATCAGCGAATTTTCCCCGGGCAGGAATTTCTTGAGTCGGCCAAAAATTGAGTAGTTAAAGGTTCTCGAATCCAGAACCGCACCCGTCATCGATGTTTTTTCATTGTTTTGCAAATCAATCTACCAAGGGGCGTGGTAATTTCGAGGGAATACTACAACCGGCCATAACCGCCTGTGCCATAAAATAATTGTCCGTCATTCCGGCAATGAAATCCCGAACCATTGTTGCTGCCGAATTTTCTGCCAGATAATGTTTTTCCATTCGCTCAAGAAATTCGGTAAAGATCACCGATTTTCGATGTTCATGTTGCAAATCATCAAGATAAGACTCAAAAAGTGTCCGATAACAGTTCTTTATGTCAACAAAGCCTCTTTTTATAACAGGATCCAAATAAATTTGCTCATAATTGAATTTTTTCAGGTCTTTTAAGGCTGCGGAAATAACGGGGCTAAAAAATATCCTGTCTTCCTGGCAACCGTTTTTGATCAGATCGGCGACCAGACGGTAAACGATAGTGCCATTGGAATTACCGAGAACCTCGGTGCAAGGGCTCGGCAAATCATCCCGACAGATCAGATCCAGTTCGATTGCATCTTCAATATCACGACCAATGTAACCGATAGTATCACATAGCCTGACCAGGCAGCCCTCCAAAGTCATCGGCATGGTTTGCTCCGCTGGCACCATATCAACGACCTGCTCAATCACCCCGTCAAGCATGACAAAATCACGCGTCCTGAACGGCCGTAGTTCATCACTATGAATTTCCCCGTCATGGAAGAGGATTCCATCCAGGGTCTGCAGACTTAAGTTCCAGCCACGCCCGTCCCTTTCGATCCGGTCAAGATAAACCGCCGACTGGATATTATGGTGAAACGGGGCCAGACCATGTTCCACACACAACTCGGACAGAAGTTTTTCTCCGTCATGGCCGAACGGCGGATGGCCGATATCGTGGCCCAGGGCGATAGCCTCGATCAAATCCTCGTTCAAGCCCATAAACCGCCCAATAGTCCGGGCAATCTTAGAAACCAACTGGACATGGAGAACCCGATGGGTGATATGATCATTGGCGATCATATAAAAAACCTGGGTCTTATCGATATAACGCGTGTAGGCCCGAGAGTTAAGAATCCGGTCGGTGTCCACCGAAAAATTCTGGCGATGCCCGGCCTTTTCTTCCTGATTACGACGCACGGCATCGCGGCTCTTGGTCGCAAGCGGAGAAAGGATCTTGTCCTCCCGGCCGTCCAGCAACTCACGCATCTCAATCAAGTATGGATCAGTCTTAAATTTCATAACAGATGATATATATCAATAATATGTTCCACCGACTACGATCGAAGATCGAAGGGGAAAAAGAATTACTGTTTATGCCTCATTTTTCGTTTCACTTCAAGTGTGATGGTTCCACAAAGATCCATCGTACCACTTAAAATATGGTTAAGTAGATAGCGAGCGCATAGCGAGACCTTTGAAAACCTCGATATACAGGTAAGTGTAGACTCTGAGGAGTGGTGGTCTTGCGGCGGCGAAGTCATACTTCGCTACGACACAGGAGATCGGATTTCTATGCCCTTTGGATAGTTTTCGCAGTCTTCGCTTAGCTGCGACGCCATCAGGTTTACAGATTCACCAGAACCCGTCCCTTGATTCCCCCTTCCAGGATCCGGTCAATGGCCTCACTTATCCCGTCAAGGCCAATCTCGGTACAGATATCATCGAGACCGGTGAGTTTCCAGTCGGTGGCCAGCCGCTGCCAAATCTGCTCGCGCAAGGCCATGGGGCATTCGGCCGAATCAATCCCTAGAAGAGTAACACCTCGCAGGATAAAAGGGAAAATACTGGCATTGAATTCGGGCCCGGCGACATTGCCGCAGCAGGTCACCACCCCGCCATAGCGAGTCGACTTGATGGCGGTGGCCAGCATTTCGCCTCCCACGGTATCCACCACCCCGGCCCAACGCCCTTTAAGGATCATTCTGCCGCTGGCATCAATGGCCTGGTCGCGACTGATAACCTCTGCCGCCCCGAGATCCAGCAGGAATTGGCGGGCGCTTTCCTTGCCGGTCACGGCAGTAACCTGGAAACCTTCCCTGGCCAGAATGGCCACACTGAACGAGCCGACCCCGCCGGTCGCACCGGTTACCAGAATCTTACCCTGTTCCGGCCGCACCCCTTGCTTGATAAGTTTCCAGACCGAATGGGCGGCGGTAAAACCGCCGGTCCCGTAGATCATACTCTGCCGAGCAGTCAGTCCTGCCGGCAGCGGCATAACCCAACCAACCGGAACCCTTATATACTGACCGAAACCGCCGGCGGTATTCATCCCCAGCCCATAACAGGAAACCACGACCGGGTCACCGGGCCGAAAACGGGCGTCAATGCTTTCCGCCACTCGCCCGGCCGCATCAACTCCAGGAGTGTGGGGATATCTTCGGGTAACACCCCTGTTGCCAATGGCCGACAAACCATCTTTATAATTAAGAGACGAATATTCAACCCGAACAAGGACTTCGCCAGCCGGTAAATCTGTCAAGGTTCTCTCTTCAACCTTTCGCCGATAACCACCCGCGCCATCCTCCCTGACCACCAGCGCCTTGAACTTTATGTCATTCATTCCTTACTCCAACCAAATTTCATCTCACCCAACAAAGAATTTGCAGTTATTGAGAATTTATTTATTCCTGGAACCCGGTTATAGTATCATGTTTAAACAAAATGATCGAAACCGTAATCACGTTTTTTAATCGGACAATCTATAGCGCAATTAAGCTTCGAGATTATTAAACATATTCAAAATTTCCATATGGAGGATCGGTATGTCAGAGATGTCGGCAGATTTCAAAAAGGCCTTGGAGATCGGGCGACCACCCAACGTTGTTAAACTTTTCCCCAACTCCCAGGCCCTGCTGGTCAGCGGCAAGGTGATTGACCGGGCCATGCTTGCCAAGGGCAAGGCCATGACCATCGCCGCTAATGGCCGCAGCCATCTGGTTATCCGTGGCGCCCTGCTGGCAGCCCAACGGGCCAACGCCGCGATCATCATCGAAATAGCCCGTTCCGAAGGTGGAGCAAATGCCTATTGCGCCGTCAATTACTGGAACATAGCCCGCCAGGTCGACGCCCTGTGCAATGAAATGGAGATCACGGTGCCGGTTGCAATTCACGCCGATCATTACGGGATCAAGAAAGAGGAAGATCTGGATTTCGCCAAAGTTGAAATCCCCACCATCTTCGAAGCCGGCATCACCTCCATTGCCATCGATGCCTCCCACATGCCGGACGACAAAAATCTATTGGCCAACCTGACCCTGAGCCAGGTCATCCCTAATTGGGCAGGCCTGGAGACCGAGATCGGGGAAATCAAGGGCAGTGAGGGACTTTCATCCTCAGCGGAAGCCCTCTTCCTGATCAAGGGACTTAACGCCTTTGACATTTTTCCGGATTGGATCGCCTTAAACAATGGCACTACCCACGGCATAGAGGCAAGTGGCCAGGGCATCCAAGTTGAACTGACCGGTGAGATCCATGAAAAACTGGCGCCGTTCGGGATCTCCGGCGCCCAGCACGGCACCTCCGGCAACAACTCAGACCGTCTCCGGGCCATCGCCGCCACTACCAAATCAACCAAGGCCAACGTGGCAACTGCCCTGCAAATGATCTCCTGGGGACTTGAAGTTAACGATTATGGCAATGCCAAACTGGACAGTAACGGCGATTTCATTAAGGTTAAGTCTGAAGGGGTAACTGAAGCCCTCTGGCAAGAGATGCAGGACTATGCGGCAAAAGAGGGTTGGCAGGGCGGTAATTACAAAAAACTGAATCTGCCCTTTGAGCCCAAAATCATGGGCCAGCCCCAACCGATCAGAGATCGAATGGCAAAACGGGTCGAGGACTTCGTTTACAACCTGCTGGTCAACGTCTTCAATGCGGAAGACACCGCCCCCCTGGCCATCCAGACTATCCTAGAGACCGAATCTCACGATCCTGGTGCGAAATGCAAAAGGAGCGAAGATCCAGCCGATTGGAGTGGCGACAAGATTGTCGCCATGGCCACAGAGCTGGATACCGACAAAGGCCCAGCAGGAGATTTCGACGACTAATCCCTAAAGCTCTCTTAAATACTTTAGCAAACCAAAGAGAATCTGGCCCAGCCAGATTCTCTTTTTATTTTTTACACCGCAAAACAACTCCAATCAGAATCGAATGTCTTTGCCTCTTGATATTGCCTTATTATTTTCACGCCCCCCCACTTTTATTACGTTTTCGTTATTCTTTTTATTAAACAAATAACAATATCGTTATTCCCCTCACAACATCCCATCCTACCCCCACATAAATTAGCTCAGTATATCAGCTAGTTATAAAACAAAACCTCTGTGGCACGCTCCTTGTAATACATATTATTAAAATAACGCCAGGGAGGCACAACATGAAAAAAATTGAAGCGATTATCAAACCGTTCAAACTGGACGAATTGAAAGAGGCCCTAAACACTCTTGGTATCTTCGGCATGACCGTCTCAGAGGTTAAGGGGTTTGGCCGGCAAAAGGGCCACACCGAAGTATATCGCGGGGCGGAATACGAAGTTGATTTTATCCCCAAGGTAAAAGTGGAGATCGTCATCACGGAGGATATGACGGACAAGGTTGTAGAGACGATCATCACCACCGTCAATTCCGGCAAGATCGGTGACGGCAAGATTTTCGTCCTGCCCATCGATGGGGTCTGCCGGGTCAGAACCGGCGAGCGGGACAAAGACGCAATTTAGGGTGGTCATCATGAAGATTTTCATGAAATACTTAAAAGGAGAAGGAATAATGTTTAGGAAAATATCATTTTTCGCCCTGGCCCTGGCTGCTTTTTCAGCCAGTCCCGCATTAGCGGGGGAACCCAGTGTTGGCGAAACCCTTATTAATTTGGCGTATTCAATTGATACTTTTTATTTTCTCATGTCAGGCGCCCTGGTCATGTGGATGGCCGCTGGGTTTGCTATGCTGGAAGCCGGTCTGGTCCGAAGTAAGAATACGGTTGAAATCCTGACTAAAAATGTCGCGCTCTACTCCATCGCCTGCATTATGTACATGTTTATAGGATACAACATTATGTACGGTGACGGGGCAAACAGTTTTATTCCCGGCTTAAGTTTTTGGCTTGGCACTGACAATGCTGTTGACGCTGTGCTGAAAAGTGGAGGCGAAACCTATTATTCCGTTATGGCAGACTTTTTCTTTCAGGTCGTCTTTGTGGCCACGGCCATGTCGATAGTATCCGGCGCTGTTGCCGAAAGAATGAAGTTGTGGAGCTTCCTGGCATTTGCAGTTGTTTTGACCGGTTTTATCTACCCTGTTGAAGGATACTGGAAATGGGGTGGAGGTTTTCTTGACACCCTTGGTTTTTCCGACTTTGCCGGTTCCGGTGTTGTGCATCTCTGTGGTGCCTCAGCAGCCCTAGCAGGAGTTCTGCTGCTGGGTGCCCGTAAAGGCAAGTATGTAAACGGCAAGGTTAAGGCCATTCCGGGCTCCAACTTGCCGTTGGCAGCCCTCGGGACCTTTATCCTCTGGCTTGGCTGGTTTGGTTTTAACGGCGGCTCCGAGCTCAAGATCAGCAATATTGAAGAAGCAAATGCTGTCTCCATGATATTTGTCAACACCAATATGGCTGCTGCAGGCGGCTTGGTTGCTGCTCTTTTGCTCTCACAGTTGTGGTTCGGCAAGGCTGATCTGACCATGGCCTTAAATGGCGCCCTAGCAGGCCTTGTCGCTATTACAGCTGAACCTCTGACCCCAACCCCGCTTGTCGCAACCCTTGTCGGCATGGCTGGCGGCCTGCTAGTCGTCGCGTCCATTATCTTTTTAGACAAGATAAAGATTGACGACCCGGTAGGTGCTATTTCGGTACATGGCGTGGTCGGGATCTGGGGGCTGATAGCCGTGGCTTTTACCAATCCGGAAGTATCGTTAGGTGCTCAGCTTACCGGTATCGGGGTAATTTTTGCCTGGGTGTTCGGTACCAGCCTGATAGCCTGGTCCATCATCAAAGCAGTTATGGGTATTCGGGTAAGCGAAGAGGAAGAGCTTAAAGGTGTCGATATCCATGAGTGCGGCCTTGAGGCATACCCAGAATTCAATGGCAAATAGAAGAAAGGTAACGGCGTGAGCCAGTTGCAAACCAGATTGGGCCGGCCTGAAAAGGTCGGTCCCGGCAAAAACAAGTAGTTCATTAACCGTAAAAAGCAAAAGGAACTTAACAATGGAAAATACAGCAAGAAAAATCATGATAACCGGTCTTACAGCTTTAGCTCTTACCACAGGTATTTATGGAAATGCAATGGCGGAAGATAAACCGGAAGCAGACCTGACAATGGGCGCTTACAGCCAGTATGTCTGGCGGGGCTTTGCCTTCAGTGACAGCAGTGTAGTCCTGCAGCCATCGATGACCATCAGCCACAAGGGTTTTGCCGCAAATTTATGGGGGAACCTTGATACCGATGAGATGGGCCTCGACACCACCAACTGGAATGAAACTGATATGACTGTTTCCTATGATGGCTCTGCCGGCATGATCGGCTACGGAGTTGGCTGGATCTACTATAACGTTGACGGTGGTGCTGACACCCAGGAGCTTTATATCTCAGTAAGTGTTGATACCATCTTGACCCCGACCCTGACCTACTATACAGACATTGCTCACCTGCCGGGTTCATACGCGACTTTAGGGATCAGTCGGTCTCTGGCGATAGCAGAGGGCATGGCCCTGGATCTTGGCGCCCAGGTCGGTTACCTGGATAACGACGCTGATTACAGTGAATTTCACGACGGGCTCTTAAGCGCCTCAATGACATTTGCGATCAATGATTATGTCTCGGTCAGCCCGGAGTTATACTACTCTTTTGCGCTTACCAATGAAGCGGAAACTGCCATAGCGGCTGTTAGTTATGATACTGACGACAGCCATGTTTATGGCGGCATCTCGGCCAGCATGGCATTCTGATTTAAACGATGACAAAGGGGAAGGTCTGGACAAATCGGGCCTTCCCCAGGTGTTCGTTCATCGATTTGATGATAAAAACGATCCATCAGAATTACAGCACACCACCCCTGTACCAATTAGTCTTCGCATCTTTGCAAAGGACGACACATTGACGCGAAAGTATTCAATGTTGCCAAGACCATAATACAGGACCAAAGCTGAGACCGTCTGACCTGAAAGCAAAAAAAAAGGAACCTGACAAGACCAGATTCCCTTTTTAAAAAGCCGATTTTTTGTTGGTGTTTATCAGCCAACCACCTTGCCAAGATTCTTGACCTTGTCGATCTCTTCCTTGACTGCGGCAGCTTCTTTAACTCCAGGCACACTGTCTTCAACCTCACGAAGCCCCTTCTTGAAAGAGCTGATCCCCTTGCCAAGTCCAGCACCGATTTCCGGCAGTTTCTTGCCACCGAAAACCAAAAAGGCTATACCCAGGATCACAATGAGTTCCGGCGTTCCTAATCCAAACATAATGTCACCTTAAAAATATTACGGCCCGACAAGGGCCCTCTTACAGGAAAAGAGCAATCAACTATCAGAAGAATTTTCGTCCTTCTTGTCCTCAATTTCGTCCTTTTCCTCGCTCTTGGTGGCCTCTTTGAAATTCTTGATACCCTTGCCAATTCCAGAACCTATCTCAGGCAATTTGCCAGCCCCGAAAATTATCACAATGATCACCAGGATAACAATGAGTTCCGGCATTCCCAATCCAAACATTTTTTCATCTCCACAGCTTAGCAGTCTGCAAAAGCATCATTCATTAGTAATATCTTATATTTACTTGAAAATAGTGCTAATAGCAAAAAAAATCATTCTTCCCGGTGAACGAACATATCTAAAATTCGGGAATGATCTCTGCGATCATTTTTGTCAGTTGCCCCACAACCTGCCCAGTTCGGGCAATAACATCTTCGAGAATAATCGGCTGAAAATTATCGGGATCGTTGACATTTGCTATCACCGACACGCCCAGAACCCGCATCGAGGCATGCTTGGCCACAATCACCTCCGGGACCGTCGACATCCCAACGGCATCAATCCCGCAATCATGCAGATAACGAGTCTCGGCTGGCGTCTCCAGACTGGGGCCAGGAACGGCGCCATAGACCCCGACGGCAACATCAGCAAATCCAAGTCTCTCTGCCCCACACCGAGCCAATCCAAGCAGTTCTTTATCATAGGCGTCCGAAAGATCCGGGAAACGAGGACCCCATTCATCAATATTTGTTCCCCGTAACGGGTTATCGGGAATAAAGTTGATGTGATCACGAATGACCATCAATGAACCTGCACCAATAGCAGGGTTAAGACCGCCGGCGGCATTGGCAACAACCAAGGTCTTGGCGCCGAGCAAGGCCATCACCCGAAGCGGCAAGGTCAACTCTCTGGTCGAATAACCTTCGTAATAATGACACCGTCCCTGGAGGACCACCACCGCCCGACCGGCCAGCTTGCCGAAAACAAGGTTCCCGGCATGGCTGGTTACCGTTGCCTGCGGGAAGCAAGGAACCTCTTCGTAAGGAATAACCAGGGACGACTCAACCCGGTCAACCAGAAAACCAAGTCCGGTACCAATACTAATTACAATTTCCGGAGTCTCTCTGATTCTCTTACCCAGATAAGCAACTGCCTTCTCAACCTGAAGCCGGTATGAAAAAATATCGCTATCCATAATTTCACCTGAAACACTCTTGTTTTTCTACCTGCAAACCAGCCCCAAACAAGGCTTGGCCGAAAATAATCAGCTTAAACGGAGAACGGCCCAATCTGCAAAAAAACTTCTTAGCCTAACCCACTCAAAAGGCTCCATCGGACAGCACGCATTAAGAGGAGACCTATAAGTTGTGAATATTAGCGTTAAGCAGCGAAGAGAAGCCGGAATGAGTGGCCAAAGAAAACTACCGGCCAGACTACAATGTTATTGAGAAAACTTTTCAGGGAATAAAGTGCCCGGGATCATCCGACCACAATAAGGCAAAAAATATTTTTCAGAATTTAGCATCAAGTGCCAGGGTGAAGGTAAAGATTGTGCCGCCGCCTTCTCGGGCGGCAAAACCCAACTTGCCATAATGTAACGTTTCGACAATATATCGGCAGGATGCTAAGCCCAGACCATTCCCCCCCTCCCTGGTCGTAAAACAGGAGTCAAAGATTCTGTCTTTAATCTCTTCGGCAATACCCTCACCACGATCCATGGTGTAGATGATCGCATTATTCTCACTGGAATCCAGGCCAATTTCAATGAGTTCGGTGTGGCCACTGGCTTGGGCGGCATTTACCAGAAGATTAACCAGGACACGACGGATCTCCAGCCTGCAAAAATTAAAACTCGGCACATCTTCTTTAATATTAAATTCAACTAACCTATTCCGGAGATCAGGATGAGATTTAATCTCGGATTCCTTAATATCGGCAATCAGTTCCTGAATGGAGAAATTGCCGATCTTTCTGGTACTATTTTTCCGCTTAGCCTCAGCCAGAGACTCGGCCATCATATCGGTAAGATTATCCCGTCCCGCCTTCATGACCTTAACCATCCGGAGCGCTGACTCGTCAGAAACCTTCCTTTCCAGCATATCCAGGAAAAGGAAGGGGGCCATCTGATTCTTCATATCATGGATCATGATATTGGCCTTCTCCAGCTCCTCAGCGATAATCTCGGTATTAAGCCGAATTCTGCGGCTCAGGGTCTGTAGTATCGCAAAAAGTGATTCGGGCCGTTGGGAAAAATATTCCTGGAACTGAGCTCTGGTAATCTTCAGGAGGGTGCTGTTGGTTACGGCCTCGACTGTGGCGGAGCGGGGTTTATCTTCAATGAGGGCCATCTCGCCGATATATTCAACCGGCTTGATGGTCGTTATAAACTTGTTATCCTTGGTGATCTTAAGCTCACCGACCAGCAGGATATACATATCATCGCCACTGCCGCCCTCCCGACAGAGGACCTCGCCAGGCGGAACCTCTATTTCTGAAACATTTTCAGCAAAAAACTTGTATAGCTCCCCCTCGGTAAATTGCTGAAAGAGATCCATCGAGCTTAAATATTTTATCCGGTCCTCAACCCTCATTAATGTCCCTCAAAAATATCCACCAAGAAAATATCGCTATGCCAATATACCGGAATAAAACACTTTATTCTGTTTCTAATCCGCTTTTCCGCGCATTGCAACTCTGGAAAGCAGATTTACGCCCCTTAAATCATAAGGCCTGGCGAGCGACGTACCCCTTAATCACCTCAACATCAGCATCCAGCGTTTCACTACGGCTGTCTTGATCGAGCATGGCTGCCAAGGCAGGCGGGAGATCCGGTGCATTGCCAATTGCCCGGGCCACCGCGCCGCCGAATTTAGCCGGATGGGCCGTGGCCAGACAAACCATCGGCACCCCGTCCTCAATAAAATCCCGGGCAGCCTTCACCCCAACCGCAGTATGAGGATCCAGTAAATAGCCCCGTTGATTAAAAGAGGCGATGGTCGAACCGGTCTCCTCCTCGCTCACCGTTCTTGAGCAAAGTTCAGAACTGACCCTTTGTTGACTGGCTTGATCAAATTCCAGACAGCCGGAGGCACTAAAGCGTTCCATGGCCTCCCGGGTTCGCTCAGGATCCCGGTCATTAAGGTAGTAGAGGTAACGCTCAAAATTACTTGAGACCTGGATATCCATCGACGGACTGCTGGTCTGGGTAACCCGCCCTACTGAATACTCACCGTCGTTGACAAATCTGGTCAGCAGATCATTCTCATTGGTGGCCAAAACCAACTTACCGATCAGGCCTGGCGTCATCCGTCTGGCGACATAACCGGCAAAGATATCGCCAAAATTGCCGGTAGGCACCGAAAAATCAACCTTTTCACACCCTGCGCCGGAACGCAGTCGCAAAGCCGCATACAGATAGTAGACAACCTGGGCAAGAATCCTGGCCCAGTTAATTGAGTTGACCGCGCCCAGACAATATTTCTCCTTAAAGGGAATATCGTTAAAAATTGATTTGACTATGGCCTGGCCGTCATCGAAGGTGCCACGCAAAGCGATATTAAAGACATTGGCATCGGTCACCGTAGTCATCTGCAACTCCTGAATACGACTCACCCGACCGAGGGGATGCAGGACGAAAATATTGATATTATCCTTGCCCCTGACCCCATAAATAGCGGCGCTACCGGTATCACCGGAGGTGGCCCCCAGAATATTCATCTTGCCCCCGGATTTCTTCAAGAGATACTCAAAGACATTACCGAGGAACTGCAGGGCCACATCTTTAAAGGCAAAGGTCGGACCATGAAACAGTTCGAGAATATGGATATCGTCAACCTTTACCAAGGGAGTTATGTCGGGATGGCTGAAGGAGTCGTAAGAACGATCGATCAGATCCTTGAGGTCAGCCGGGGGAATATCACCGACAAACCGGGAGATAACCTCAAAGGCCAACTGCCGGTAAGACAGGTCTTGCCAATCGGCCAATGTTGCCTGATCAACCGGAATGATTTCTTCAGGTAACAGCAGACCGCCATCGGTGGCCAGCCCCATCATTACCGCTTCACTGAAAGATATCGGGGCAATCCCGCCCCTGGTGCTGATGTATTTCATAACCTTCAAGCCGTCTTTAAGATTAATGGTTTCGTAAATATACCCAAGAGGGGCATAGCAATATCGTAACTACTTAATTAGCAAAGTAAACTCTTGCCATCCATCTCCGTTGGTACCGGCAGACCGAGCAGTTCCAGCACGGTGGGGGCAATATCACGTAAAGCACCGCCCGCACCGAGGGTACAGGAACGATAGCGCTCAGCAACCAACAGCAACGGCACCGGATTAGCCGTATGGGCCGTAAAAGAGACGCCGCTCTGCGGGTCAATCATCTGCTCGGCATTGCCGTGATCGGCAGTTATCAAAACCGCGCCATTCCGGCTGGTTATTGCTTCAACCAGAGCACCCACACAGCTATCAACGGCTTCACAGGCCTTAACCGCCGCCGCCATCTTGCCGCTATGACCAACCATATCGCCGTTGGCCAGATTGAGGACAATCAGGTCATAATCATCTCCCTCAAGTTTCTGCAACAACTCGTCGGTTACCAAAAAAGCGCTCATCTCGGGCTTGAGATCGTAGGTCGCCACCTCCCGCGGCGAAGGAATCAAGACCCGATCTTCGTTTGCATAGGGCTCCTCGAGGCCGCCATTAAAAAAGAAAGTCACATGGGCATATTTTTCGGTCTCGGCAATCCGCAGCTGGCGAAGACCGTGGCGACTGACCTCCTCGCCAAGGATATGTTCCAGAGCCGTAGGCGGGAAGGCCGCCGGCAAACCGAATTCCTGGTCATAGACCGTCATGGTCGCATAACCAGCCAGAGAGGGCCGACGGCCGGTCTCGAAATCATTAAAATCCCAACGGGTAAAAGCAGAGGTCAACTGACGGGCCCGATCAGCCCGGAAATTAAAAAAGACCGCACTGTCGTTATCGCTGACCAGTCCCAGCGGCTGCTGCCCCTGATCAATAATTACTGTCGGCTTAATAAACTCATCGGACTCATCCCGCTCATAACCATCCTGAACCGCCAACACCGGATCGGCCGCAGTCAGGCCACGACCGCCAACCAGGGCCTGCCAGGCAAGTTCAACCCGCTCCCAGTGCTTATCCCGATCCATGGCATAATAACGCCCTGAAACCGTCGCCACCTGGCCAAGGCCGATCCGCGCAAGTCCGCCCTGTAATTGCTCCATATAACCCAGGCCGCTTCGAGGCGGGGTATCGCGGCCATCCATGAAGGCATGGACAAAGACCTTCTCCAACCCCATTCGGGCAGCCATCTCCACCAGACCGAGCAAGTGGTCAAGATGACTATGGACCCCACCGTCTGAGAGCAAACCCATCAGATGCAGGGCGCTGTCGTTATCCTTGGCCTTATGCATGGCCAGAGCCAACACTTCATTGGCAAAAAACTCACCGGATGCAAGGGCACGGTTGATCCGCGAATAATCCTGATAAACAACCCGACCGGCCCCGATATTCAGATGCCCCACTTCGGAATTACCCATCTGCCCATCGGGCAGACCGACATCGCTGCCGTGGGCCAGCAAGGTTGTATGGGGATATGTTGCCCACAACCTGTCCATATTCGGCGTCTTGGCCACATGAACGGCATTGCTTTCTGTTTTCGCGCCGACCCCCCAACCATCCAGGATGGCGAGTAACAACGGACCTCGTTCTCTCATTTAGTGCCTTAGCAATAATTTTCGTGGTTATTAAGACAAGAAATTACAAATAGTTAAATTATTTAAATAAATCACATCATATCGTTAAGGCGCTCCCCCCCAGTTAAGCGAAAACTCCGAGGGGTACTAAACAGAGCCCAGAACCTTTATAAATTCCGGTTTATCCGGGCTAGGCAACCTAATGATATATTGCAATAAATTGGTTTTAAGGATTTAAACTTAAAAAGTCTTAGCTTGATACTCTCGCAACTAAGCGAAGACTGCGAAAAGGTGCTGCGACGCCGTAGACCGGTAACTTTTTCAACACCATCGGCTTACCTGAGATCACTCAGATCAAGCCGCGGCGCATCGTGCCACAGCCCCTCAAGATCGTAGTACTGTCTTGTTTCACTATAAAAAATGTGAATAATAATATCGTTATAATCAAGCAACACCCAGTTACCATCGCTCAACCCTTCGGTGTTGCCGCTCATCATCCGTTTACTGCCGATTTCCTTCTCAATAGCACCAGCAAGACCGGCTACGTGCCGAGTCGAGGTGCCGCTCATGATCACGAAATAATCGGCAAAACCAGAAATTCCCCGAACATCAAGGGCAAGCAGGTTTTCAGCCTTATTATCTACAGCGGCCTGGCATATTATCTTTACCAGTTCGTCTGACGGCAAATCGCGGTACTTCTGTTGAACCCTTTTCATTAAAACTCCAAAAGAGATGGTTGAACTCTTTAAACGTTGAATTAAACTGATCAAAATCAACCTGAAAATGACCAAAAGAAGATGACATAATAATACCGTTTCCTAATCTTACAACATGCTTGGCAAAAAAACTGCACCCATCAAGCATGTCAAGGCAAAACGATGGTCATTTCGGCCAAAAAAACAGCCAGCAATTATTCGCTAGTTTTGTCCTTTTAAATATCAATTGATTAGATTATAATCCCGCACCTGTTGCAATCAACAAGCCACATGACCGTCTGGCTCACGCCCGGCTTTTTTCTGACCTAAAGGAGCACATTGATGAACAAGTCCTTGAAGTGGAAGGTTTTCCTACTGCTATTCATGATCGTTTTCTCCGGCGTTTCCGTCCTGCCCTCGTTCAACGATAACGTTCCCGACTGGTGGAAAAAGTATCTGGCCCCGGCCGGTTTGCGGCTCGGCCTTGATCTCCAGGGCGGCATGCATCTGGTCATGAAAGTCGACCTGGATAAGGCTATCGAAAACACCCTCGTCCTGGCCACCCAGAATCTTAAGTCCCAACTGGCCGAAAAACAGATCACCGTAGTCAAAACCCCTTCCCAGGACCCGGCCCAGGTTGTCTTCACCCTGCCTAACCGCGGCGCCCTGGACACCGTAGAAGAGGTTGTTAGTGGCGATTTCGCCGAGGATCTTGATATCGAGATCAAATCCGAAGCCGGTTCATTCCCCCGGATCGTCCTGAGCCTCACTGAGACTAAAATCAATTTCATCAAAGATAACGCCGTCAACCAATCCCTGGAAATCGTCCGCAACCGGATAGATCAATTCGGGGTGGCCGAACCGGTCATTATCCGCCAGGGAGCTGATGAGATTGTAGTCCAGCTGCCCGGAGTCAAAGATCCCAAGCGAGCCTTGGATCTTATCCACCAGACCGCCCAGCTTGAATTCAAACTTCTCTCTGACCAGAATGACGTTGACCTGGACAGCCTAATCGCCCAGGCCATCCAGGCCGGGCAGTGGCAGGACGGCAACATCCAGAGTGACGGTCGCCAGCAACTGAACGAAGCCCTGCAGAATCGACTACCCGCCAATACCGAAATTTATTTTGAGAAAAGAATCAGCCGTGACACCGGCGTTGAGATTGAGACCATTACCCCGCTGTTGATCAAGAGCCCGATCATGATGACCGGCGACATGGTCAAAGATTCCCAACCCCAGATCGGCGGGACCTTTAACGAGCCCAACGTCAGCCTCAACCTGACCAGTGAAGGCGGCCGGATTTTCGGGAAGGTAACCGGGGAAAATGTCAATAAGCGTTTTGCCATTATCCTTGATGATATAGTCAAGTCGGCGCCGGTCATCCGGGAAAGAATCCTTGGCGGCAGCGCCCAGATCTCCGGCAATTTCACCTACGAGGAGGCTTCCGATCTGGCTATCGTTTTAAGGGTTGGCGCCCTGCCGGCCCCCTTGAACATTATCCAGAACATGACCGTCGGCGCCTCCCTCGGCCAGGACTCCATCGATAAGGGGTTGATGTCAGGCCTACTGGGCACCTTCCTGGTTCTGGTCTTCATGGTTCTCTACTATCGGGTCTCCGGCATTATTGCCAATGCGGCCCTGCTGTTCAACGTCCTGCTCTTGTTCGCCGGGCTGGCCACCATGAATGCCACCCTGACCCTGCCCGGCATCGCCGGGATCATCCTGGCTATCGGCATGGCAGTTGACTCAAACGTCCTGATCTTCGAACGGATGCGAGAGGAGTTTGCCATCGGCAAATCAGTTAAATCCGGAGTCGAAGGCGGTTACGGCAATGCTTTCTCCACCATTATCGACTCCCAGGTCACTACCCTGATTACCGCCCTGGCCCTGTTTATGTTCGGCACCGGCCCAATCAAGGGTTTCGCCGTCACCCTCTCCCTGGGTGTCACCTTCAACCTGTTCACCACCCTCTTTGGCACCAAGCTCGTCTATGACGTCCTGCACAACAGACGGTTACTGAAACCGCTGAACTTTTTCGAGCTCGTCAAAAAACCGAGCCTTGATTACATGAAGATCAGGAACATCACCTTCACCATCTCCGGGGTGCTGGTCCTGATCGGCCTCTTGGCCTTTGTCCAAATCCTCAGGGGCCAGGCCAATCTCGGCGTTGATTTCTCAGGAGGGACCATCGTCCAGTACAAGGCGGTCCAGCCCTTCGCCCTGGATGATGTCCGCAAGATTCTCAACAAGGACCTGAAAGGAGCCACTCTCCAGCAGGTTGAGAATGAGAACCAATTGATCGTCAAGGTCAAAAGATCCCAAGAGGCGGTCGGCGAAATCAGCGAACAGGTTACCTCATTACTCAACACCAATATGCCGGAGGCCGGTTTTGCCATGGAAAGCCAATCGGCCATCGGCTCTTCGGTCAGCAAGGTTCTGCGCAACAAGGCTATCCAGGCCATTTTCATCTCGTTACTGGGCGTTATCTGCTATCTGGCCCTGCGCTTCGATATAAGATTCGGGGTGGCGGCGGCCCTGGCAACATTTCACGATGTCACCGTGGTCCTGGGCATTTGCTATCTATTTAATATCGAGATTACCCTGCTGATCGTCACCGCCCTCCTCACCCTGGCCGGTTATTCACTAAACGATTCGGTGGTCGTCTTTGACCGGATTCGAGAAAATATGCATAAGGCCAGTAGCACGACATCATTCGTTAAAATCATCAACAACAGCATTAACGATGTTATTAGCCGGACGGCAGTCACCTCCCTGACCACGCTGCTGGTCCTGGTGGTGCTGGTTGTCCTGGGTGGCACGGTTATCCACGATTTCTCCCTGGCCCTGCTGCTCGGCATAATTGTCGGCACCTATTCTTCAATTTTCATCGCCAGCCCACTACTGCATATCTGGCGGAAGAATTAACGAAATGACCATGGACAACATCAGCCTGCCCCAAAATGTGCGCAGGCTCGACGACAACGAGACTTTCCAGTTCAGCTGTCACCCGGAAGTGGCCTGCTTTACCGATTGCTGCCGCCAACTTGATCTGGCCCTGTCTCCCTACGACGTGCTCAGGTTGCGCCAGGCTTTGAACCTCTCCAGTGGTGAGTTTCTGGACCGCTATGCCCTGGTGGAAAAAACCGCCGAGGACACCTTCCCCCTGGTGTTCCTGGCCATGGTCGATGACGGTCGGGCCAGCTGTCCATTTGTTAACGACAAGGGCTGCACGGTTTATCAGGATCGCCCGGGCGCCTGCCGCACCTACCCGGTCGGCCGGGGCGCTTGTCTTGACAAAGACGGTCAAGCAGCCGAACTTTTCGTCCTTTTACACGAACCCCATTGCCAGGGTTTTGCCAGCGGCCCGGAAGTCACTATCGATAATTGGCTTACCGACCAGGCCCTGGCTGCCTATAACGAGTTCAACGACCTGCTGATGACCGTCCTCCATCACCCTCGGATAAAAGAAGGCTTCAAGCCGGATGACCGGCAACAGGAAAGATTCCTGCACCTTCTCTACAATCTCGATACCTTCCGCCAGGAATCAGGGGCCAATAAAAATATTGCCGATCAGGAACTGTTGAGATCAGCGATCCACCTGCTCCATGATGAACTGTTCAGTTAACAACCACCCAGCAGCCGACTCTTGCCAGCTCCAGACCGGCGCTATTGAACCACCTTTGGGCGCAGAGCTTACCGCCCGGCTCCGCAAGACTGCCGCCAGTTACTATGAAGCAGAGGGCGGTTGTCATACCATCGATCATGCCGACCGGGTTTTCGCCACCGCCTTCCAGATCGGCAAGGTCATGAACGGTCGCCTCGATATCATCAGCGGCGCCGCCATCCTGCACGACATCGGCAGGCAGGATGAATCGGCCAGCAAAGGCGTAATCTGCCACGCCGTCCGGGGAGCCGAACTGGCCAGGCCGATCCTGCTTGAGTACGGTTTTAAGGAAGAGGACATTGCGGCAATCTGCCATTGCATTGCCAGCCATCGGTTCCGCAGCGCCAATCCGCCCCTCTCTCTGGAGGCAAAGATTCTTTTTGATGCCGACAAGCTCGATTCAATCGGGGCGGTAGGCGTTGGCCGCGCCTTTCTCTTTGCCGGTCAAATCGGGGCCAAACTGCACAATCACGAGATAGATATCCACACCACCGCACCCTACACCGTTGAGGACACGGCCTACCGGGAATTTCGGGTCAAGCTTTGCCGGGTCCGGGAGCGGATGCTAACCCCCATCGGCCGGCAGCTGGCCGATGAGCGCCACCAGTTCATGGAAGTTTTTTTCAATCGCCTCGAAAAAGAAATAAACGGAGGAGTACCAGATGTCCAAGGATGTTAAAGCAATCGTCATCACCGGCTATGGAACCAACTGCGAGACGGAAATGGCCCACGCCTGCAAACTGGGCGGCGCCGATCAGGTCGATATCGTCCACATGAGCCAGTTGATCCACGGTGAATACTCGCTGGACGACTATCACTTCCTCAACCTGCCCGGCGGTTTTCTGGATGGCGACGATCTGGGGGCAGGCCAGGCCGGCGCCCACCGTTTCAAACATGTCAAGGTTATTGATACCGGCGAAAAACTGATCGACCAGTTACAGCGCTTTATTAAAGCGGGCAAACTGATTATCGGGGTCTGCAACGGCTTCCAATTGATGGTCAAGGCCGGACTGTTGCCCGGTTTTGAGCAACGCTATGATGACCGCCAGGTCAGCCTGACCCATAACGATTCAGGCCGATTCGAGGACCGTTGGGTAACCCTGAAAGTTGATCCTGATTCCCCCTGTGTCTTCACCAAGGGCCTCGACACCCTTTATTATCCAATCCGGCACGGCGAAGGCAAATTAGTCACCATGACCGATGCTGTTCTTGACCGCATCGAGAAAGATAAACTTGTCGCCCTGCGCTACACCGATCCGGAGACCAATCAACCGACCATGGAGTATCCGGACAACCCCAACGGCTCACCGGATGGGATTGCCGGCATCTGCGACCCCAGCGGCCGTCTCTTTGGCCTGATGCCCCACCCGGAGGCATTCCTCCACCGCACCAATCATCCCCGCTGGACCAGAGAAGAACTGCCGGAAGAAGGCCAGGGCGTGGTCCTGTTCAGAAACGCGGTTAACTTCATCAGGGAAAATCTTCTTTAGGGACCGGCCAAATTCCCAACTTTAGAGATGGATAACGCCAAGGAAACAACGCCGCTCCAGCAGATCCTCGTTTTTATCAACGAGACCCGTAAGTACATCCTCGGCCTGCTGCTGGTCATCAGTGCGACTGCGGCCGGGTTCTATTTCCTGGCGCCGAAGGTTCTGACCTTCTTCCAGAACCATCTCGACCAGGAATTGGCCTTCTTCACGGTGGCCGAACCATTTCTGGCCCATGTCAAACTGGCCCTGATCTCCGCCGTATTCACCCTGATGCCGGTTATTGCCTGTTTTGTCTGGCTGGCCCTGACCAAACCATTCAAAATCTCCAAGGCGGCCCGCAACTGGTTCATTATCTTTACCTGCATCCTCTTCTACTGCGGGGCCTGGTTCTGCTACTCAATCACCCTGCCCTTCGGGGTCAAATTTCTGCTGGAATTTCAGACGGCCCAACTAAAACCGATCATCGCGGTAAGCAAGTTCGTTAATTTTGTGGCGGTCTTCATCCTGGCTTTCGGCCTGATCTTCGAATTACCGATCTTCATGGTCTTTGCCTCCCGCACCGGCATAATTCCACGCCGGGTATTTGAGAAAAACCGCCGTTACGCGGTGCTGGCCATCAGCATCGTCGCCGCCCTCCTCACCCCGACCCCGGACGTCGTCAATATGCTCTTGATGGGAGTACCGCTCTACCTGCTCTATGAAGTGGGAATTCTGGTGATGAAAATGCTGAAGATCTAAAGCAGAGGGAATAAGCTAAATTCCGCTAAATGCTACCGCTGGACATCCTGTCGAACTCATCCCTGATTACAGATCATCTAATCTGTCCCTATTTTTTGCTGCTTTCACTATTAGGAATGACTTCCAAACGGGCCGGCAAAAGGAACGCCGAATGTATGCCACAGTTTCTTTGATCGTCCCGGGCTTTCTTTTTTCTGGGCCATAACTATTGCAGTACCGTTCGATCGAGCATTGATATGTCCCAGCTTAACCCTGCCACTCACGGCGTTGTCACGGGCAAGCTCTGTTGAAAATACCAAAGGAAAATCACCAATGCTGTATTTAGCTGCCGCACCAATGGCATCGGGAAGAGGATGATCATAACTACCATCATCACCTGATGAAAACACTGTGGCGCAGGGCGCTACATCCTGCAAGTAGGCCACATCAAAATCTGATGAGCCATGATGGCAGGCTTTGTTTACGTCAGAGTGGAAAATATCGAAATGATCACCGTAACGATCGCGCAAATATTTTTGTGCAGGCTGATTCAGATCACCACCAAATAAGAAATGGGTATCCTTATAAATCAGTCGTACCACAATACTATTGCCATTGATGGTATGCGATGGGCTGGGCACCTGGTTGTGATCATCCTTCTTGGCTTTGTGCGGGTCGGGGAACACCGGCAATCTGGTCGTACCTGTTTTCTTCGTTGTTAACGGGCCCAACACCTGAAACTCAAGGTCATCGCCAATTTTGATAACGGCCGGGGCTGATGGGTCTCGGACAACCAGCCGCTTTATCGACTGGAGGCGTGATTCCTGGTGGTCGTGGGCATTGATAAGTGCGTTCAAAAACTTCCAGAAATCGTTGTGATTCCCTTTTTTAGTCTGGAAATTCCCGGAGCCGAGAAGAGCTCTCGCAGAATTGATCCCGGTAAAGTCAGTGCTGATTGAACGGGTCCCATCGTTGTGTTTCACTATAGTGCCGAGTTTAAGATCTTTATTACTGCTGGCTCCATAACGAGGCAAACCATTGTGATACAGGGTGCCAATCTTGTAATTCGGATCCTCAAGGACCCGCACGAGCCCTTTATAGTGATCCTTGTCAAAATGCGAGACAAAGACCGCGTCAATAAAAAGATGCTCCCTTTGAGGAAGATTCGCAGCAGTATCTGCCCGGCGAAGTGCGTTTAAACGTTTTTTCAAATAACTATGGAGTCCTGAATTGGGGCCGCCATCAATGATGACCATGGCCTTTTCCGCTTCAATTAGGGAAGCATCGCCTTGGCCAACATCAATGTAAAAAATTTTAAGTTGTTGGGTGGAGGAAAGACCATTCAACTCGATAAATCCTGAGTTACATTTTCCTTTTGCGTTCGGCACGTCGGTCACGGGTACCCAACCGTTTGTCTCTGCTGTCAGATCGACGTGAACGCGTGCGCCTAATAATTTCGGAATATTGCCTGACGCATGGGGGCGATTACCGGCTTTTTTGGCGATATAGACATTCTGTTCTGCGACGTAGCGAATTTCCATCTTGACTGCCTTTCTCAATATGTTTGCCCCATCTTGGGGAATAGATCAGCTTGAGCTTATGCCATGAATAATGATCCCCCCGCCCCGGCCGCCAGTGCCCAAGCTGGTAGTGATCACGGCCGGAGCCGATTGACCAGTGTGAGCGCCGCTAATTAAGCGGTAAGTTTCTTGGCAATTTTTGCGACATGCTCACCCTGAAACCTTGCTCCTGCCAGTTCGTTGTCACTGGGCGAACGACTGCCGTCTGTGCCCGCAATCGTCGAGGCTCCATAGGGAGAGCAACCGCTGATTTCATCCGTGGTCATTTGCCCTTGAAACGCATAAGGCAAGCCAACCACGACCATACCCTGATGCAACAGGGTAATATGAAAACTCAGGATTGTTGACTCCTGACCTCCGTGCTGGGTGTTGGAGCTTGCGATAACGCTCCCCGCTTTACCTACCAACGCGCCACCCATCCACAGCCCCCCGGTTGAATCAAGAAACTGTCGCATCTGGCCGCACATATTACCGAAACGGGTCGGGGTTCCGAAGATTATTGCATCGGCCTCGCCAAGTTCATCCACCGAACAGACAGGAACATCCGTCTGCTGCTTCTGGGGTTCAACCGCACCCATCTTTTCCAGGACTGCCAGGGGAAGAGTCTCCGGGACCCGGCGCAGTTCAACTTCCGCCCCCGCTACAGACTGAGCTCCTTCAGCGGCTGCCCGTGCCATCTGGTAGACATGACCATACATCGAATAATAAACGACCAGTATCTTCATACAAACCTCCTTTTTATGTCCCCCGCTCGGAAAGAGAAAGACCACCAACTTCAAACTATCATTTACATTAAGTCTACCTGAACCTCCCGCAGCCAATCAAGACGTAAAAAAAATGACACCAAACAAGCGCAAAAAAAAGAGGATTAACCCTTTCAGGCTAATCCTCTTAAAAAATAGCGGGACTGACGAGACTCGAACTCACAACTTCCGGCGTGACAGGCCCTTTCATGGTGCACACCTTCAGTCTTTAAAGGCCTTTTAAGCGACTTAAAGTACATATTGAGACATTAAAAGCCATCATTCGAAATATAATACCAGCGCTTTGAGGATAATTTGCTGTGAGTATTGCATTAGGCCCCCTTTGATTCCTAGGGTATTTCACCTTTGTCTTGTTGGTGGACGTGAAACCTGGGGTATCTCAATCTGTCCTTTTTTTCTGCAGATAAGCCTCTAGCGACTGACAATACTACCTTTTACCTTACACCTGTATACTCTTGCGGAACTGTTTTAAGCGGGATAAATAGGCCTACCGCTTATAAGATACCCAGCCAACACAAAAGTTTGCTTCTTACTTTTTGCCGCCTTTTGAGATAACTCTAATAACAGAACTTCCCTCGAAAAATGTTTCCTCATCGAGTTGGCCCGTCACAGTCAATGTAACAGCATCTCCGACCTCAACACCAATAAGGTCTTCTCTAAAGAATTTAGCAATTAAAACGTTGTCTTCAATCGAGGTCTTTACTGCAGGAGCTCCTTCACACTCCACAGTTGTTGTATCAATCTCTTCAACACTGTATTCTTCAGGCAATGTCACATAAGCGGTGAAAACACCCCCCGCATTAAGGTTCAACGTATCGGGATCGATATCAACGTTAGCATCCAAGATTGTTACACAGCCGTCAACACCAGTCACAACTATATTATCGATGGTCATGAAAGAGCGCAGGGTTCTGAAATTCACGGTTCCCTGATATGCATACTTGTACTGATTCTGGGTGAACATTAATGTATCATCCACATAGAATTTCTGGATTGGCCCGTCTATCTCTACCTTCAAATGGTACCACTTATTGTACTGCCAGTACCATTTTGAGTAACCGAACGCGCCCCAGGCGCCGCCACCACTCCATGCGGATCTCAGCGTTCCACCACTAAACCATTGGGCATAGTTCTGACCAGTAACTCCGGAACGCCACGCCATCCAGAAATCGGAGCCGCTATTCATTTTTACATCAGCTTCAACGGTGTAGTCAGTCCACTCATAACCACAGTCGTACCTTACCATCGCATTACCGATCCCGCCTTGGGGCTGGTCATGAGCAGTTTGCTTTAATACATTACCCCAAGTGCCATCAGCTTGGACGTCTTGAACAATTTGCCAATCGCCCATAACGATTTCCCAATCATTCGCAACACCATCCTCGAAATCTTCAACAACATCCGCTGAAACACCACCAGCAAGAAAAGCCAGGAACAACACTAAACATAACGCAATACTGAACTTTTTCATTAGGACACCTCCCTTTTTATAGTATAAACCGTGGTAGTATTGCCAGTCGCTAAAGGCTTACCAGAGTTTAATATTTAAGTATTCAATGCTAAGTTAGGCAGGCCAGCTTTAGAGCAATTACACCTTTTATCGGCCACATTGAACATATCTCCAGCTCATCCATATACCATTATAAAGCGATAGTGTATGTCAGGATGTTTTGATAAATACTGTGGGGTTTGTTTGATTACAAAAGAGTAGGTTGGAACCCCATCTTTCTATTTCTCTGCATGTATATGGTATAGTGATCTGGCAGGAAATCGTTTGAAGGTGTTATTGTGTCTACTGTAATGAAGGATATCCACTTCTATATTCAGCAATAGATTGGCATTACTTCATCACTCAGCCACGCCTCTAAAGGCACTACTGCCGCAGGATTTCCCTCAAAAGGCTGGCTCGCAAAAGCATCAATTTGATAAATTGGTAATTTCACATCTGGTCCCTGGGAACGGTTGAGAAAACCTGCAGCCGAGTGGACACGAAGGAGCTTGCCCTAAAGCCTAGCTAATGGGGTTTTAAGGCCAAAACACCACCGATTGCCAAGCAAAACAAACTAATTATCAATCCTTGACTGGGTCCCCCGGTGTCCTTTGTCCGTTGAGCCAAGATAGAATAACCTTACAGTTAAAAGCATATTACCGGTTAGATATTATTCTGTAAGCCTCCAATCATTTTTTTTACGTAAGAATCCACATACGTCAATTCGATGCCGTAACATACGGCCTCTGCAGCTTGATCATAAAATGAACGGACTACTTTACCCCTATCGATGAGGAGACAAATTCTCCTATTAGCGCTTAATTCACAAGCTGGGATATCGACGAAAATATTACTTATAGATGAGTTCACCGGATATGTTTCCGATGAATTATAATCATAAACAAGCATGCCATTCAAACTTATATCCCGGACATAGATCTTGTCCTGCGGGTTGCCGCAATTTCTCAAAAGAGCCGTGGTGCCAACAGGAGCAGAGATCCTTTTGGCGCGCCTCTTTTCTGAAAAAGGGCCTGTATTTTTATTGACCATTTCCCCCCCCAAAAAAAAACCATCCAGCAGAAGTCAACCAAACCAGAAGTAAAATTGTTAATCATTTTCATTGTCCTTCCCCTCTTGCGAGGACAACAGATTCATTATCAATTTTTTTTGCAACCTTGTCTGTAGGGGATGTTTGAAAAGATGAGGACGACAGAGAATTTCCTTTGCTTATCAGGGTCTTGCCCGTAAGCCAGAAGGAAAGGAAAAGCTTAGTTTAAGATTTCATGCGGCCAGCATAAAGATTAGGACGGAGGGCGCCTGATCTTTTTCTGGTGTGTTTTTTCTGACAGATATTTAGAGAAACACAAAACAGGGGGAGAGGAGGTAGTGGCTAGCTTGTCCGGCAAGAGGCGAAAAGCATATCACAAAAATCAAATTCACATGGCATCCTTTAGCCATATTATCAGTAATCAGTCCCTGCCCTGCCCTGCTGAGCAAGCCAGAGGGTGCGGAAACTGTCTCTGGCCCCCGCATCGGTTATCGCCGAAATCATTTTCTCAAATTCAGCAAGCTTCTGCGGATCCGGATCGGGTTTGACCGCTGGCTTCTGGTTAATCTTCTTGACCTCGGATAAAACCGGCCTGATAGTAGTGACCAGATTGAAGCGGATATCGCTGACCTCAACATCACCACCAAGCCGCTCATTGATGACCTGGCGCAGGTGTTCCTTCATTAAATGCAGTTGCTGCATCCAGATCGAGTCGGTCACATTCACCCAGAGAACCTTGCCCCGGATCAGTTTAGGCTGGGCGTGGGCAGCGATATCCTTGCCCACCGCCTCACTCCAGAACTCAAAAATCCGGTTCCGGTCGAGGTGCTGCTGCCAGTCCCGGTTCGCGAACAGTTCACCCATCAAGGTATCAATCTTGACAATCTTCTTTTTTCTACTCATTTTAAGTAACGAACCTTTCCTTTTATCGATTCTAAAAAAAATCAGGATAGCATTTTCGGAACCATAATAAAACATGAGCGCAATTAAAAAAACAGTTCTTGCTCCGCCATCAATAAAACATTATATAGTTGCCACCTGAACACAGAACCATCTGTACTTACGCACTAACTTGAAACCAACAGCATACAGGTTTATCTATGGGATTTCGTTGCGGGATCGTCGGCCTGCCCAATGTCGGCAAATCAACCATTTTCAATGCCATGACCTCGGCCGGGATAGAGTCGGCTAACTACCCCTTCTGCACCATTGAGCCGAACGTCGGCATGGTGCCGGTCAATGACCCGCGCCTCGACAAACTGGCCGAATTGGCCAAGACCCAGAAAAAGGTCTGCGCCCAGATGGAATTTGTCGATATCGCCGGCTTGGTCAGCGGCGCCAGCAAAGGCGAAGGATTGGGCAACCAGTTTCTGGCCCATATCCGCCAGGTAGACGCCATCGCCCACGTGGTCCGCTGTTTTGAGGATACTAATGTCGTCCACGTTGACGGCAGCATCGATCCGGTTCGTGACCGCGAGGTGATTAACACCGAACTGATCCTGGCCGATATGGACACCGTCGCCAGAAGAATCGATAAAACCGCCGGGCGTGCCCGGACCGGCGACAAAGCCTGCCAGGCCCAGATGGTGGTTTTGGAAAAGCTGGAGAAACTCCTGAACGATGGTCAACCGGCCCGCCTGCTCGAAGTTGACGAAAGCAACCGGGCACTTCTTAAAGAGCTCTGCCTGCTCAGCGCCAAGCCGGTCTTATATGTGGCCAACGTCAAGGAAGAAGACATCGCTACCGGCAACCAGTGGGTAGACGAACTTAAAGAGGCCGCCAAGGAAGAAAATGCCCCGGTGGTGGTGATCTCCGGCGCTATCGAAGAAGAGCTCAGCGGCATGGCCCCTGACGAGCGCCAGGAGTTTTTAAGCGACATGGGCATGGAGGAATCCGGTCTTAACCGTCTGGTCATGGTCGGCTACAAACTGCTCGGCCTGATCAATTACTTCACGGTCGGCGAGAAAGAGACCCGGGCCTGGACCGTCAAAAAGGGTGCCTCCGCCCCTCAGGCCGCCGGGGTGATCCATACCGATTTTGAACGGGGCTTTATCAGGGCCGAGGTAACCGCCTACAAGGATTTTGTGGAATGCGGCGGCGAAGCAGGCGCCAAGGAAAAAGGCGTCTGGCGGCTGGAAGGTAAAGAATATATTGTTAAGGACGGAGATTGTATGAATTTCCGCTTCAACGTCTAAGCATAATCCCGCAAACGGTGAGAGGAAGATATCTGCTACTTGAGTAATCACGTCAGTTTAATTATAATTTTGTAACTTCTTAAATTTCCTAAAGCTCGGGCCAAATATGCTCAAGACCAATAAAGACAAACTGGTTTGCCAGTCAGTGGTTGGCGAGATCACCTCGCCGCTAGGCGGCGTTAACCCCTACCGGGTCAGTCCCGACGGCACGGCCGATATCTATCCGGGTGTTGGCGGGATTACCTACAATTTACGAATCGGTGACCAGGCTGGCGGGTTGTTCGCCGACCATGTCGAGCCGGGGGTCAGTCTCAGTAATTTCACCAAGGTCGGTGGTCAGGATGGACCAAACCGGGCCTTAAACCAGTTCTCCTGCGCCGGCAATGTCGCCAAAATCATCTCCGGTGAAGCAAAGGGTGAAACCGGCCGGGTAACCGGTAAGCACGGCGGCATCGAACATGTCCTGCTTGATTTTGAGCCGGAGGTCCTCGAAGAGCTGGCCATCGGCGACAAGATCCAGATCAAGGCCCACGGTTGCGGACTACAGATCAGCGGCTCACCGGTTAAAACCATGAACCTCGACCCCGCCCTGCTCGATGCCATACCGATCAGGGAACTGGGCGAAGGCAAACTGGAAATCCCGGTTACCCACCTGATTCCGGCCCGGATCATGGGTTCCGGCATCGGTTCCAGCCACAGCCAGAGCGGCGACTATGACATCCAGCTTTTTGACGAGATAACAATCAAGGAGTACGGTCTCGACAATCTGCGCCTTGGCGACTTTGTGGCCATCATTGATGCCGATGCGACCTTTGGCCGGATCTACAAAACCGGCGGAGTAGTTGTCGGAGTTATCGTCCACTCCGACTGTGTCCTGGCCGGTCACGGTCCTGGGGTCATGGTGACCATGTCATCCCGGGACGGCCTGATCGTGCCCAAGATAGACCCGAAAGCTAATCTGAAAAATTATTTAGCCAAAATATAGAAGGGGTAACAACAGTGAGCGACAAACAGCGACTTAAAGAGATCATTCTGGAAAAATCGTACCGGCAGGGTAAATTCACACTGTCATCAGGCCTGGAATCAGATTTCTATATCGACGGCAAGCAGACCACCCTCTCCGCCGAAGGGGCCTACCTCTGTGGTAAAGAGATTTTTGCCCTGATCAAAAATAATCCTGAGCCGATCAGTTCGGTAGGCGGTATGACCTTGGGGGCCGACCCGCTGGTTACCGCCGCCTCGCTGGTCAGTTTCCTCGAAAAGCAGCCGATCCCGGCCTTTATTGTCAGAAAAGAATCGAAGGGACACGGCACCGAACAATATATCGAGGGGTTGAAAAACATGGAGGAAGGCGGCACCGTTGCCCTTCTGGAAGACGTAGTGACCACCGGCGGCACTCTGCTGCAGGTGATTGAACGGGTTGAGGCCCAGGGTTTCAAGGTCGGTCTGATTGTTACCGTGGTCGACCGTCAGGAAGGCGGCGCCGAAAATCTCGCTAAAGCCGGCTATCCGATGAAGGCGATCTTTACCCGTGAAGAATTGCTAAGCTAAGATGGCCAGAAATCAGCGATGATGGAATGCAAGAAATGTCAGGGCAGACTTGAGGTTCTGCGGGCCTGCTGGAAGGTCAGGATGAAGTGCCGGAAATGCGGGCATGAATTCCAGATCCACGAGGTGGCGGAGCAGCTCGATGCCGAGACCGAAGCCCTCCTTGAGCGTTACCCCTCCATTATTTACGACTAGGATATGAAAAAAGAATGAAAAGATGAACATCGAACATCGAACATTCAGGTAGCGAAGACTCCGACATCGAATTTTGAATGTGGTACTCTGGTTAATCAGATGGAGCGAAGCAGATTCCTTATTCGATAACCAAACCCGCACATGTGCATCCATACCGCCAACACATTGAAGCACTATTTTTATTCTTTTCTGCCGTTCTTATACTCGTTACGAAAATTTTAATTAACTCCTCTGTTTCCAGTAGAATATCATCCAGCAATTCAGGTTTATTAAGGAGCGGTACTTGTTGAATAAGCTTTATCCATCTTTCAGACTCTCTAAGCTCCTTCAAGGAAATACGAAGCTTGTGGATAAAAAAGTCCTTGGGTGACTCCGCAGCCTGTGCTTCACCATGGTTTGGATAGGGTGAGGTTCCAGATCTTAACAACTGGCCTGAAATATGGTTGCCGGTTCTGGTGTTTGGCAGCTGCTCAATAAGCTTTATGATTCGAACAGAATACTTAAGCAGCCTTTCTTCTAAATCATAGGTTTGTGTCTTCATATTCACCATTCGATGTTCGATGTTCGATGTTCGATGTTCGATGTTCGATGTTCGATGTTCGATGAACATTATCCTACAGACAAAAAGAACAAACCCACCCAAAAAACTTACCATGCCAACCTGAGCAGATCATCCAGCGGTTTAACCAGTTCAACCTTGACCTTAACCAGAGAACCAGGCTCCGCGCTTACTCCCTGGTTAAGCGGCAGATCCGCATCCATCAGCAGATCGGTCAACAGCACATTGACCCGCCGCTTACCCCGGTCAATGACCATCGCCTCCACTCTTTCCCCAACCCGCGCTTCCAGATACTTCAACAACCAGTAGCGGAAACGAAGCCTTTTCACCAGATTGGCCCGGCTCTGGATCTTGGAGATATCAGCCAGCAGGCCATTCAATTCATGCTCCTGGAAAACAGCCCCCTGCCCTCTGCTCATTGACATCAGCTGTAGTTGCATAACCAGATCCAGTAAGCGCCTGATCGGCGAAGTTATGGTGGTGTACTGCATCACCCCGACGCAGCTATGGGGTTTGGCCCTGGTGGTAATCTTGGCCGGACGCAGGAAACGCCGCTGGCGGGCATTCAGGAAGAGATCCCGGTTGAAACCTTCAAATAACCTCTTGTGGGGGACATCCTGGCCCCGGAACAGACCGGGAACCTCACGGTCGGCCACGTAGGACGCAGCCAGGGTATTGGCCAGGACCATGAATTCCGCAATCAGAGCCCTGGTCCCGGAGTTACCATCGGCCAGACTCACCGCCACCTTATCGTCTTGATCGATATCTATATTTACATCCGGGAAGGGCATTACCAGCGCCCCGCCTTTGATCCTTTTTTCATGGAGGACCTGGCCAAGCCGGTCAAGGGTCTGCAGTTCTTCATCACTGTCGAGCAACAGGTTGGCCTCATTATAAGACAAGCGCCGCTTAACCTTGACAGCGCTGGCTTTAATCGAGCAGTCCAGCACCTCGCCATCGCCTGACAGCTCAACCATGATACTGGTCGCCGCCCGCACCTTATCCTTAATAAGACTGCAGACCCCCTCCGATAACTGCTTCGGCAACATCGAAATCTGCCTGTCGGGAAAGTAAAGTGAGGTGCAACGGCGCCGGGCCTCTTCGAACAACAGACTGCCCGGTTTGACATACCTTGAAACATCGGCAATGTGGATGCCGACCAGATAATTATCGCCCCGTTTTTCAAGGTGGAGGGCGTCATCAAAATCGCGGGTCATCTCCCCGTCGATGGTAAGCAAGGGCAGATCGGTGAAATCTCGATACCCTTCCGCCAGGAGCTCAGCAAGTTCCGGTTCGGAACAGGCCGCTGCCTCCTGGAGAACATCAGCAGCGAATTCGTCCGGCACCTCGTAGCGCATGACCGGGATATTCTCATTACGATGCCAGACTCCGGCCTGGACCAACAGATGATAGACCTCATGGGTACCGCTAAGTTTGGCCCTTTTCAGAAGCTCACGGGCCAGATCGCTCTCAGCAAAATCGTTACCAAAGAGATAATAATCCCGCATCAGGGCCAGACATTTTTCCCTTTCCGGCCAGGCTCCGGGGTCTTCACCTCTTCGCAACATCGCCAGGGCTTCGGCGCCCCGGCCCAGCAACGCGTCTCTTTCTTTCTCCTTCTCGGCCTTGAGCTTAAGCTGCTCGACAACCTCCGCTGAATGGACCTGAATCAGCCCTTCCCGGTATTTGAAAAAAAGCCGATCGGCAAAGATAGTTCGCAGAAAAGCGGCAACCTGATCCTCCGAGGCATCCTCCCCGAAACAGAGCCCGGCCAGAAAATCAGGCTTGAAGGCGCTTTGCGACTCTTCACTGGCCAGTTGCCAGATTTCAGCCAGATCGACCTGGTCGGTCAAGCCATGGCGTCTCTCGTTAATATCCTGTAAAAATCGCTGGACGTCCTCCCGACTTTCTCCGGCGACAGCAGACCTGGCGGTCTGATGAAGAACCCGGGCCTGGGCCAGTTTAATCTCTCGACCATTCTGGTTGACCAGCCGCAGTCGCTTGGCCTCTTCGCCAATCACCAGGGCGCAGATAAACTTACTATGTTCGATATATTCAACGATCTTGCCCGAAAAGGACATGGAATCACCACTATTAAAAACAGGATTTATCAGGAAGCCGCAGGCGGCTGGTGGTATGATTAAAAAAATGTTTTTTTAACAAGATAAATATGGTTTGTCACCAATTAGCATGGCATCATCAGCAAAAAGGGCTATATTGGCTGACTTACAAACAACCACTAAAAGCTGGGTTGAGCCGCTCGTCGGCTCAAACCGATAAACGAGTCCGCGAGGCATCGAGACTTATGCCCCCCTCAAGAGGGGATTGAACAGAACCCTTGCGGTATTTACAACGGATAATCAAAATATAATGCAAAAGCCGGAACAGGTTAAATCAGGGGTAGTCGCCTTGATAGGTCCGCCGAATGTTGGCAAGTCAACTCTGTTGAACTGCCTGCTCGGCCAGAAGATATCCATCGTCTCCCCCAAACCGCAGACGACCAGGAACCGGATCCTTGGCATCCTGAACGGGCCCGACCACCAAATCATCATGCTCGACACCCCCGGTATCCATGAAGCCCACAGCCCCTTGAATATCGAGATGGTCAAGATTGCCCTTGAGACCCTCTCCGATGTAGATGTAATCCTCTTCATGATCGATGTGACCATGCCCCTGCCCACTCCGAAGAAGGATATGACCAAGTACCTGACCGGCTCAAAAAAACCCGTCATCCTCCTGATCAACAAGATCGATCTTGAATCCCGGGAAAAACTGCTGCCGATCCTGACCGCCTATAAATCCCTCTACCCCTTCGAGACGATCATTCCGCTCTCGGCCATGAAAGACGACGGCACCGACATCCTGATGGCGGAGATCATTAAGCGGATGCCCACCGGGCCCCGACTCTACCCGGAGGATATCCCAACCGACTCGTCGGAACGATTTATCGTCACCGAGATCATCCGGGAGAAGATATTCCTCCAGACCCGCCAGGAGGTTCCTTATTCAACGGCTGTGACCATTGAACGCTTTAAGGAAAACGACCGGAAAAAGATAGTCACCATCGATGCCACCATCCACGTTGAGCAAAAGTCCCAAAAGGGCATAATCATCGGCAAAAACGGGTCGATGCTCAAGAAAATCGGCACCGCCGCCCGCCATGACATCGCCCACCTGATCGGTTATAAAGTCCTGTTGCGACTATGGGTCAAGGTCGATAAGGACTGGACCAAGAACCCTCGCTTCCTGAAAGAATTGGGCTTTTGATGGCTTTGCGGCTAAGCAGACTTGAAAGCCATCAAAAACTAGCCAAAGGAGATTGCCACCTGCTCTTTTTTTGAGTTAACAGTTAAGATAGCAGGTTCTGGCATGGCAGCAAATTAACGTCGAACATCGAACATTTAGGTAGCTAAGACTCCGACATCGAATTTTGAATGTGGTAATTCTGTCAATCAGATAAAGCGAAACAGCTTCCTTATTCGATGTTCAACATTGGACGTTCGATGTTAGACGTTCATCTTTTTTATGTTACTTGCGAAATAGAGGCCGGGATCCCGGCAGGTGTACTGAATAGTTACCATCACTTTAGCCTCTTCAGCATATTTTAGACTCTGTTCGTATTGAATTAGCTGACAAAAAGTTATATAAAGCTATTCTTTATTTACCGGATTCCGCAATCGTGAAAACGGCAGATATACTTGCTAAAATCATCTCCGGGTCCTAACCGGCCCGGCCCCTATATTAAAAGGAGAGCAACATGTCAGAAGTCAGAGTCAGGTTCCCACCCAGTCCAACCGGTTACCTGCATATCGGCGGGGCCCGAACCGCCATTTACAACTGGCTTTTCGCAAGAAAGCACGGCGGCAAACTCATTCTGCGGATTGAAGACACCGATGCCGACCGCTCAACCCAGGAATCCATCGACGGCATTCTTGAAGGCTTAAAATGGCTGGGAATAGATTGGGACGAGGGGCCTTATTTTCAGACCGAGTTCGCCGGCGAACATGTCGAAAAAGCCAAGCAGCTCCTGGCCGACGGTCATGCCTACAAATGCTTTTGCACCAAGGAAGATCTCGACGCCAAACGGGAAGCCGCCATGGCCGCGAAAAAGCAGCTTGGCTACGACGGCGCCTGCCGCAATCTTACCAATGATGAAGTTGCCGAGAAGGAGGGTGCAGGCATCCCCTACGTGGTCCGCTTCAAGGTGCCCCATAAAGATGGCGTGGTCAGTTACGACGACAAGGTCCTAGGTCGGATTGAACGTAAGTACAGCGAGATCGAGGACTTTGTCATCGTCCGCTCCAACGGCAAACCCCTTTACCTGCTCTGCAACGTGGTTGATGATATCCGTGACCGGATCAGCCATATCATCCGCGGCCAGGACCACATGACCAACACCACCCGCCAGATCCTGATCTATGAAGCCTTGGGGGCTAAGATACCGGTCTTTGCCCATATGCCGCTGACCCTGGATCTGAAAAAGGCCAAGATCTCGAAACGGAGCCACGGCGAGATCGTGGCCGTGCAATTCTATCAGCAGCACGGCTTCCTGCCCTGGGCTCTGGTTAATTTTCTGGTGCTGCTGGGCTGGAATCCCGGTGACGACCGGGAGATCTTTTCCAGGGAGGAGCTGATCGAAACCTTCAGCCTGGAACGGATCAACAAGGCCGCCTCGATCTTTAATTACCGCAAGGGTGACCCGAAATTTTTCACCGATCCCAAGGCCATCAACATCAATGCCCAATACCTGCGGACCATGCCGATCGGGGAACTGGCCCCACTGGTCAAAGGGGAACTGAAGGCAAACGATCTCTGGGATTCGGCCTACGAGAATGAAAAGAAAGAGTGGTTCGAAAAGACCATCGACATGATCCGGGAGCGTTTCCACACCCTCAGGGATTTCGTCACTGAAGGCCGCGCCTATTTCAGCGACGAGTTCGACATCGACGAAAAGGCCATGAAGAAGAACCTGCTCAAGCACCTCGACCTGAAAGAGTTGCTGCCGAAACTGGCCGACCGATTCGAAGCCCTGTCGGAACTAACCGCAGATGAAGCGGAGCGGGTCGCCCGGGAATTTGCCGAGGAGAAGGAACTCAAGGTCGGTATCCCGATCAACGCCTCCCGGGCGGTGATCACCGGGCAGATCAAGGGCCCGAGCATGTTCGAGCTGTTCGAGCTGTTCGGCAAGGAAAAAGTAGTCACAAGACTGCGTAACGCCCCGAAATATTTCGAGAATTAATTATGACCAGCGAAAGGCAGAGCAAGGATTTTATCCGGACCATCATCGACGAAGACCTGGCCAGCAGCAAGCACGAGGAGATCGTCACCCGCTTTCCGCCGGAGCCGAACGGCTACCTGCACATCGGCCATGCCAAGTCGATCTGCCTTAATTTCGGCATCGCTACCGAGTACGCCAAGGCCCGCTGCCATCTGCGCTTCGACGATACCAACCCGACCAAGGAGGAGCAGGAATACGTCGATTCGATCAAGGACAATCTCAAGTGGCTAGGCTTCGACTGGGGTGAGCATCTCTACTTCGCCTCGGACTATTTCGACATGCTTTATGAATTTGCCGAGCACCTCATTAACGAGGGCAAGGCCTATGTCTGCGACCTGACCCCGGACGAGATCAGGGAAGCCCGCGGCACCCTCACCGAGCCCGGCACCAACAGCCCTTACCGGGACAGGAGCCCGGAAGAGAACCTCGACCTCTTCCGCCGGATGCGGGACGGGGAATTCCCCGACGGCAGCCGGGTCTTAAGGGCCAAGATCGACATGGCTTCCGGCAATATCAATATGCGCGACCCGGTCCTCTACCGAATCCTCAGGGCCAGCCACCACCGGACCGGCGACAAGTGGTGCATCTACCCGATGTACGACTACACCCACCCCGTCTCGGACGCCCTGGAGAACGTCACCCACTCGCTCTGCACCCTGGAGTTCGCCGATCACCGACCCCTCTACGACTGGGCCTGCGACAACATCCCCGTCCCCTGTCATCCCCGGCAGATAGAATTCGCCCGGCTGAACCTGAGCTACACCGTGGTCAGCAAGCGCAAACTCCGCAAGCTGGTCGACGGCAACTTTGTCGACGGCTGGGACGATCCCCGCATGCCGACCCTTTCCGGGATCAGGCGCAGGGGCTATACCCCGACTGCGATCCGCAACTTCTGCGACAAGATCGGCATCGCCAAGAAGGACTCCTTGATCGACGTGGCCGTCCTTGAGCATTGCATCCGCGAGGACCTGAACGAGAAAGCCCCCCGGGTCATGGGGGTATTGAGGCCCCTGAAAGTGATCATCGACAACTACCCGGAAGACCAGGTTGAGGAGATGGAGGCCCAGAACCATCCCCAGAACCCGGAGATGGGTACCAGAAAGGTCCCATTCTGCCGGGAAATTTACATCGAAAGGGATGATTTCCAGGAAGAGGCGCCGAAGAAGTTCCGCCGGCTGGCCCCGGACCGGGAAGTGCGGCTGCGTTACGGCTACTTCATCAAGCTAGCCTCTGTAGTCAAGGATGAGAACGGCGAAGTGACCGGAGTCCACTGCACCTACGACCCGGAAAGTCGGGGTGGCAATTCACCCGACGGCCGCAAGGTCAAGGGCACCATCCATTGGGTCTCCGCCCGCCATGCTCTAGATGCGGAAGTAAGGCTCTATGACCGGTTGTTTACGGTGGAAGCGCCGGAAGGTGACAAGGACAAGGATTTCCTGGAATATATCAACCCGGACTCGCTGGAGATCCTGGATAACTGCAAGCTGGAACCCAGCCTGGCCGAGATCGGACCGGAAGAAAACTGCCAGTTCGAACGGACCGGATACTTCTGCCTGGATGGGAAAGCCTCAGAGCCGGGCAAACCGGTCTTCAACCGCACCGTCACCCTGCGGGATTCCTGGGCTAAAAAGAACAAATAAAAAAAGGGGATGAATTTTCAATCTCCTCCCCTTTCCTTTCAACAATAATCCAATCACGCAAGCCAAACCCCGTGCTGACCCTTTACCCTCTCTCTCATTCTGGAAATGTTTCCTGAACAACCAATCAAAAGTCAAAAGCGACCCCCCTTTTTTCTTTCTCACCAATCAGGTCTTGCAGTTTGCCCCTTCAAATCAATAATATCACAACGGCAAGGGAGATAATCAATAGGGAATTTTTGTCGAGATCCGGAATTGGAGTTCTATTATGGGGTTAAAGCAAAAAGGATATTATCGGTCCGTCTTTTGAGTTGGAAGGAAAACTGAAAGACCAGTTAAGTCACTAAATCAAGAACGTCCCTTCACACTCTCGCACTACTCGTCCCCTCGCATCCTGACCATTTTTTACTTAATTTTTCCTGGCAAAGTGTTTCTCGAAATATGTTTATCTGTTAGATTGGTTTAAATCAGAAGCTAGAGGGGCGTAATTAAGTCTGGTGTCCCCATGAATTGAGTGTGGGTTTGTTATGAATAAAGATTTGACCCTCCATATCGTACATATTGCATGTCGACCCATGTCCGACCCTCCATGTCCTTTTGACCGATGGGAGCAGAGGAGAAAGAGGGAGGCAAGAACAGATTTGATCCCTTTTCTTTTTTATTTCTATACTAGTCCCTTCCCCTCTATATCTATGACACAATGTATGTATAATAATCTTGGACAAAGGGGCTTTTTTATTTTTTTCACCCCATATTTATTGTGTAGTGCAAAAGCCCATTTTTAGACGGATGGACGGAAAATATGTCTGGAATAAAGAACCCTGATCAGGATAAAGGAGCGCTTCTCGAAAGTGAACGAAGATTAGCCCGTGCTCAGGCAATCGCCCACATAGGTGACTGGGAATGGGAGTTGGCTACCAATGCGGTCTATTGGTCCGACGAATTGTATCGAATCTATGGTTTTGAACCACAAGAAATAGCGCCGGATTATGGTTTGGTCTTGCAACAGATGCATCCTGACAGCAAGGAGGAATTTCTGCATGCAATAGATGCTGCTTTGAAGGGCGAAAAGTCTTTTGAGATGGATTACATCTTTTTCCGCAAGGACGGGGGTGAAGCAATCCTGCATACCATCGGGCAGGTATTTCGCGACGAGTCGGGGGCTCCGGTCAGGATGGCCGGCGTGGTCCAGGACATAACCGAACGAAAGCGGGACGAGATGTTGCTGAGGGTTTCGGAGGATAAATTCAGAACGATCTTCGACAATGCGAATGATGGCATCCTGATCGCTGACGCCGAAAAAAAGACATTCCTGGAAGCGAACCGGAGCATGTGTGCAATGCTTGGTTATAGCAGAGATGAGCTGTTAAAGATGGGTGTTGCGGATATCCATCCGGAAGAGGAGTTCCCGGCCATCCAGAACACCTTTGAACGCCAACTGCGTCGTGAGATTGGAGTGGCCGAGAACCTCCTGGTGAAACGTAAGGACGGCGCCCTGGTCTATGTGGACATCAGTTCCACCCCTATAAACATGGAAGGGAAACCATGCATGATGGGCATCTTCCGTGATGTCACCGATCGGCATCAGGCTGAAGAAAAACTTCAACAAAGTGAATTGTTTATCCGCAGTATTCTGGACAGTGTAGATGAAGGGTTTATCGTGGTTGACCGAGATTACCTGATCATCACTGCAAACCGTGCTTACTGCGAGCAGGTGGGCTTGCCCATCAACCAGGTCCTGGGCAAAAGCTGTTTCGAGGTGTCTCACAAGCTATCACGGCCGTGTCATGAGGAAGGCGAAGAGTGCAGCGTCAACAGGGTTTTCACTTCTGGCCTACCCCAGACAGCTTGTCATCATCATGAGGCGCCGGACGGAGAAAAAATTTATGTAGAGACGAAGGCTTTTCCACTCAGGGATGCATCGGGTAACGTTACCCGGGTGATTGAGACTGTCAGCGATATTACAGAAAAACGCTTACTGGAGGAGGAAAGGCTCAAGGTCCAGAAGCTCGAGGCTATCGGCACCTTGGCCGGCGGCATCGCCCATGACTTTAACAACCTGTTACAGAGTGTATTCGGATACCTTTCCCTGGCGAAGCTGGCCTCGGCCAATAATGATGAGAGTACTGCCGCTCTGGGGGAGGCCGAAAAGGCCCTCAATCTCTCGGTCAAGCTGACTAAACAGCTCCTGACCTTTTCCAAGGGCGGGAAACCGCATAAAAGGTCGATAAATCTGGGAGTGGTGATCGACAACGCCGTGCGCTTCTCCCTGAGCGGTTCGCACAACGATTGGCATATTGCCAACGCCGAAAATCTTTGGCCGGTGGAGGCGGATGAGGGTCAGATTACCCAAGTTATTCAGAATATCATCCTGAACGCGTCCCAAGCCATGCCCAAGAGCGGCAAGGTGGATATCACTACTAGAAATATCCAATCAGTAGACCAGAATTTGCCGGAAGGGTTGGAAAAGAGGGACTATGTGGAGGTCTCTATCCGGGACGAAGGGAGCGGTATCAACGAGAAGGACATTGCAAGAATTTTCGATCCCTACTTTACTACTAAAGAGAAGGGTAGCGGCCTAGGGCTAGCGACATCCTATTCGATCATAAAAAACCACGGCGGTATGATCCGGGTTTTATCCAGCCCTGGAAAAGGTACCACCTTTTTTGTCTATCTGCCGGCGACCAAAACGCTCAATGGGCAGAAGCAGACCACTCATTTGCCCAATAAGCCGACCCGTTTGAAAAAGATTCTTGTCATGGATGATGACCCGATGATATGTGATGTTGCTGGAGCCATGCTCAAAGCTATTGGCCACGAGGTGGAATCTGCAGCCAACGGGGAGGAAGCAATTGCCCTGTATCAAGCCGCTCTAGACCAGGGGAGCCCCTTCAATGCAGCGATCCTGGATCTAACGATCCGGGGTGGCTTAGGAGGAGTGGAAACGCTACGGAAGCTGGTGGGCATTGATCCCGACGTAAAAGCAATCGTGTCGAGCGGTTATGCCGACAATGACGTTGTGGCCAGCTATCGCAATCACGGTTTCGTAGCATTTCTTAACAAACCGTATAATATGGATGGGCTACGGAATGTCTTGCATGAAATACTCAATAATGACAGTTAGCGGAGAAAAATAAGACCAGTTCAGTTTTCAGTCATTGTAACAGTTATTTACCTAAGCAAACTCCTGCGCTTTTTTTCCAAAAAAAAAGAATGGGATCTGGTCTACGTTTGACTCTTGCCTGAGGGAAAGGGAAAGGAATTGTTTCTTGCAGTACTCAGCGACCTGATTAGACCGGAATGGTCGCCAGTTTTACCTGAAAATTGCTATTAAGGGTGGATGTGATATTGCTTGAAAATTTAAAAAAAGCGAGGGGGAGCCTGCCGTTGATCTTTGTTGATGGAGAAAGTTTCTTCAGATTGTGGTGTTAAAGGGTTTTTCTTTATTAAGGATAGGGCGGAACTCGGCAATGAGTTCCGCCCTTTTTCACTAATCTTGCGGCCCGGCCGATTGCCTCAGGATTTGGCGGAAGACTGGGATATAATTGCACCCTCTGGATTGTCAGGAACCATATATCTTTTGCTGATTCCATCCATTAAGCAGTCCGTGTCCGTAGTTCTCAGTTTTCAACTCTAACCTCACGGAAGCTGAAATAGAGTTCGTCATAGAACACAGGGTTGCCATTGACGAACTCCACCTTAAGCCGCGTTGAATACTCACCATTGGCGCCGGCATAGATACCGGTGCCGCCTACCACCTGTCCTTCAGCCCCGCCAAGCAGCACTATCGCGCCGGCAAGGCCCGATTTCGGGGGAACAAGGGACGGATCGGCAAAAGCACCCGCGGGATGTCCGGGGGCCTGACTGACCGTAAACAACTCCCCGCCATCAAGCTCGTAGTAAATGAACTCACGAAACCGTAAAGTTCCACCGTCGGCGCTCGCCTCGAAATCCTGCCCCCAGGCATAGATGTAACCAAGTGTTTCGGTTTTTTTGGCATCGACGACCGGCAACTTCACAGTCGGGAAGCACTCCGGGGTATCATCGCCGTTATTACACCACTCATGAAAAATATCGGGAAGTAGTTCAGTTGGGAAAGTATTCTGACTAGCAAATCCGTCCGCAATGATTATTGAACCATTCCCCAGGACGGGTTGGCCTGCATTACCCTCGCTTGCTGCTAGAGCCAATACGCAACAAATTCCGAAAATCATGATTGTTTTTCGCATAACAAGTTCCTCCTTAATTAGTTTATTCTGATACATCTGATTGTCCTTCGTGAATAACCTCCTGCAGTTTGTGTTTTGGCCTAATATTTTCCGTCATATAAAAGGGGATTATCAAATCCGCCTTTGATCTAACTACCTGATAAGTTACTGAAATAATCCAAACAATTAAGGGCTCTTTATTTAACAATCGCGCCCCATTTCCCGGCGTTAACATTTCACCGCCTTCATCACTATCTTCCGTAAACGCTCTGCCACGAGTACTGTCCGGTGCCTGGCCCAGTTGCGGAACCTAATGTAGAAGACCACCAAGACGATAGCAGCCACAAAAATTAAGGGCTGTTTCAAGACAATCACGTTGATCAGGTTGTCAAACATTACCGGCAGGAAGTATTTCAGGATATCGGCCAGGTGTCCCGTGAGCCACGTCCCATCTGCGGACGCGGTCCCCCATTTCCATAAACAAAGGGCAGTAATGATGACGGCCAGGGTTGCTTCGAGCATGATGCCATACAACCACTTACGTAAAAGAACCCACCAGCCCACGATCTTTTTATCCGCCGCCCATTGGCTATCTTGCTCCGGCTCGACGACTTTTCCCTGGACTGCCATGTCGGTTTCCGCCACGGCAAATTTGCCCGGTAATTGGCTAGGCGCATAGTTTGCGGTGCGATGGCACATGCGCTCAATCAAACTGTTGTGGACCCTGATCTCACCCAGCAACTTGTTACAGCTTGGCTTGGGCTTAACCTTGGCATCTTGCACTACTTTTTCCGGCAAGGCGAAAGGTTGATCCCTATCACACAACCTTCTGCGAAGAAACGTCTCTTGCCGACATAGCTTTTCCAGCTGTCGCGGGTGGTAGCGATAAAACACTGCCGGCCCATCGCGCGAATCGTACATGCGACCGTCCACATGGGCCTCGGCGCAGACTTCACTCATCTTGTCCTGGCGCAGTTTCAAGCCATGACGGCTGGCACGCACCATCATCCACTCCAGCGTCACCTTGGCCATGCCGCTACGGTTATAGCCCCCACCCACATTGGAGTGCATGCCGGCAAACCACACCTGCTCCACATTGTCCGGCGTGCGGCCATGTTCGTCCCAAACCCAGGGCCAGAAGGCGGTGCGCGCATCATCCATTGCCAGCGCCTGATAGGCATACTTGACATTGTCCGTTAATTCATAGTTGTAAAAGAGATGGGCCAGAAAGGGTATCTTGTCGGTGCCATGATCCAGTAGGACACACAGCCAGTTCAGCACATACATGCCCAGAGATGTGATGTCGGTGCGCTTGGGAAAGCCCAGGGCCGACACCGTATCCCACACGCCGATGAACTGCACATCGATCACACCGTGGGAACACCGCTCGGTGTCTTTTTGCAATGGTTCGATCCGCTTATCCGGATTGCCGCGCCATTTTCGGTAATTGGCGAATTCTTCATTGACGCGCTTTGTCAAAGCATCGTTAGACAGACCGCTTCCATCCACCAGGCCACAAGTGGCAATAAAGCCCGATAAAGCCCGGATGGTTGCTGCACCGCGGCTGAAGCCGAACAGGAACACCTGGTCACCCGGTTCATATTTCCGCGCCAGGAATTTGTACAGGTCACGGACGTTGGCGCCAAAACCGAAGCCCATCGCCCCGGTGAAGGCCCGCCAAAACTTGTTCTTTTCGGTCCCCACGCCGTTATCGTAATAGATCTCTTGAGGATTATTGGCGTCGTGAATATCAACGGCGTGATACATTCTGTAGACATTGCTGTCCGGAGTATAGCCGCCTCTGTTACCGGTGCCGTCTGCACACAATACGATGTTCTTACGCTTAGCCACTTTTCTCTCCTTAAATCATATTTTGTATGTTTTTTCGGAAATCCCAGGGCACAATATATAACTTCTCCTAACAATAGGATTAAACACACCATGCCATAAAAAGAGAATTAAGGGGATAGGAAATTTCCAAAAACGCATTTTTCCATAAAAAAAGGGCTTCCGGAAAACTCCGAAAGCCCTTTTAAATCTAAATTATCAACCTTTTACTGAAGCTAATCCCCCGCAAAATCCCCCATATCATCAACGAAATCAGCCAGGATAGCAAGTTTCTCCCGATAGGTTTGATTGCCGGGGTCAAGGCTATTTGCCTGATTCAGTTCCTCCACAGCAGCCTTCCAATGGTTCAGGTTGATATGGGCCATGGCCAATAAAAAGTGGCCGTATCCATTTTTGGGGTCTGAATTACTCGCTTTAGTAAATCGTTGGAAAGATTCTTCGATTAGCTTCAGGTCAGGCTCATCTTCGGAGCCGAAAAATATTGACTGGGCAAATTCCTCATGAATACTCACCCGAGCCTTACAGTAGTGGCAAGTTATATGCTCATTAACAATCGGGGCCCAGCAAAAGAAGCAGTGTTTAAGGATACTGTCTTCTCGACACCCCGAATTGATCGCGCTTTTTAGTTTTTTGATTTCTTCACCAATTTCAGGATTATTGGGTGTAATTGTATCTGCCTTTGTTAAAGAAACATTAATTGTCTTGAAATCTGCAGCTGTCCGGGCAAACCATAACCATGCTACGCTGCTTTTGGGATTGATTTTTAAAATCTTTGCCAAGACTTGTTGGGCTAACTTGGTATTGCCAAATTCGGCGCTCCGGATTGCCTGTGATAGCATTCCGGAAAGATTTTTTTTAGGGACTTCTGTTCTTTTCTCCCCTTTATTTTCTTTTTTCGGGACGGCGGCAACTTTTGCACTTAGATCTTTCAGCCCTAAATTGATGCGGGCTTTAAGGCCTTTAGTCGGCAGGTCGTGCAGGCTAAATGAAACTTTTTCCCAACCTAAAATATCTATCGCGGCCTCTTCGCCCTGAAGATTTCCACGCATTGCATCCTGTAATTTACCATCAACAAGGTAGAATCGACCTGTTTCATCAGCTTGACTAGTTGTCTTTAAGATGCAATTGCTTTGTTTTTCTTGGAGCAATTGCAGGAAACCGATTGTTGACAAGCTCCTTATTGCTTCACCATTTCTGATTTTCTTGATTGCCCCGGCAATGATCTTCATCAAATATTCCGGTTCAAAGGGTTTAGCAAGAAAATGGTATATTCCCAGATTGCCGAAAAGTTCTTTTTCTTCAGGATTACTGAAGGCGGCCATAACAATACATGGGGTCGTGGGATGATGGCGGCTCACATAGGTAAGCAACGCCAAATCATCAATATCGAGCATCAAAAGATCAGCGACCAAAACGGAGACCGGCGTTGTTTTCAGGAAATTGATCGCCTCCGCACTATCCGCGGCGATCAGAAGGTTTATTTTTGAATTATATTTTTCAAATTCAGATTCTATGGATCTTATCTGGTCGCTACTACCTTCCAGTACTAGAATATTATCCATTATAGTGGACTCCAAACTGATTGCTGACAATATAAATTCTTGTCCATTAAGAGACAAACAAGGGGGGCTAGCCTGCTTTTGGCTTTTATCATATATCCTGCCCTGCCTCACTAACCACTCCACAACTCGAACCAATTTATCTATGCCATAAAAAATAGATTTATGGCATAGGAAATTTATTAAAGCGCATTAACCCAACAAAAAAAGGGCTTCCGGATAACTCCGAAAACCCTTTTACATAAACATGGTCACACTTTACTGCAACTTGCCTACCCAGCCCTCATAGGTATTTTTGCCTAGGCAGCATCCTTGATCCTCTGGCTGTCTTTCAGGGAAAAAACATTCTCCCAGATTTTCACCAGTTCATCCGCTGTTTCCGGATGCCAACCGCTCTTCACCGCCCAGGCCAGGACATTGGCCGGATCTTCCTGATGGTTATTTTGCCTCAGGAGCTTGATCATATTTTCAAGCTGTCTCCTGTCCTGCCTGGCCAGACCCCGCTTCGACAGATCGATACTGCCGGCAAGCGCCGATAGAGCAGTCTCAACTACCTTGTCACTTAGCAACTGCTCTCCAACTACCTTGTTATTTTTTTTCTGCCCTTCAACCTTCTTTTTAGCCCCGGGGATCAGAGGCGACCAGGTTGCGGCCCAGCCATCGAGAGCACCGTCTTTTTGGGGAACAGCGATAATGGTGTGCAGATTCGACATGGCATCGACCTTATTCATCATTTTGGAGTCGGCCCCGATCGCGATAACGATATCCTTGTGGCTCCCTGTTTTATAGGTCCTGGTGGTTTCGGCCCTTAGCCCTAAGCCACACCCCATCGGAACCTGCTGCCCTTTATGGAGCAGCATGGCAATTCTTTTACTCACCACCGTTTCCAGGAGCGGCTGCCGAATACTCTTTTTCGTGGGCACCACCAGGGCAACCCCCTCAATGTCATTGGCAACCTTTTTGGAAAGCTCAATGCCCAGCTTCATAGCCATGGCAATCGCCTGGTTGTTCTGCCCGTTTCCCGGGATAAGCACTCTTTTAGTTCCTTTGGTTTCCATGCCTGACCTCCACGTTTCTAAGCTTTTAAAAACCTGTACCCAGTAAATAATGGCCCGGGATTATTAACCTGGACCTCTCTTATATCAACCGGGCTCCTGATGAACCCGGTAATAAAATTCGTCCGCTAACCCCGCACCACGCAAGAGACCAAAGGGAGACTCAAAGCCGCGAGGACCCCACTCACTGTTCATTTTCACGAACCCGCCCCATGCAGGTCCTGATGTTTTTCACGATGGCTTCAAACTCATGCAAAAAGGCCTCGCCCTTGAGCTTGTAAAACCGGTGCCGAGTTTCCTTTTTGGCCACCAGCAACCCCGCCTCGGCCATCATGTTCAGGTGGCGTGAAATTACAGACCTGTCCTGGGGCATATGCGCGGCGATGGTACTGACATCCGAACGGCCATTCAGCAACAGGTACTTGAGGAGCAGCGTCCTGGTCGGATCGGTTAACGCCTTGAACATCTTTGAATCCAACGCCTCTACGAGATCATCCACCTCCTGCTGATTTTTTTCTGCCCCAGTCAAATCCATACAAGTACGCTAGTGCACACTCATGCAAGTGTCAAGAAAAAAAAGGGGCTGGGATCTCGCCCAGCCCCGCATTACCTAGTAAATCTCATATTTTTCGTTACTCCATCACCGTTTTCCGGCAAAAAATTCTTCGGCGATATCAACATCGTGTTTACTGCCGATAATCAGCGGCACCCTTTGATGGAGGGAGTCCGGTTCGATATCCATGATATCCCGGCCATCATCGGTAATCGCCCGCCCCCCGGCCTGCTCAGCAATAAAGGCCAGCGGCGATGCTTCGTACAAAAGCCGCAGTTTGCCTGACGCCTTGGCCTGGCTCTTGGTATCGGTCGGGTACAAAAAGATGCCGCCGGTGATCAGGTTACGGTGGAAATCCGCCACCAGCGAGCCGATGTAACGGGCGCTGTAGGGCCGGCCGGAGGCCTTATCAAATTTCTTAAGATATCCAATATAACGAGTCATCTCCTCTTTCCAGTAGATACTGTTACCCTCGTTGGTGCTGAAATATTTACTGTGCTCCGGCATCTTGAGATCGGGATGGGACAGGTAGAATTCGCCAACCGTAGGATCAAGGGTAAAGCCACGCACCCCGTCGCCGGTCGTATAGACCAACATGGTGCTTGAGCCATAGATAATATAACCGGCCGCCACCTGTTTCCGACCCGCCTGGAGCAGATCGGTCTCCGAATCAACCGAACCACCGTTCACGGCCCGGTGAATGGAAAAAATCGTGCCGATGCTGACGTTAACGTCAATATTGGACGAACCATCGAGCGGATCGAAGGCCAGGGTATACTTGCCCTCGTAACCCTCGGCAACCGGGATGGCGTCGGCCTCTTCTTCGGAGGCCATGACCGATACATAACCGCACCGGGCCATCCGCCGCTTGATTGCCGAATTGGCAAAATCATCAAGCTTCTGGACCTTTTCGCCCTGGATATTCGTTTTACCGGCCATTCCCAGAAAATCGCCAAGGCCGGCCATATTGACCTCGGCCGAAATGGTTTTGGCGGCAACGATAAGTTCACTCAAAAGTCCTGATAGGTCGCCGGTAGCCCCGGGATGACACCGCTGCATGTCGCATATTTCCCGGCTGACCGTTATGCCGTAAGGTTCTTTGATCATTTCTCCTGCCTTCATTGCATTGGATATGGTAAGGATAAGTGGTAGCTTGTTGCTCCACGACAATAGCTTTGTCAACTGATTGAACATACTCCAGCACCAGACAAAATTCAATGGCTACCAACTCTGACCAGACCAGCCGCCCGTTCCTGCCCACCAGCGACTGGCGCTCTTATGTAACCCTGCTTTCCACCAATCCGCGTTATCGCCGGTTCTGGATTTCCGGGGTCATCAGTCATCTGGGTAACTGGTTCAATTATATTGCCATCTTTGTCCTGCTCAACAAACTGGTCGGCAGCGGCCATGCGGTGGGCTGGTTTCTGATCGCCAAATTTATCCCCACTACCATCCTCGGCCCTACTGCTGGCGTCATTGCCGACCGGTTGCCCCGCAAAATCATCCTGATCACCTCCGATCTGTTAAGGGTCCTGATCGTGCTGGCCTTTCTGCTGGTAAAAAGCAGAGAACAGGTCTGGCTGGTATACCTGCTGGCCTTTGTCCAGGAATCCGTCTGGACCTTTCACGATCCGGCCCGGCGGGCGACCGTGCCTAATATCTGCAGCCCGGAAGAGTTGAATGTCGCCAACGCCCTGGGCGGGGCCACCTGGTCGATTATGCTCGCCTTTGGTTCTGCCATCGGCGGTTTCGTCACCGCCATCTTCAACTGGCAGACCGCCATTGTTATTGATGCCGCAACCTTTATGATCTCGGCTGCAATCATGGCGACAATCACCCTGCCGCCACCACGGCCGAAGGCGACTACGGATAAAAAATCAGGCTGGCGCGAGTACAGCGGCATTAATGATATCGTTGAAGGATGCCGATATCTAGCAGCCCATCGCGATGTGGCCGCATTGCTGCTGGTCAAGAGCGGCTGGGCCATTGCCGGCGGCATCCTCGTCCTGCTCACCTGGTTCGGGGAAAATGTCTTCAGCGGTTTCGGCGAGGGCAGCGGCAGCGGTATTTTATACTCTTTCCGAGGGATAGGGGCGGCGCTCGGCCCGATCCTGGCCTGGCGGTTGCTCGGCGAAAGCAGAACGGCCATGTACAGGGCCATCGGCCTGTCCTTCTTTACAGCCTCAATTTGCTACCTGCTGTTCAGCCAGTCGCAAAGCATCTTGATCGGTGCAATATTCGTAATGCTTGGGCACATGGGCGGCTCGGTCCAATGGGTATTCAGCACCAATCTCCTCCAGCGGGTTGTTCCCGACCGGTTCCGGGGCCGGGTTTTTGCGGCCGAAATGGCCCTTTTGACCTTGATCTTAAGCCTTTCCACCTGGTTCACCGGCGCTGCCCTCGACAGCGGCCTTGACCCGCGCACCATAGCAGTCCGCCTGGCCCTGCTCTTTATCATCCCCGGCACCCTCTGGAGCGGCTGGGTAATTTATGGCAGAAGAATTGAAAAAGATACAAAGGAAAAGTAAAACATCTGAACTTTACTCCCTGAATTAGAGTTTGCAGAAGTTAATCTAAGGTGCAAGGTGCTCAAACATCTTCAATCTTGGTCGCTTTAATTGGTCGCTTTAAAATGTATGGCGGTTATCTAAAATTTAGAGTTTGATCAACCTATCTCCTGTCTGGTGCGGCAAGCGCTTTCGGGGTCTTACACTTCTTCGCTTTACAAACCTTTCAAGCCATTGATTTTCTCATTTTCAGCAACATAAACCACCAGATAAGCCACCAACTCAATTCTACTTCACCTGCCATAAATTCATATAAGACAGCGATTTCACTAACCAACTCATTGGCTATTGACATGACTCTAGTAACTGTTAAGCTTATCTTGGTACACTGAGAGCTAGCATAGCTCAGAGAAGGAGTTGTCAAATCTGAACAGATCTGGTTTATGGCATCTCATTCTTTAAAGGTGATTTAAGCGCAGATAGTAAACACGAATTCCAGCTTGGATAGAGGGGCTTTCGAAGCGGCTGATGATATGAGAGCTCCCCTTTTTTTGGTTTTTTTCTTGGGGAATTGACCCGACAATAATTCTAGGAGGGAAAGATGAAAAAAAATATACCAGTGACTTCTATCATGGCCCTTCTTGCAGCAGTGATGCTGTGTCTGCCGGCTCCGGCGATGGCCGACCTCGGAGACTTTCTATTCAAGTTCCCAGAGGCGCCAACCAGTGCAGATGGAGGAGGGTTCGACTCCAGCGGCAACTTTTATTTTGCCGATCACCTGGAGCACAAAGTTTACAAATATGCCCCTGACGGCACGTTCCTGATGAAGTGGGGAGAGAGGGGGACAGGGGTCGAGAGTCTTTGTATTCCTACAGATGTTGCCGTGGACTATTCCGACGATGTCTATGTGGCGAACTTATATTGCGGAATAAAGGTGTTTACACCCGACGGCCAGTATCTCAGGAGCTGGAGCACTCCCAGGGAGTCCCGCTCTCTTGACATCGGTCCGGATGGGAACGTTTATATTGCTGTGGGGGGGTCTTATTACGGAGGAGCCGGGCACAAGGTGCTCGTTTTCTCGCCTGACGGGACCTTGCTCAGGGAATTTGGCGGTTATGGTACTGGTGATGGACAGTTGATGCATCCTGAGGATATTGCCATTGACTCTTCAGGCAACGTTTATGTTTCTGCATATGGCGACGAAAGTATCAATGTTTTTTCCAGTGACGGAACATTCATAAGGAAATGGTCTTCTTATGGTTACCTGGACGTTGATTCCACGGGCAGGGTGATAGTTTGCAATTACTACGCTACGAAGGTTTTTTCCGGCACCGGCGAACTTCTTGCGAACTGGCCAAGACACTATTTTAGCCGGGTTATTGTTGGCCCGGAAGACAATGTCTATTTTAACAGATACACGAGTGTGCAGGTTTATACCTCTGACCATCAGCACATTATGACCTTGGGGACCGATTACTGGACGGAAGACAATCTATACCTCCCTTATGGTATGGAGTTCGGCCCTGACGGCAACCTGTATGTGGCCGATGCAGGCAAGCGGAGTGTCATGGTCTTCACTCCGGAAGGTGAGCCCCTCCGGAAATGGAGTGTGCTCTCCCATTATAGATTTAATGATCTGACCGATATCACGCTGGATGCGGACGGGAACGTTTATGCGTCCTCATCGCGCTTAGGGATAGTACAGGCATACACATCTGACGGTACGTTCATAGGAAGCTGGGGGAGCCCTGGGACCGAGGACGGCCAGTTCAACTATATCCAGGGTCTTGAGACCGGTCCGGACGGTAATATTTATACGATTGATGGTTCTTACAGGGTACAGGTATTTTCTACAGAAGGGACCTTCATTCGAAAATGGTCCACGCCTATTTACCCTCAAAGCATTACGGTGGCCAACGACGGGACCGTATACGTAGCCGGAAACTTTAACGACATTCATGCATACTCCAGTGATGGAACGTTTCTTGGCAGCTGGGGTATGGATTTTCCGTACTGGGCCGGAATCAAGATAGATGCAGGTGCCGACGGCAACATTTATGTGTTGGAGGGATCCTACTGGGGTGTTGTAGAGGTACATGCCCCGGACGGGACGCTTCTTGATTCCTTTGATGTTCCGCCCTGGAATCCTTATGATCCATTAAATATAGCTATTGTTGTCTCGCCGGACGCAAGCCGTATATACGTGGGCCATTATAACCTTCACAATATCCAGGTCTATGCAGGACTGGCCCCTGCCGACGATATTCCTCCCACCATCACGGCCACGGTCAGCCCTTCTGCCAATGCCGTCGGCTGGCAGAATTCTGACGTCACAGTAACGTTCGTCTGTGACGACGCCGAGTCGGGTATAGCCGAATGTCCGCCCCCCGTTGTGGTGAGCGCCGAAGGCGCGGGACAGACGGTTACAGGCACCGCCGTGGACAACGCAGAGAATTCGGCAACCGCGAGCGTTGTTCTGAGCATCGACAAGACTGCTCCCGCCGCAACAATAACCGGCGTTCAGGACGGCGATACCTATGCCCTTGGACTGGTCCCCCTGGCGGACTTCACGGCCTCTGACGCGCTTTCCGGGCTGGCAGGCTCTTACGCTACTCTCACTGACGATGACAACCTCGGTATTGGCACATTCACCTATACTGTGACTGCTACCGATAACGCAGGGAACACCGCGACTTCAAGCGCCGTCTATGAGGTCATAGCTACACCCGAGGGAACCGCTGAGCTTATCGGCAACCTGATCACAACGGGCGAGATAACACCGCAGGTGGAAGACGCCCTTCTTGCCAAACTCGCCAACGGTTCGGACGGGGCGCTGAAGGCGTTCATCAACCTCGTGGAGGCCCAGGCCGGGAAGAAGATAACGGCGGAGGCGGCTGCTGTATTGATTAACGCGGCAGATTATGTGATCTTGAACAACTGATCAGACGTAATGAAAGGCGGCGGGGACGAAATTCTCCACCGCCTTTTTTAGGAAAAGAAAGGAGGGCAAATCCGGTTTTTGACCTTCGGCAAGTTTTTCCCGATAGACTCTATTTCTTTTTGCAGACTTTTTTCTTTACCCTTCCGATGTTCTTTGTGAAAAGTGCCCATGAATCCTTTAGGATTTCTTTCATAAATATCCTCTTCAAAACCGTAAACTGACATTTAAACCATATCGTTACGTCCCTGAATTTCTTAACTGATCGCAACACCAAATACAGGATAGGTTGGCAGAATCGAAAGTAACGATTTCATCTCGACATCATAAATAATCAGCCACTCTCAAAAGAAAAGATCGATAATTTGGAGCCGCAACTGTAAGATCATTGCTGAAGTTCATGTAGAGTGCTGTCATGGCGATTTTTTCAATTCAGCTACCACCTGTCCCCAGGTTAAAAACACCAAAACTTTAAAACAGCATGGCAAATTTAAGACTAAAAATCCCTCCAATTATCCAGGCCGGTATCTGCATCCTGGCCATGTGGCTGCTCAGCCGCTATCTGCCCCTAATCTCTTTTGAGATAATCCTCTGGCCGGTCATAGCTGTTGTTATTATCTCTATTGGCGCCCTGATTGCCGTCGCCGGGATTGTTTCATTCCGGAAAGCGCGAACCACCGTCGATCCACGAACGCCGGGTAAGGCCAGTGAACTGGTCATTGTCGGTATTTACAACTACACCCGCAACCCGATGTACCTCGGCCTCCTGGCAATTCTGGTCGGCTTGGCAGTGCTCTTCGGAGCGGTGTCATCCTTTCTGGCGATCCCGGTCTTCGTCTGGTTTATGAACCGGTTGCAGATAGAAGCAGAAGAGGAAGCGCTTGAAGAGCTGTTTGGGGAAAGTTATAGAGAATACAAACTTAAGGTCAGACGCTGGCTTTAGAAATAAAAATCACTGATTATCAGCTAAAGATTATGCAAAGAAAGTTGATCAGATATTTGCTGGTTCCGACTCTCCTGCCGATTATGTTTTTCATTGTGGCCGCAACACCGGTGGAAGTATTCGGCTGTCGGCTCCGGGGATTACTTGCCGTAGCGATTGCCCTGGCGGGAGGATTGCTCGGACTGGCAACGGTGATTAAGGGATTGACCGACAGGATTCGCAACCGCCCCGGTTCTGGCTGGTGGATGCTGACCACCCTGATCCTGGCTCTGCCGGCAATCTATATTGTTTTATTCGAGACTTAAAGACCTCTCTTCATCCCGCCCATACTGCTCGGCAATTCCCAGGTAACGGCCCCCCTCCTCCTTGCGGCCATGCTTCAGGCAGCCCTGTCCGTAGATCAGGCACTTGCGGACCAACTCTCGCCGGGCCGATTGTTCCTGTTCAAAATTAAGTTCGTCGGACTCGATGATTTTTAGAATACTTGCGATCCGGAAACGGTCCATGCCAACCCGATGGATCTGGGAAAGCTGATCGTTCCGGCCGCCATCCTTGATCGTAAAGGGCTCAGCCACCAGCAGAAAGGGCAACCTGGCACTGGCCCGCAGCCAGAGGTCATAATCCTCACAGCACACCAGTCCCTCATCGAACAACCCCACCTTATCGAAAAGCCCGCGACGCACCATTGAGGTCGACATGCCGACCGCACAGAGTTCAAGGCAGCGGTCGAAGATATCTCCCCCCTCCCGGGCATGTTTGGCTTTCTGATTGAGCAGCTGGCCGCGCCGATACCAGATCTCGTCAGTATGGGATACCAGATACTCAGGCCGCGCCGTCATCGCCGCGACTTGGGCCTCTAGTTTCTCGGGGGCAAAACTATCGTCCGAATCAAGAAAAGCCAACAGATCATGCCGGGCCGCCCGGATGCCAGTATTGCGGGCCGCCGCCACCCCGAGATTATCCTGATAAAGATACCTGACCGCATTGCCATAAGAGGCCACAAACTCATCGGTGCCGTCGGTCGAACCGTCATCAATGATCAGCAATTCAAAATTCCGATAGATCTGCTTAAGGACGGAATCAATTGCCTTGCCCAGGAAATCTCTGCGGTTATAAGTGGGGATGATGACGCTGACCGGTTCGGCCAATGGAGATTCACTGGAATTCATTAGTCAAGGTAGACGATTTCGCCACTATTCTCAGTGACAGTGGAACCATCATCCAGTTCGAGAATAATACTTGCGTCACCGTTAATAGCTTTAACCGTCGCCTCAAACTGGGGTTTCTCCTGGACATTATGACCGAACCTGACCCGGCGACCTTCGGTATCACTCAACTGCCGCCAGCGCTTGACCAACAGATGATCTTTGCCACCGAGGACTTCCGCCAAACGGGCCGGATCGTCTAAGGCATCCCGACCGTGTTCGGCCAGAATCCGCTCTTCCTCATAATGAAGTAAACCGATATTCCAGGACAATTTTGCCAGGAACCGAACCGCCAGTCGGTTGACATCCATCTCATAACCCAGCAGTTGTTTGTAGGAAACCGCCAGATCGGCCAGTTCCTTGGGAAATTGCTCATTATTGACGTTAATACCGACACCAAGGAGGATATATTCCTCACCACTGGCCCCCCGCATGGTCTCAACCAGAATGCCGCAGATCTTGCGGCCGCCAACATGCACGTCATTAATCCATTTGAGACGGGCCCCGGGAATATCTTCGCGAATGGTTTCACAGGCCGCCACCCCTGGAGCCAGTGAATAAAGAGCGGTTGAGGCGGGAAGTAAGGTATTGACCAGCACCGCGGTCATCCAGAGACCGCCGGTTGGGGCATGCCAGTAACGGCGGAAACGGCCCCGGCTATCGGTCAATTCGTTGGCGGTAATAACCAGACCGCTGGGGAAGGAACAGCCGGATTCTTCGTGGTCAAGGATGAGTGATTTAGCGTGGGCCATGCCCCTTTCGAGCTTGTCATGACGCTGGATGGTAGAGGCGATCGGGGCCCCATAGCGGAAAACGGCCAAAACCGTTTCCAGAGGAAAGCTCTGATTGCGCAGCCCGATCTCTTCTGCCCGGATGAACTGCTCGATGCGAGCCGCTGACAGGGTTGTCGTTACTCCCATTCAGCCTTGACGCGGGTAATAATCTTCTGGATCAGAGGCAGGGTTTCTTTGGGACAGATCCCAACCAGAGGCTGGCCCTGATCAATACTTTCACCAGGCTTGAAATAGTTGGAATGGATGATACCCGGCTCACCCTCGTAATAAACAGGACTTTCCCGTTTCATTAACGACATGGTGAAAATCTCGTCGCCGGGCTTGACAAACACTTCACGCTGCCCGTATTTATCGATACGGGACTGAATATCCATCGAGAAAAAATACTTGGCCCTTTCCGGAGCAACAAATGGATAAAGAACCTGTCTGAGAATTCCGTCAATAATTTCTCGTTTGGTGAGGGGGTGCTTGATGGTGATAATCTTCTCACCGGCCTCGACAAACTGGCCTTCCAGGTCATCCCTTACAAAAGAAATCTCGCCATTAGTAGGTGAATTGAAGGGTTTGGGGTTGCGCTCCCGGTTAAGGGCATAGAGAGTTGTCCCGGCAATATGCCGCCATTCACCGCTTATGCCTTCAACCTTGGAGCCGACCTCAACCTTGAAACGGATCCGGCCGGTATGGATAGAGTGGATATCCACATAATCGAAGGGGTCAGACTTATATTTGCTGATTATCTCATCAAAATCTATATCATCATGATGCATATGACAGCCTTTTAATATTATCTATCTGGTTACCGGTAATAGAGCTTACTGCTGCCCATGGTCATCAGACATTTATGGAGATTGCGGCGAAAATCACGCCGGTCCCAGATACCCTGGATATGTCCGCGCCTCAGGGCATTACGGGCGCTATGATAATCCGGTGGCACTTCCTGGCCGGTGGTATCCCTGATAACCCGGGGTCCGGCAAAGCCAAGCCTACTGGAGCGGATAGCAAACTGGTAATGGGAACACCCCAGGAAACTGGCCACCGGGCCGGCGTAGGAATTATTGTCATAAACGACAATATAGAGGCCGCCCGCATCAATGTACTCCCGCACCGCCATGGTACATTTTGGCATCTGGACAACCCCCAGGGTACCCTCCTGGATTCTGATCCCACCGGTGGTGTGCACGTAGAAAAGCAAGGGCCTTCTCTTTAACTTGGCAGCCTCACAGGCCTGAACAATTTTCTCGCCCTCAGCCGCGCCAACAGTGCCATTACGGAAATCGCTATACAACATGATAGTCACAACATCGACCCCCAAAACCTTGGCATCGAAGGTGATCACCGAACTACAGCGTCCGGTTTTTTTGATTGCCGCCTCCAGCCGTTTCGCTAGACCTTGGTTCTCCAGAGGATTTCCGGCGCATATCTTGGCATTGAACTCCCTGATCGAATCGCGGTCAAAAAGATTTTTCAGATACCACTCATATTCCAGAGGGAAATGGTGGCCGCAGTTTTCGCAAACCCCGCAGAACTCACCATAAAGATCCGGTATCCAAAGATCCTTGCAACCCTGCTTCTCACTATTTGGGCAGGTAACGGTCCGGTCTTCATTGGCCAGCGTGCTGGTATAGGTGTCGCCAAGGTACTGGTCATCGCCCTGGACAGTACCATTAAGTTCGCCGCTACGACGACGGACCGTGCGATAATCCTGCTTTTTGGAGATGAAATCATAGGCGGAGGAAAACGGCGCCGTGATTCTCTTCAGGAACACCGAGCCTTCCCCGGAAACATCCTTGATGAAATGCTGGGCAAACTTACGCTGGGTCCTGATAACATCGTACTTTAAGCCATAATAGGCCTGGGCGATCTTCAGCTTCGCCCGCTTCATTCTGGCCGCAGAAGCTTCAGGACTGCCGCCAAAGGCCCAAAGGGACATGTTACGATATTTTTTGGAACGTAAGCCCAGCAATCTCTTGACTTCATCCGGTCTGAGGTTCCAAGCTACATCAACGAAGTTTTCAATATCGGCATCACCCTCTCCAGCCTCCTTCATACTGACTTCGTAGGCCCTGAAGGTGCGCAGACTCTTGGTTTTAAGAACCACCTCGTCGGTGGCCCGGATCATCTCCGCCTTGACTTTCTTGAAAAAAGCAAAATCATCCCGGCGACCACCCAACAGGGGCTCGTCGATAACCCGATCAATGGTGCCCGATTTAAGGTTGTCAAAGGAAGTGATTTTAAGCCGATCTGCACAGGTTTCAATCAGCTCCTTGGAAATCTTTTCGCCTTCTTTAATCTTGCCTTCGATTGCGGCCGCGCCTTCCGGCGAAATGACCGAATAATAACCATGAGAGAACATCAGTCGGCAGTCGGCCATGCCGATCGCCTCAGCTCCGCCGGAGCCGCCTTCCGAGATCACCGAGACCATCGGCACCCGCAACTTTGACATAACATAAAGATTACGGGCAATCTGCTGACCAGCACCCGGATAATCTTCAATAGGGAAAGAGCCCGGCGTAAAGATATAGAAGTGGATCGGAATACCCTCGGTCTGGGCAACCAGCATATAACGCAGAGCCTTTTCGTTGCCCCATGGTTTGCTGCAACCGCCGTTGCGGTATTCCTCGCCCTGGCCCTTCTCATGACCAATAACCATGACCTGCTGGCTATAGGACTTATTGCCGACCTGGCGAAGGATATTGGCCTTGGCTACAACCAATGACGGGTCGATATTGGCATCTTCCTCGCCACCAAGCTCGGTATAATCCTCGTAAACATTTTCCAGAATATCTTGCAGGGAAAAGCGCAGTGGGCTCCTGACGATCCTAACCCTTTCCATCGGCGACAGGTTTTCCTCGCACCTCTCTTCAAGAAACTGGACGGCGTCTTCCAAGCCCCTGATTGCATCAACCAGATCGGCCTCGGAATAGTCATAAAAATCTTCACGAATCTTACTGGTCTTTTCCTGAAGTCCGGCCAAATTGCCCCACTCAGTGCCTTCTTTGACTTGGGCAATATAGCTGATCCGGTCTTCTACTTTAAGGAGTCTTTTATTGATATCTTCCATTTATATAATCCTCGCCCCGTCTAAAAGGTCAGGAGACGATCAAAATTATCGACTAGATAATTTAAGTTAGTTAGAATTGGATCTCCCGAAGCATTCTCTCCTTCAATTACCACATCTTTCAGGAATTGCCGACCGCGCTCCTTGGCCTCTGCCATCGTATCTCCCCAGACCAAGGCCAGAGCAAGATTGGGGTCATATTCACTGGGAATCACGTAGGGCCGATCAGAAGGCACATGGCTGTAAACCGTCGACCAGTCATGCTGGGGGAAGTCGAACTTGTTAATGGTACCGATCCAGGGCGCGAAACCTCGATGGGTGTCCTCGGCGACAATCCGCATCTCGATACTGGCCCCCCGGAATTCCACGTCATCCTGGGAAAAGCCGATCCGCTCGCCAAGGGCTAAGCGAATCTGTTCTCTGATCAGGTTAGGCTGTTTGCCCTTCAAATAACTGATTCGGCCGGAAACATCGTTCTCTACCTGAATCCGGGTATTGACCTCAAGGAGATAAGGTCGGCCATCCCGGGCCACAATCCACTCCCAGGTTCCGACATTATCGTATCTGACATGGGAGGCAAGCTTCAGGGAGTACTCAACAATCTGATCAAGCACTTCCTTGGCATTAAAATCGTAATGGAAACAACTATCATCGAAGCCGGGGGCGGCCTCAAGGCGTTTCTGGCGACCAGTACTCTGGATCGTACAATTCCGGGTACCAAAATGGACCCTCTCGCCGTGGCGACTGCAGGTCAATTGCACTTCAATATGATTGTAATCCCGGAGGCACTGCTCAATCAGAACCCCGCCATCGCCAAACTGACGTTTGGCATAGTTTTGGACCTGGCGGTAAACCCGACGAAATTGTTCGACCTGGTAAACCTCTTCAATGCCCATCCCGCCGCCGCCGGCTGCCGCCTTTACCAGAATGGAAGGATTGCGAATCTCCATCTCCAGTTGATCGGCCATCAGCTGCCTGGCCACCTCCTCGGCTTCCATTTCATTATAGATCGGGCCGTCGGTGCCGGGAATGGTCGGGATACCCAACCGGTTGGCAACCCGCTTGGTATTGATTTTATCACCAAGATCCCTGATAACCTCCCAGTTTGGGCCAATAAAGGTCAGAGGCCGGTCACGGACCGTGACTCTTCGGGCAAAACGGAAATCCTCAGAAAAGAACCCGTAGCCTGGATGAATTGCCGTGCAGCCGGTATGATCGGCCACCGACAGAATATCGTTAGGGTCGGTATAACTTGAAATCCGCCAGGCGTTGTCCCGATGGCTCTTGCTGTCGATGTTAAGGCGAACATGCTTGGAGTCCTCATCAGCCGGGGTGTAGACCACTACATAATCAAGCCCCAACTCTTTGCAGGCTTCCATGATCCTTATGGCGATCTCACCACGGTTAGCTATCAGTACCTTTTCTTTCAAAACATCACCGTCCACTGTCATTATTATGAGGCGTGGTTGTCTTGGGGCGTTACCGAAAAAACCCTTTCCGGATACTAAAAAAGGCTGCTGAAAATTTTAGCACCCTAGCAATCTTGTCATTACAAACATCGATCCTACCAGAATAAGACCAGATTTACCCGTCTAAAGTATCTCCAACAACCTGCAATAACTATCTGCCACCTGATTAATCAATCATATTTGCCAATTGCAACCAGCGGTTACTATAACAATAAGATCGGGTTTTATAACGATTTTGAGATGATACGTCAATTTTTTTATTACCTTCCCCATTTTGCTTACACAATTTAATTGTCCTCAACCTATCGGTGTGTATAATGGCAAACAATGCAGCGTTAATTAAATTGAACTAACCAGAACTCTATTTAATCGCCGGTATGGACAAAGACGCCTCGACATCCCAAGCCCCCTTTTCCCAGCTATTCAACCGCATCCTGAATTCTTTGGGATTTAACCGCAGCATAGACAGCGCCGATGAACTCGAGCATGAGATTCAGGAGTTAATCGACGACGGCGAAGAACAGGGCCTGATCTCCCATCAAGAAGGGAAGATGATCAACTCCATTCTGGAATTCAGGGACACCGTGGCCAGGGAGATAATGACGCCCAGCTCTGAAATGGTTTGTATTGACACCAACACCCCCTACCATGAACTTGTCGAACTGATCATTGAAAAAGGCTTCTCCCGAATCCCGGTATTTGCCGGCAACCAGGATAACATCACCGGAATCCTCTACGCCAAAGATCTGCTCAAACACGTCAACGACCAACCCCAGCCCAAAGCGGGAGACATTACAAAGCCAGCCTATTTCGCTCTGGAGAGCCAGAAAATCACCTACCTGCTGAGGGACTTCCAGATAAAAAAAGTTCATCTGGCTGTAATAACCGATGAATTTGGCAGTGTCAGGGGGTTGGCGAGCCTGGAAGATGTTCTGGAAGAAATTGTCGGTGAAATAATCGATGAGTCGGACCGGCCCGAAAACGGTTGGCATGTGGTTGACCTAAACACCATAATTACCGATGCCAAGACAGACCTGCAAGAAGTTGAGGAGTATTTCGAGACTGACCTTCCTGAAGGGCCCTATGAATCGATAGGGGGGCTGATAATCCACCAACTGGGGCACCTGCCCGGAATCAATACCTCTATTCGGATTAATGACCTTAATTTTCAGGTTCTTGCTGCCACCAGACGGCGTATTGGCAAAGTAAAAATCTCAAAAATTTCAAGTACAGAGTAACAACTCTTATTCCATGAAGACGGAAGAATCGCTTATTCTGGCTCCTGACTTCTAGCAGAAATTAACAGACAAGACTAAACCTCAGATATTCAAGAAGTTACAACAACTAGGGATGATTAGTTCCTTACAACCACCCTCGGTGCGCCATTTGAAAAAAATATCCGCTAGGCAGATTTCAGCAGCTTTATTGTCCGGCTGCCTGCTTTTTGCCGCCTCACCTGGCTTTGCCGGTTTAGCCCCGGTTGCCTGGCTGGCTCTGGTGCCGTTACTAACTGCCATCTCTAAACGGACCACCTCCCCGCGCCAGGCTGCCCTTTTTGGCTTAATCAGCGGTTTCGCCTACTACCCTCTCCTGCTTTACTGGATAACCATCGTCCTGGGCCGTTACGGAAATTTGCCCCTGTGGCTATCAATCCCGGCTCTCCTGCTTCTCTCATTATATATGAGTTTGTATTTAGCAGGTTTTGCCGCACTAAGTTGCCACCTCCAGAAAAGACATTCTCTGATCTGGATCGCGCCGACAGTCTGGGTGGCGCTTGATTTCTTGCGAGGCTGGCTTTTCACCGGATTCCCATGGTTTGATTTGGCCTACACCCAGTTCCAAACACCGCTGTTAATCCAGATCGCCGATATAACCGGCCACCACGGCGTCTCATTCATGATCGTCATGATAAACACCTTGATTTTTCATGCATTCAGAAATTACCATAAACAACATGCCAGCAAATCCGTCTCAGATTTTTCTTTCCGAACCGCGATACTTCTGGTGCTGATTATCCTGTCTTACAGCCTAATCAAGTTCAATCTGGTTGAAAAACAGCTGGCCGCAAGTGAAAACCTTGGCGTGGCGGTGATCCAGGGCAATATCAGCCAAGAACAGAAATGGCTGCCGAAATTTCAACGACAAACCCTGGGTAAATACCTGGAACTATCGTCGCAGATCATCGAACAGGAAAAACCAGCGTTGATCGTCTGGCCCGAAACAGCTTTACCATTCTACCTTAAGGAATCAGGCTTACTTAAAGATATTACCTCCTTGACTGCCTCCCGACCGGGGTTGACAATCCTGACCGGCGCCCCGCACCGGGAAAAATCGGGGGCCGGCTCCACCACCAAATACTTCAACTCCGCTTTTTTCATTGATGGCGATGGTCTGCGATCGGAACGATACGACAAGCAACACCTGGTTCCCTTCGGTGAATATGTCCCCCTTAAAAGCATATTGCCCTTTCTGGCTCCCTTGGTAGAAACTGTGGCGGACTTCACCCCCGGCACGACAATGCAACCGGTTCCTTGCCAGAATGCCAGGGTTGGGGTATTAATCTGTTTCGAAAGCATCTTCCCGACCTTGGCTCGCCAACAGACAAAAGCCGGCTCGGAATTACTGGTTAATCTGACCAACGATGCCTGGTACGGAAGATCGGGGGCGCCGTGGCAGCACCTCTCCATGGCTGTTTTCCGGGCAGTAGAGAATCGGCGCAGCCTGGCCAGAGCAGCCAACACCGGAGTTAGTGGCTTCATTGACCCCCTCGGTCGGATGCACGAGCTATCACCATTATTTGAAGACTTCTCGGCTTACCATGATCTGCCGATAGTAAATATTAAATCCGTTTTCACTTTCTACGGCGGCCATCAGGTCGGACTGCTCTGTCTGCTAATTACAACTATTCTATCTATATTGACTAAACGAACCAGCAAATTTGATTTTTGAGGAGAAATTTCATGTCAGCCGAACTAAAACAAAAACTTCAAGACTTGAAAGACCGTTTACTTGCCCTGCGGAGCCATCTTTGAATTAGATGACAAGAAGGAACGAATAGCAGAGCTTGAAGAAGAGACCTTGGTCCCTGGTTTCTGGGACAATCAGGCAAAAGCCACTGCCGTCCAGAAAGAGCAGGGCCGTTTACAGGGCATGATCGATAACTGGGAAGAGTGTCAGGCCAACCTGGAAGAAGCGGAGCTGCTCCAGGAACTTGCCTTTGAGGAAAAGGACCCGGCCACAGAGGAAGAAGCGGCAGCCATCCTCGCTGATCTTGACCAACGCGTCGCTTTATCCGAACTTGAGCGCATGTTTTCAGGAGAGCATGACACCAATAATGCCATGTTGACCATCCATGCCGGTGCAGGTGGCACAGAAGCCCAGGATTGGGTCAGCATCTTATTGCGTATGTATCTGCGCTGGGCCGATAGCAGCGGCTTCAAGACCAAGACCCTTGATCTTCTGCCGGGAGATGAAGCCGGGGTCAAGAGCGTCACGATCATGATTGAGGGTGAATACGCCTACGGTTACTTGCGTTCCGAAATGGGCATCCACCGTTTGGTCAGAATCTCACCTTTTGATGCCAGCGGCCGGCGACATACCTCCTTTGCCTCGGTCTTTATCTTCCCCGAACTTGACGATGATATTAATGTTGAGGTCAACGATAAAGACCTGCGGATTGATACCTACCGGGCCAGCGGCGCCGGCGGTCAGCACGTCAACAAGACCAGTTCTGCAATCAGAATAACCCATCTACCAACAAATATTGTCGTCCAGTGCCAAAACGAGCGCTCCCAACACCGCAACAAGGACACGGCAATGAAAATGCTCAAAACCCAGTTATACAAGCGTGAGGAAGAACTCCAGCGGGAAGAACAGCAGGAATTGCACGGTGATAAAAAGGAGATTGGCTGGGGCAGCCAGATCCGTTCCTATGTGATGCAGCCCTATCGTTTGATCAAAGACCACCGGACCAACTTCGAAATGGGCAACATCGACAGCGTTATGGACGGCAACATCGGGCCCTTCATCAAATCTTATCTATTATGGCAGGGCCAGCCTTGATGGCAACGTAGCGCCCTCAAGAAGGATTAACCAGGAAAAACCAAGTGACAGATAACTCCTGCGCCAAATGCGGCGCCTGCACGACTGTTTGCCCGGTTTATCAGGTTACCGGCCAAGAATCATTAACGGCGAGAGGCCGCCTTCATCTTCTAGAGAAAATAGACGCGGGCAAACAGTCTCAAGCCTATCTTGATATTTTTTCAAAATGTTTGCTTTGCGATGCCTGCCACCAAGCCTGTCCCCGGGCTATAAACCTGCCGAAGAAGGTTGTCGAAAGTCGCCACAACTTTGCAAAACTAACCGGGCAAGGCTCTTTTGCCCAATCACTGGTCAAGGGCTGCCTCTCGCACCAGAGAATTCTTGCCAGCATTGGCAAATTCCTGCAAATATCAAAACCGTTACTCGACAAACTACCGGCAAGCAGCGGCCTGCGTCTAAAACTCGGGCTGTCCCCGGCAAATCATTCTCACCAGATACCGCCGAAAAAAACAATCCCGGAACAATCTTCTCCGGATGATTCCCTAAAATCAGTCCTTTTCCCCGGTTGCCTTGCCCGCCACCTGAACTGGGATATAACCTTTGCCACTAGCGCACTTGTTTCCCGGAAGGATCGCGGCTCGCCTGATATCCCACCAGGACAAGCCTGCTGCGGCTTGGCTTTTTACAGCTCGGGGAATATAGAGGAGGCCCGACAACTGGCCCGCCTTAACATCGCGGCCTTCGCAGAGACTGACGTACCGATCGTCGTGGTCTGCGGCTCGTGCTACAGTCACCTGACTGGCTATCCTGCCCTCTTGGCCGATGACAATACCTGGTCTCCACGGGCCATTGCCTTTGCCGACCGGTTGCGGGAATTAAGTGCTTTTCTGACCGACCAATCCCCATCACCAACAGCTTCGACATGCGCCGACAACAGATCCTCCGTAAAAAAGCGGGTCGTCTATCACGACCCCTGCCATCTGCGCTACGGGAAAGGTCTAAAAGAGGCGCCGAGACAATTACTCAACAGTCTGCCATGGGTCGAGCTGGTCGAACTGGCCAACGGCTCTCAATGCTGCGGTTCGGGCGGTCTTTTCAATTTAGCCCATCCGGACATATCTGAGCAAATTACCGGACAACTGATTAATGACATACTGGCCGTTACGCCCGACCTGGTGGTAACCACCTGCTCCGGCTGCCTCATCCAACTTCGCCAACAGCTGACCGGCGTCGGCAGCCGGACTGAAGTCCGCCATTTAAGCCAGGTCCTAACAAATACAACTAAATAACAATTCCACCAGCGCTACCATAATCCACCGCCAAAACCTGCACGGATAAAAATATTGCTGTCATTACTGGCGGCTGCCCCATTGATTTAAGCAGTAATTCTTCACTTGAAGCAACTTTTGTCTTAACAGATCAAGCGGCACAACGGTATCTCTCGCACCGCTAACCATTTATGGATAGATTATTAAAATGGTTTTCTCCCTGCACCTGAAAACCGCTTCGGTTGCTGGTGTCTCTTGCTTAAACTGCTTTATGGACTTGCAGAAATGTTTGCGTCAGCTATAATCAAAAAAGTTTACGATTTTCCCACCAAGTCTATCGATAATAGCCAAATAAAAGGAGATTGTTCCATGATCAAAATGACAAGCCTTTTCTCTGTCTTTCTACTGCTTGCCGCCAGCATTTTTCCTGGATTTATCCAGGCAGAGGTGAACTGGCAGGCCCGAGAGACAATTAAAACAGGTCAAACCCCACTCGATATCCATGTTACTGCCGACGGCAAACGGACCTTGATTATTACCGAAGGGGGCAAACTGCAAATTTACGACAACAATGCCAGGCTTATCGACACCATCGAAGTTGATCCCGCTATTGACATTTTATCGGCGGACGGAACCGGCGGCCGAGTATTTCTGGGCAACTCAAAGACCAATAGCGTCGTCGAGTTGCGCATCGAATACATCGCCGATTTTAGCTATGATGGTTCTCCCTTTCTAGGCAACAACGAAGCTCCTGTAGTACTGGCCTTTTTTAGCGATTTCCAATGACCTTACTGTGCGCGGCTTGGGCCGCTATTCGAGCAGTTGCTCGAAAAAAATCCTGAAACCCTTAAAATTGTTTACAAAAACTTTCCCCTTCGTAGCCATAAGCTGGCAAAACCGGCTGCCGAAGGAGCCATGGCCGCTAATGAGCAGGGTCGATTCTGGGATTTTCACGACAAAGTATTCTCCTTCATCACTTCGCCAAGCAAAAAGAAGCTTGACAAGAACGAGTTAGGCAAGATCCCCTCTGATCTCGGCCTTGACATGCCCCGTTATCTTAAAAGCCTGAAAAAGCCGGCTATAAAAAAGCTGATAAACAGGGATATGCGGGAAGGACAACTTGCCGGAGTGACCGGCACTCCAACGCTTTTCATTAATGGCCTCAAAGTCAACAATCGATCCCCCCAGGGTATCCAGAAGATGATTGACCAGGAACTGCAGAAACTGAGAAGCAAAGCCGCAAAATGATCCGAACATAAATCAAGATGTAAATTAGCCAATAAGCCGGGCGAACTCCTAGAGGCGCCCGGCATTTTTTTGCAAAAGCTTTAGCAAAGGATGGATGGTGGCCACACTCAGACTCACATTCGCCGATAGTGAAGCCGTCCTCCTTCTATACGGTGACCTGAACCGCAACCTAACCTTGATCGAAACTGCCATGGCGGTCAAAATCGAGGTTCGCGGAACGGAGTTGACGGTCAGCGGCCAGAAGCACGACCTGGAACTTGTCGGAAGCGCCCTAAAGCAACTCTACGACATGATCCTGACGGGCTCTCCCATTTACCAGCGAGACATTTCCTACGCTCTCAGAATTTTGAGCAAAAATCCCGCCACCAACCTTAAAGATATATTCCAGGATCAGGTCTTTATTTCAGCCCACCAAGGCATGATCTCCCCCAAAAGCATTAACCAGAAGAATTACATAGAGGCAATCCGTCATAACGATATTGTTTTCGGAATCGGCCCGGCCGGAACCGGCAAAACCTATCTGGCCGTAGCCATGGCTGTAGCGGCTTTCACCGCCAAGCAGGTCAAAACCATAATCCTTGCCCGCCCAGCCGTGGAAGCCGGCGAACGGCTCGGCTTTCTACCTGGCGACCTGGCCCAGAAAGTAAACCCCTATCTGCGCCCGCTACACGACGCCCTATACGATATGCTCGGGGTTGAAAAGACCTCAAATCTCATCGAACAGGGCGACATCGAGATCGCCCCCTTGGCCTTCATGCGAGGCCGAACCCTCAACAATGCCTTCGTCATCCTCGATGAAGCCCAGAATACCACCCAGGAACAGATGAAAATGTTTCTGACCAGGCTGGGCTTCAATTCCAAGGCAGTTGTCACTGGCGACATAACCCAGATCGACCTGCCGGCAGACAAAGCCTCAGGACTTATCCATTCTGCAAAAATACTAAAGAAAATCAAGGGGATAACATTCTCAACCTTCAATGAAGCAGACGTAGTTCGCCACCCCTTGGTCCAAGAGATAATCATTGCCTATGATAAAGAATCAAACTAAAAAAAACCGCCGGGACTCCGTAGAGCTGATTTTTGCTTTGCTTAGCGGCTTAGCCAGCCCGTCATTACCATGCTCCTTAGCCACCTTTACGACGTAAGCAAAGGTGCCAAGTAAAAACTAGGGGAGAACACACAAATGCCCAACCATCTCAGGCCATAAGCCATGCCGGTATTGATCAGATCTGAGGCCGCCAACTCCACCCCGCTCAGCCTCAACCAAATAGAAAAGATCGGCATAAAACTCCTGGCTCAATATGGTATGGAGGCTGCCGAATTGAGCATTCTGCTGCTCAATGATGAGCGCATGGCGGAACTAAACCGCGACTACCGAAAAAAGAAGGAGCCGACCAATGTCCTATCCTTCCCCATGTCTGACGACGACGGACCACCCGACCAGATTATTCTTGGCGATATCGTTATCTCTGTCGACACTGCCCAACGTGAAGCCCGACAGAAAGATGTTTCCTGCCATCAAAGAATCAGCCGCCTGCTAGTTCATGGCTTTGTCCATCTGCTGGGTTACGACCATGAAAGATCGGAGGCAGAGGCTAGAAAGATGCTCAACGAAGAGAATAAAATTATGGATAATCTCAAACAACAAGAAAGGAGAAACAAGATGGTTAATTTGGCCATAAATGTCGACCATGTTGCCACCCTGCGTCAAGCCAGGGGCATTGACGAACCTGACCCGGTAACCGCCGCCGGTATTTGTGAACTGGCCGGGGCCGGCGGCATCGTTATCCATCTCCGGGAAGACCGGCGCCATATTCAGGACCGGGATGTTCTCCTGATGAAACAGATGGTTAAAACCAAGCTCAACCTGGAGATGGGCGCCACCGAGAAAATCATCAAGATCGCTCTCGATTTAAAGCCGGACATGATCACCCTGGTACCGGAGAAAAGAGAGGAGCTCACCACGGAAGGCGGTCTGGATGTGGCCGGGCAACTGGCAAAAATGAAAGCGGTCGTAAAGCGAATGGACGGGGCCGGCATCCCCGTCTCGATGTTCATCGACCCGGAAGCCAGCCAAATCAAGGCTTCGAGAGACGCCGGCGCCACCTTTGTCGAGATCCATACCGGACGCTACAGCGACGCGACAAACGAGGAAGAAGCAGACCGGGAGTTCGAGCTGATCGCTGCCGCCGCCGAGGAAGCCTACGAATCTGGACTCAGGGTCAATGCCGGTCACGGCCTTAACTACCTGAACACCCCACGAGTGGCCGCTCTCACCACCATTGAAGAATTAAGCATCGGTCACGCGGTCATGGCCCGGGCAGTCTTTGTGGGTCTAGATCAGGCCGTGCGGGAAATGCTGGCCCTGCTCTATTAGACAAGATTAAAGACGGCCGGGCGAAGAGTTGTCAGCATAACTCTCTTTCCAGCGCCTTAATATTATCCTGACCACCCAGCACCACCAAGGTGTCGGAAACATTGATGATGGCTCCAGGGTTAGGATTGAACATCATTTCGCCATGATCGCGCTTGATCGCCACCACAATCAGATCGTGATTCTTCCTGATCCCTGAATCCATCAGAGACTTACCGGCCAACGGAGAGGAGTCTTGAACCACCATCTCCTCCAGGCGCAAGCCTAATTCACCGCCATGCACGGCCAGGTCGATGAAATCTATGACCGTCGGTCTCACCAGCTGCTGGGCCATCCTGGTGGCCCCGATAAAGTAAGGCGACAGAACCTTATTGGCCCCGGCCCTGATCAGCTTGGTCTCGGCCCCCTCCTCACCACTGGAACGGGCCATAATAAAGACATCTGGCCTGATGCCCCGAGCAGACAAAGTGATATAGACGGTATCGGCATCGGAAGAAACCACGGCAATCAGGCCTTTGGCATGTTCTATTCCAGCCTCTTTCAATATGTGATCGTCAGAAGCCTCTCCCTCTAGAACCAGATGTCCGCAGTCGGCAATAGCCTGAATCTTGTGGGGATTCTTTTCAATAACCACAAAAGAGCGATTATTCTCTTCGAGAATTTTGCAGATAACCTTACCAATCCGACCGTATCCGCAAACAATCAAGTGGTCCCGCAACCTGGCCACCCTCTTCTTCATTTTCATCCTCCCGATGGTTTTTTGTAAACCGCCCTCAATGACATCCTCTGTGATCTTACTAAAAACATATAGAACAAAGCCAACCCCGATAAGGATAAGAAAAATAGTAAAGATTCTCCCATGGGTGCCCAAGGGGAATGTTTCGTCATAGCCAACGGTTGTGATAGTAATAATCGTCATATAAAGACTGTCAAGAAAACCGGCATCTTCGATGAACATGTAGCCGAAGGTACCCAGAGCCAGGATAACTAATAGTAAAACACCACTGACCGATAATCTTCTCATTAAGTCTTTCCTTAGAATTTCCCGACAATCCGGGCAGAAGATGCTAAAAGCTCCACACTATCAACACTTGAGCCCCAGACAACTGGGCGCCGCAAAATCACTGCCCCTAAAAATTTGTTATGGCATTATTAATAGCACAACTAGCTGGAAAAACACAACAAATCCAACATATTCCCGGCCATCGCCAGCACCTATTTTGTGGCAGCTCTATTGAAAATAGCTCCCTTAGCAGGAAAACTGGAAATTTTACAAGAAGCTTTTCACTAACAATGACTAACCGAGCTTATCCATCTGCCAGTTATATTGAAATGACTGTCACCGGAGACTTACAAGCCCCATCCATGAAAATACGGTTAGCTATTGGCACGACCCAATATTTATTTTATAATCTTTTTTTTTAATCGTTAAGGCAGTGCTGATAATTACATCCGACCATCCATCTTAAGGTTAAATATTTTATTTTTTCATTAATCTCTATATTTAAAAAGGAGTAACTATGAACATCTTGGTATTCGGCCCCAACGGCAGCGGCAAAGGCACTCAGGGTGCTATCATCCAGAAGAAATACAATTTCTCCCACATTGAGTCCGGCGCGATCTTCCGGCTTAACATCGGCGGCGGCACCGAACTTGGTAAACAGGCCAAAGAGTACATCGACCGAGGCGATCTGGTCCCCGACAACATCACCATCCCAATGATCCTCGACCGCCTCAAAGAAGACGACTGCAAAGGCGGCTGGATTCTGGACGGCTTCCCCCGCAATAAGGTCCAGGCCGAAACCCTGGCCAAGGCCCTGCAAGATGAAGGCATAAACCTTGATTACGTAATTGAAATCACCCTCAAACGCGAAATTGCCAAACTACGGATCACCGGACGCCGCCTCTGTGTCAACGATAACAATCATCCGAACCACATCGCCTTTGAGGCCATCAAACCGGCAGAAAAAGACGGCCAGATAGTTTGCCGGGTATGCGGCGGCGAATTGAAGACCCGTCCGGACGACCAGGACGATGCCGCTATCGATAAACGCCACGACATCTACTACGATGAAGATACCGGCACCATGGCCGCAGTCAATTTCTTCAAGACTCTCGGTGGCGCCACCAAAGTAATCTCCGTTGATGGCGAACCATCCATTGACGCTGTCAGCGATGCCATTATGAAGGAATTAACCTGATAAATTCCTTCATAATTAAAGCACCATAAAAAAACCCGGGGCAAAAACCCGGGTTTTTTATGCTATTTCCTGATTGTAATTATACCTCTCAGGTCTGGGAAGCATTAATTTCTAAGTCGACTCAACCACCTTGATTGTTTGCAAGGGGAACCAGGGTCGCCACACTGGGATTGGGGAACAGATCCTGCGTAGCTCCCAGGAGAGCGTCAAGAGAACACCAGATCACACTGCCGATCATTGCCAGATTGGCGAGAGTAGTTGATGCCGCGTCGCTACAGGTTTCGGTAGTAACCTGGATATCAATTGGTTCATAACCTTCCTTGGCGATATTGACCACGAAAGGCTCTTTACGCTTTTTCTCAAGCACACACGGAGTTGTGCAGGTTTCTCCGGTAGAAAAGCTTACCAAAGCGCCGGAAGGGACGCTGGTGACATTGTAAGCCTCTGTGGTACCACGGGTAATAGTGGCGCAACCGGTAAACATTGCCACGGACACTATTACCAATAATCTAACAGCTGTTTTCTCCATTTCCTCCCCCTCACGATAGCAAAAAGATTCTACAGAAGACCCACAGTTACAAAGCGCGCTCCCTCACAGATCTCTTCCAAGGAAAAGCCCTCTCATCTTAGATCACCGGGCAGCAGCAGAGCTAATGATAGCAATTACTGTTTGTATAATATAAGACTTTTCTTATAAAAAACCAGTCATATAATCAATCTCTGCTCACAGCATGATCGGTAATTGCCCCTAAACGAGGAACGGATAAGATCTCCACAGCTTAAAAAAGGTAGCATAAAAACTTTGCGCTGGTGTAGATGATAGATGTCGCAGGCATCTCGATATAGAAGGAAACTTAGGCGCAAACCAGCAAGGCAACCCTGCTTTACTATCGCCGCCTGAGTTGTTGCAGAGAAAAGAAAGAATCATCCAGTTTCTTGCCGAAACTGATCGACAGATAGGTAAGTTCGGTATACTCACCAACCTCATCCGCCGGGATCACCCGCATGGTGGCAGGCAATAACCGCCCCCCCATTTCCTTGATATCACTAAAAATCATGGTGCGAGCAAGAACCATATCCTCATCGTAGTAAGATGAAGTAATGGGTAAAAAACCATCAGCCAGAACAACAATAACAATCCGGCCCCAGACAACCGGGGCCTCCGGTTTAGGCGCAAGGGCAAATTCAATGATGTTTTCACCATCCCTTGCACCCTCGAAAACAATGCGCGGCACATAATCATCGGACAGCCGGGAGTCCTTGACCAGATCATCGTTGGTAAAATGACTGCCCATCCAGGAGCCCATCATCATACTGGAAGTCAGGCGAATAGTCCGATCGGTCTTGGGCAGATAGGTATAGATGGCATTGCCCGATTTCAGGGTAACCGTACCTTTTTCCTTGCGCGGCGAAAGGATCTTGACCAAGGATTTATCCTTGCCCGAGGTCCAGTTCTCCATGGTAACCTGCCGGGAATAATGGGCAGTGATCACTTTCATGCTAACCGTGCTTTGGGAAGAATCAGACCGCCAGAGGTCATCAATCTCGACCAGAACCTGCCTGGCCCGTTCGACCTCATCAGCAGCAAAAATTAGGCTGGTCGAAAAGAAAGAGATCATCAGAATCGTGATTATTGTAACCATATCCCGCATATTCATAAGAAGTTGCCACATTTGGAATGTTTTATTGTTCATAATAAACCTAAGCAATGCCAGCCAAATCATTTTATCTAAAACTAATCCGATTAACAGATAAAAAAAGGGCTGCCCAATTAGGCAGCCCTCGCTCAGAAAATACTGTCAGTCAGCAGTGTATCATTCAGGTTCATCGTGACATAGATCACAATCCTGCTTAATAACCTTGCCGCTGTTGTTCTCATGCTCTTCGTCATGACAACGGAAACAGCCGAAACCTTCCTCTTCAAACTGATGACCGAGGTGACTCTTGTACGTACCCCAGAGGACCTCCGTTTCCGGCCAAACATTTTCGAGGTAACCTTCCACAAGGTACAGGCCAACTTTCTCAATGTCGGCACGGTACTGTTGCATCCCTTCACCGCTTCGCTTGTACTGCAACTCCATAAGGGCCGGACCGATTTTCTCACTGGCCTCATCACGGGTAGAGTATTCACCACTGATGGCGACCAGGCTGTCCTCCCTGATTCCGGGAATATCCGCATTGATGACCTTACTCAATAGACCGAAATCAACGACATCTTCCGGCATGCTGTAGATATGAGCCGGACGATTATGGCAATCGATACAATCCATGACCCGCCATTCATCTTCACCAACCTCAGCTGTCTCAATGCCACTCTTGACAAACTCATCACTGCTGCCGTCCGGTCTCGTAACTTTAACCTTGGCGATCTGAGTCCGTTGGGCATCGGCCGCCAGATACTTAACCTCGACATCCTTCGATACATGCCAGTGGATGCCTTCAAAGGCGTTAGACTCAGGATTGCGACCACCTATATGCAAGGCCATCTCATTAACCTCAGGAGTCTTCTGCTCATCATTGCTGAAATGCTTGAATATTTTAACTTTCTTACCATGGAACTTATCCGGCCAATGGCAGTGTTCACAAGTATCCCGGGCCGGACGCAGATGCTCAACCGGCGCCGGAATCGGCTTATTATAACTATCGGTTACAACTGCGGCCACCTGACGCATCCCGGAAATCTTGGCCTTAACAAACCATTGGGCGCCGGGACCGATGTGACACTCAACACAGACTACTTTGGCGTGAGCCGAACGCTGGTAAACCGTGTATTCCGGGGCCATAACCTGATGGCAGACCTGACCACAGAAATAAGGCGAATCGGTAAAATGGTAGCCCTCATAACCGATAACCCCCAGAACAGAAAGATTGATTACGGTCAAAGCAATAAATCCGATCAGGAACTTGCGATGCTTGGGGTCACTGAGATTGACGTGCAAATGCTCACGGGGAATCCCAAACTTATGCCACTGCCTCCTCCGGAGCAACCCTGCCACCGGGATCATTACCAGACCAGTTATCATGCCGCCCGGCAAGACCAAGTAGGTAAAGATATTGGCATAGGGATTGGAGATCAGACCCAGCAAATCAAAGATCAGACCAACAACCATCAAGGTAATGCTGACAGTGGCAAGCGCCACACCCATCAGACCGAGAGGAGATCTCCACATCCCACGAATAATATAACTCCACGGGTTCCGATCGGCCCCCCCACTCCCCGAGACATTTGAACCCTTTGGCCCTGTTTCGTTCTCACTCATTTCAAATTCTCTCCCTTTCACATAAAATTAATAATAAAATAAATCTACGGAGCAACAAAGACATTGCCTCCCCGGAAATACAAACTTTTTATCATTCTGCTGCGGCAATAGATTCCTCAGCCTCACTCATCGCCTTGACGAAAACTTCGCAATGCTCACACTGGCTAGGTTCCCTGGCGCAATACAATTTGGCCTGCTGCCAGCATGGAGTTGAATTATCAACGAAGGCGGTACAATTTGCGCGAACATCTTCCGGACAGTTTTTGATCTGCCAACAGGGAGTCAATTCCAGAAGTTTCTTGACCCCGGGAATACTGATACCCTCTTCATGGATAAGCTTACGCAGACAGCGAACCCATTCAATATCATCATTCGAAAAAAAACGTTTATTACCCTGCCGGGCCGGTTTAAGTAACCCCTCTTCCTCATAAATTCTCAGAGTGCGTGGGTGTACATCCAAAAGTTTTGCCGCCACACTTATGGGAAAAATTGGTTGTTTATTATCAACTGCCATACCCAGCTCTCCTTCTCGGCTGATTACCACACATACCAGCACAACCAACTTAACAGCCATCGAAACCGCTGATAATAGCACGATAAATCTTTTTTTAAACAAAAAACTATAAACATAAAATTAAGCCAAAAGGCTCAATGTTCAGAGCAGCCCAAGTTGCCGGATCTAAAACATCCTGAAAACTGGCCTAAGAAGGCTAACAAAGAGACTCAAACAACTACTCCTTGCCGCTCTCCACAACAAACGGATCACTCCACAATATAGCGGGCATTTAGTAGCCTTAATCTTTCACCAGCTTATTCCATCTCCCCATTACAATCGAACCAGCCATTGCCACCACCCCGAAAGACAAGACACTTAACACCAACGGGATCCCACTGGTGCCAAATAAATCTACAAGGAAGACCTTCAGACAACCAATAACCGCCAGGAACACCGCTAGCCAGATCAGCTCAAGGTCGTGGCGCCGCCCCCCCATGACCAACAGGAAAGTTGCGGCCACATTTATGATAATTGAGCGGCCACATTTAATAGTATTGGCAGGATCAACCAGAACCATGGAGGCAATCAAGTCGATGGTCATGCTAAACAATAAGTAAAAACCAGCCAGACAAATCACCAAATGTGCTACCGCTGAGTAGTCACGACTATCCAGTTTTGCAAACAGAGATTCCGTCGGCGGCGGGTTGTGCCGACACCAATGGTACAGAATCATGCCGAACAGAGCCAAGGCGGCAGCGGCTGTCAGGGGGGCATAAGGGCCAACGGCTTTACCCGTCTCGAATACCCCGAGCGCCAACCCGGTCCACAGGGCAAAAACCGGATAGAGATACGACACCAGCCGAATGCCCCCATTATTGCAGCGGCCGGAAAGCCTGGCCAAACCGTAGGCCAGGAGCGACCAGCAAGCGATTGCCCAGGCAACATTGCCAACAACCACCGGTACCCCCAAAGCCAGCATAATTGAACCGGCGACAAAGGCCCCACCCACCCCGACGAAGCGATTTCGATCTTTTATCGACAACCGCCACCCCATGGCAAAATGGACAAACCCCATAGTCAATGCTAATAAGCCAAGCAACCAGGATTGCTGCCAATAATCCCTAAGAACAACACTCCCAGCCAGAAACAACAACAGCATATTCAAGGAAGGAATAACGGCATCGTAAACAGTAAGCCTGCCCTCACTGAAATATCTTTTGAGATAGGTAATGAAATAAAGAGCCACAAAGCAGCCTAGCAGTGGCGCCAACCAATCCACATAAACATATTCCGGCACGGTTTCACCCCGGCCTAGAGGTACATGGGCCTTGAAAGCCCATATGGCCCAGAATAGCAAAGTCAACATAGTGACAGGCCATTTCAACTTGCCATTATCCAGACGCTTGGCGGCAAAGATGGCCATCATGTTTGCAGTAAAAAACAGCAACCCACTCAGGGGAAAATGCACTTGAGGGAAACCAATCGCAAGACCGGAAATTGTCACCCCGATCAGACTGACGGACAGTAACTTCGTAACCCGGTATTTTATGCCAACTGCGGTGGAGGTTAGCAGGGCCGTCATGAGAATAGCATAGGCAACACCAATAGGAATAGTGTCGAAACGGCCATAACTTTCAAAAACTATGGAAAAAAGCAGAAGAAACCCGGAGATAGAAAAGACATTGGCCATCTGTTTGCCGGTCACATAAAAAACACAACCGACTACCGCAAGGATACTAACATAGACAAGACCTAAAAAAGACCCGGCCATCGCATTGACATATCCATAATCCGTAACGGTTCTTAGCAGCAGGGCAAAAACCAGGATAAAACAGATTATGGCCATCTTCTGCAGCAAAGCCCCCTTGCTAATCCACTCACCCAGACTTCCGCTTGTCTCCATCGGGACCAGAGAATCGCCCTCCTCCCGACCGGAATCGACCACCAGATCGGTATGCCCTTCAAGATACGCTACCTTGCCGGAGAGTTCATCAACCCTAGATTCAAGAACACGAATTTGCTTCGAGATTACCGATAACTCCGCGCTACTATCATTAATAGTCGTGTCCATTCAAGAACCTGCCTTTTTCTTAATTTATGGCGCTATCATATGAAACACCGCAGCACTCGAAGATTTTTTTAAGCCAGTTCAGCCATACAAGACTAGTCACCTTATCCAGGCTAATAAATTCAAGCAAAGCACAATCAACTATTGCCCTCGATACCACGTTGTGGTACAGATATTATCAATATGAAAATCCGATGTCAATATCAAAATCTTTTCGGAATTCTCATACGAAAACATCTGTACCTTGTTATAAATAAAGCCATAAACCGACTCTGGAACCAGTCCAAAATCGGCCACAAAACTTTGTTGTTCTATTGTGTCAATATAAACTGAGGGAGGCATTTTCTATGAAAAATCATGTGTTGCGCCCACTATGGTGTGCGTTAGCAGCCATAGCCCTAATTCTGATCGTCAGGCACTTTATGGTCCCTGATGATTTCGGGGTTAACGGTGAAAGTTTCACTTACGGTTTTCACCGGCTGAGCAATGTTGATGAGTGGCAAGATTTCAAGGCCAAGTACAAAGGCCGCGAATACTGTCAGGAATGCCACGAAGAAAATGTTGCAGAAGCAAGTACCTCCAAGCACCAGTTGATCCAATGCGAGAACTGCCACGGACCAGCCATTGACCATCCGGATGCCCCTGAAACACTTGTGATCGATACCAGCAGGGAATTATGCCTGCGCTGTCACGCCTCCCTTTCTTACCCCGACAGCCCCCGGGCCAAAATAAAAGCAATCGATCCAGACAGACACAACACCGACACATCTTGTATCGAGTGTCACAACCCCCACAACCCGAACCTGGAGGAAGGCTAATGAGTTGCTCGCGAAGAAAACTACTTAAATCGGCTTTGAGCGCCAGCGTAGCCGCCTCTCTGCCCATATCAGCTTTCAGGTTTCTCAGCCCGGCAGAATGCAAAGCCGCCACCGGCACCGAAGGAACCAGATGGGGTTTCCTGGTCGACACCAATAAATGTGTGGGTTGTGGCTTTTGCGTCAAGGCCTGCAAAAAGGAAAATGAAGTGCCCTACGAGGCGCCGGTCACCCGAACCTGGGTTGAACGTTACGTCGTTACCAAGAACAACAAGCTTCACATCGATTCCCCCCTAGGCGGCCGAGACGGGTTCACCGACCAGAAGATCCGGGGCGAAGAGATTGACCCAGCAGAGATTGCCAAAACCTTTTTCGTGCCCAAACTCTGCAACCAATGCGAAAATCCCGCCTGCGTTCAGGTGTGTCCAGTCGGCGCCACCTACCAGACGGGTGACGGAGTGGTTCTGGTTGACCGGGACTGGTGCATTGGTTGCGGCTACTGCATCATGGCCTGCCCCTACGGGGCCAGATTCTTCCACCCGGTCCATAAGGTAGCAGAAAAATGCACCTTCTGTTACCACCGGATCAGCAACGGCCAACAGACCGCCTGCGTCGAGGCCTGCCCCTTCGAGGCCCGCCGGATCGGCAACCTGTTGGACCAGAACGATCCAGTCACCAAGATAATCATGACAGAGCGGGTCGCTGTTCTTAAAGATGAATACGGCACCAAGCCGCAGGTCTTCTATCTCGGCCTGGACAGGAACGTAAGGTGATCAATATGACAGAAGAACTTATCGTACATGGCTTGGAATGGACGGACAAACTGCTGTTTGTCTACCCGAACGAATTTATCTACTGGAGTATCCAGATTGTCATGTACCCGTACATGACCGGTCTGGTGGCCGGCGCCTTTGTCCTTTCCTCCCTCTACCATGTTTTTGGCCAGAAAGATCTGAAAGAGATGGCCCGCTTTTCGCTGGTTTTCTCTCTCGCCCTGCTGCCGGTGGCAATGATGCCGTTGATGCTGCATCTGCAGCAGCCGTTAAGGGGCATGAACGTCATGTTCACCCCCCACTTCACATCGGCCATCGCCGCTTTCGGCATAGTCTTTTCGACCTACGCCGTGATAGTCCTGACCGAGATTTGGTTTGTCTACCGGGAATATTTTGTCCAGCAGACCATCGCCCTCAAAGGCAAGGCGGATCTGGTCAGCACCTTTAAGCGCACCCTCTACCATGTCCTGACTCTGGGCGCTTACGACATTAACGAAGAAGCCATAGCCAAGGACAAGAAAGCGGTCAAGATCATGGCGGCGATCGGTATCCCGGTGGCCGGGTTCCTGCACGGTTACGCCGGTTTCATCTTCGGCTCGGTAAAGGCGAACGCCCTGTGGATGTCACCGTTGATGCCGGTCATCTTCATCATGTCGGCGGTAGTCTCGGGTATCGCCCTCTGTATGCTGACCTATATCATCATCATGGAGTGGAAAAAACTGAAGGCGACTCTGGCCAGGGGCCGGGGCGATGAAAGTGTCACCACCATTCGCGGCGCTGAAATTGAGGTGATCTCAAAAACCTCCCGCTACCTGATAATGTTTCTGGTGGCGGCCATTTCCCTGGAAATATTGGATCTGATCTTCCGGGGCTATACGGCGATGAAATCATGGGACATCCTGCGCTCAGTCATGTTCGAGGAAGACTTTGTCAAGATCTTCATCCTCCAGTATGGTATGGGCAACGCCTTACCCTTCCTGATGCTAATGCTGCCAGGCCTGACCATCCGCCGGACGGCAGTTGCCTTGATTCTGGTGCTGTTCGGCGTATTTATGATGCGTTGGAACGTTGTGATCGGCGGCCAGGCATTTTCACTGTCTTTCGAGGGATTTATGCATTACCACCTGCCGATAATTCCCCACAATCTGGAAACCTTCAAGGAAGGGCTAGCCGGGGCCTTAACGGTAATCGCCACCCCGTTTATCCTTTTCTGGGGGATCAACAAAATCCTCCCCTCACTTAATGTCGTTGAGAGCGACTAGTAATAAAATGGTGGCTAACCGTATTGATGGTCTGCCACCATTTTTGTTTACACCGAGAATAATCTGTGTGCACATTGGGAAATCGCTATACGCCAGACGAGAAGTCTTCGCTGCCATGGCTTAGACACCTACCTTCTGAGTGGCCTTAAGGGGGATATGGCCAGCATCAGGAGTGAGACTATGAGATGTGGGGGGCAAATGGTGCCAAACAGATGGAAAGAACGAACAGATTAGCCCACTGAGGATCCGGCAACACAAGGCGATGCCCATCTTTTTAAATTCCGACAACAATAAGGCTCAGCTGCTGTTTACGGCACGGAATACCGATAAACTTCATATCGCCAATAAAGCAATCTAAAACGACGGAGTCGGAGGGCTCATTTTATCCCAGCCGTAAGCGTCTTCTAGGCGATCAAGATTTTTCAACTAGTTTTAAATAACCGGGAATACTGTCCTGCCGCCCCAAGCTTGCCGGGCCGAAACAATCCCCCTGATCCCTTTGAGAACGGGCCATGATCGCTTCTTAGCGACCTGCCTGCTATACTCCTCGACCTGACAGCTTTGGGTTGAAATTCTATGTCCAGCAGATTATTAATTGCGCTCAGGGGCAAAATCAACCTAACAGATCCGGATCAATTATACCTCACATCCTGGGCAACCTTGCTATCGCTTGACTTGTTCAACAAACGCCAGGTTTTTCTTTTCCGGTCAAAACCGTAGGTCGCCTCGTAACGCGAATATTTACTCCGGCTACCTTTTTTTGCATATGACATCGCCTTGAGGCTGAATTTCAAGAGCTCAGGGGTAACGGCCAACAACACAACTTCCGGATCAAATAAACCCGTATCAGCCCCCAAACTAAAATCCTTTTTCAAAATTGAAGCATATCTATCATTAAGAAATTTCTTTTTGCTATCAACAAAGATTTTTTCTTTCACCTCAACAAAACCTCTCTTCAGTTTGGCCAAAACGGCTGCCACTTCCCGGTCACCACGCCATTCACTCGCCTCACCAGCCTTGATCGCCTGTTTAAAAACATCTCTGGCTTTCTTCGTTTGATTGGCTTTGGAGTACTGTCTGGCCAGTTTATTTTGCCGATCAAGGCTTGCGACTAACTGCATACTTTTTGCTTTTTGCAGACTTATTTTCGTCTGTTTGAAAAATGGCTGGCTCTGCAAATTGGCTTTCAACGCCAGAGACATGCCACTCTCATAAGCCCCGGCAGCCTCCTTCCATTTGGCAGCAGCCAGAAACATATCTCCTCTGCCAATCAGGACATTAACCTTGCTCTTATTTATCATCCCATAAATTTTCTGATTTAATGACTTGCTGCCAATCTTATTGGCCTTGGCATAGGCATGGGTCTTATTGTAGGCGTTGATCGCCTCATCGTAGTTGCCATTAACAAAGAACCTGTCTCCGGTGGCCATCAATTCCTTAAATTTAGCCAGGCTAATCTCTTTCTTGACCGCAAAAACCTTAACAACAACAGGATCATTAATCTCTAAGGAGTTCTCCGTCACAATAGCAATGGCTTCAGTTATTAAGGCGGCAGCGGCATAATGATCTCCTGTAGACATCAAAGCCCTGGCCTTAGCAGCAAGATCCTTAATAAGGTAAATCTGACAACCGGTTATCGATAACTTTATATCATCAATAACCTCCGCCGACCCTTCCCGGTTCATCCCAATCAAAGTCGACAGAGCGCTCTCAAATTTAGGAATCGCAGCAACGCAATTTTCTTCCGCAGCAAGAGCCCTGGCCACTTCAATGTTCTTTTTGACCTCTCTACTATTTGCCAGATGCTCTTTAGGGATATAATCACCGTCAAACAGGACCTTACCCTCAGCACCCTTCACTACCAATTCGGACTGAAGAACATCATCCACTTTACCTTGCAGCTCCTGTTTCCTTGACTTGTAAAAGAGCCGAACTCTGCCTAGATTTTTATTTATATCAAGACAAGCAACTTGGGTTTCGGTAAACTTTTGCGCCGCCAACAGTCGATGTACTTCCTCCCACTGCTGGGCCGCCTTTTCAACCGTAACCATTTCAAATACGAAATAACCACTCCCGGCAGCAAGCACAGCCCCAACTGTAGCTATTATTATGAGCAGGTTTATCTTTTTTTCTTTCTTCTTCTTAAGATCTTTACTCAAATTGGTAATAGATACCTTAAACCTTCTTACATGCTCATCTTCCGGATAATTCTCACGAAACGAATCAAGTAATTTGCCGGCCTTCTTAGGATTCTTACCCTTCAGAGCTTTCTCAATGGAACTGATGAAAGAATTATATTGGGTTAGATTTTGCGTAAGGGCGGCAACATCCTCTGCTAAGCCGGGATAGTCTGGCACTAGCTTGATTGCCTCCTCAGAGATTGAGAAAGCCTTTACGCTGTTTGATTTGGCCAATTCTCTAGCCTGCCCAACCAGATCTTCAACCTTGGTAATCATGTCTACAAGGCCGCCAACTAAACCGCTTTTGTCCTGGATAATGTAGTTATCAGGGAGGCTCTTGAGCATTTCACAGGCCTGATATTTTTTATCTTCCTTCAATAAAACAACGATAAATTCAAGGACGCCATCCAGCTTGGTAATAGCATCTTCCCTGAGAAAGATCTCATCCTCCAGATTGGGATAATCAGGTTCTATCGCAAGAGCTTCACGCATCTTCGTCAAGGCGCCACGTAAATCGGTTTCGCTCAGAGCTTCAGCTTCTTCAAAAAACTTAACTGCCCGTTCATCTAAATCCATAACCAGCCTATACGATCAAACTATTAATTTCCCACGAAGACAGGGAGCCTCGTGATCACTTGCATTACTTTTAACCAGCGGAAATCCTACCATATTTAAGAGTTTTCGGTATGAAAATCTATCCTAATTTCCCAAACTCATCCTCTCGCGTAATTATTATGCACCAGCCCCTCACTCAACTCAGGGTGTGATAAAAATTAAACCCCGACAACCTTACCCCTTTGGCCTGGCCCGAAACCTGCCGAAAAACATCTTCAACAATCCGCCTGGTCAGAGGCTGGCCACTCAGATCAACAAGCCCGTAATCAAGACCGAGTTTGGCCAGATCGGCCAGGTCAGCCAGCAAGGAAAAGGGTTGAAGCGGCAAGGCCCTGGTGTAGCCCCATGCCTGCCGCAAAACAAAACTTTCGCCCTTGGGGCTTTTAAAGACCCGGTCATACTGCATTGGCGGCCCACTGTATCTTGAGGTAAAGAGGGCCGGATAACCGTAGACCGTCATCCCCCGCCGGAAACCACCGCCTGCCCGGCAGATCTTGCCAAGATTGTCCCGATCATTTTCTATTGAGATAAGCCCAGCCTGCACCCCATGGTCTGCCAGAACATACGCCGAAAGATTATTGAGGATATTCAAGGTATAATCACCGGACAATCGGCAGCCCAACCCCTCAAAAAAGGCTACCTGACTGAAATGACCAATCTGCCATTCCCTGAAACCAAGTTCGACCAATTTGGCGATTCTCTCCCGGAAAAAAGACAACTTATCCTCATCGACAACAAACGGCAGAGCCCAGATAATTCGGCGAAACAGGGGGCCGGATCTTTTCATCCGCAAAAAGCGGTTAAAGGCCTCCCCGCTCAAATTAAGCACAATCCTTTCCGGCAAAACTGGAAAGCGCTGACTCAAAATAAAGGGGTCATCGGACCTGAACCAGAGGGGCAGCGGCAACTGGACAGCCCGCACCCTTTTTTTATCACCTTTTTTGGTGATTGGCCTCGGCGGTAAACGATCAGCCGCACCGCCTAGCTGCGCCCCTCGGGAAAGTTTCACCATTATCTTCCGGACCCGTTCACCGGTGGCAAGCTTCTGCAGCTTACCGGCAAAACGTTCGGGGCTGATCCTGCGGCCTGTTGCTTTGCCACGATTAGCGGCCGAATCAACTTTATAGATCGTATCACCGTCCCGCGCCTGCACCGGCAGCTCCAGGGCAACCATGGCCCCCTTGCTGGTCAGCTCGACAAATTTGCCGCCAACCTTGATCTTCTTCAGGGAAAAGGCCTGCCGTTCGCCGGTTTTCTCCAGATGCAGCCGCAACCGATCACCAACACCGATGGGCGCATTAACCTTGATGGTCGCCATGGTGCCCCGGCCCGATTTGACCTTGCCCAGGAAGGTGCCGATATTGCCGGAATGCTGGGGGGCCAGGACATCGGTGGGCCTGCTCCCGGGGAAATAGCCCCGAGTCGCCTTCCGGCCCATGGCCGTATCCAATAATTGATGAGCCGCGCCGAGGGCAGCCCTGTCACCCGGAACCGCATCCAGAACCGTCCGGTAGGCCTTAACCACATTACCGACATAGCTGGGACTCCGCATCCGCCCCTCAATCTTCAGGGATGTAACTCCAGCCTTGGCCAGTTCGGGCAGTAAACCAATACCCTCAAGATCGTTCATCGAGAAAAAATAACCGGAGCTCAAGCCCTTGCCACGGCCCGTCCAGGTGTAACGACGGCGACACGGTTGCACGCACCGCCCCCGCAAACTGCTGCGGCCGCCCTGGAAGCTGCTGAACAGACAAAGACCGGAATAACTGAAACACATGGCGCCATGGACGAAGACCTCAAGTTCGACATTGGTTGCGGTCGAGATCTGTTCGATCTCCTTAATAGTCATCTCCCGCGGCAATACCACCCGGTTATAGCCCATGGCCGCCAGCTTGTTGACCGCTGGAGAATTATGGGCAGCCATCAGGGTACTGGCGTGGATTCTCATTTTCGGGAAAAAGTTCTGCAGCAGATAATAGAGGCCGAGATCCTGGATAATCAAACCATCCGGCGCCAGTTTTTCAAGAACGGCCAAGGTCTCTACCGCCTGGGCGATTTCATTTTCTTTGACCAGGCTGTTCATGGCCAGATAGACCTTGACCCCGTGCCGATGACCGTAGTTGATCATAGCCGCCACCTCGGCCATGGTAAAATGACGGGCCAGTTCCCGGGCATTAAAAAACGGCGCCCCGATATAGATAGCATCAGCCCCGGCTGCAACGGCCACCTCAAAGACTTCCAGAGTCCCGGCCGGAGCCAGCAGCTCCATCTTGTTGGGTTTTGCCAAATTATTCTTCAATATTTACCACCAATTTATCAGCCCCTGCAGATAACTTTGCTGACCGGGAAACTTAAACACCCAGCCCAGTCTGTCATCTCAAGGAACTGCTTACCGTTTGAAAAGAATCATCGCGAAGGAACGGGGAGAGATCTTAACCAATCAAAAAATACTGTAACACTTCACTGGCACTTTAAACCACCCAAGAAAAAAGGCCAATATCCACGAGGAACAGCGGCCATTTTTATTTAACTTTTTTACCTTTCCTTGCAAAATCGACAGAAAACCAACAAATAAAGTCTGCCCCTTGATCCCCTGTAAAATATGCGGGCCAAGAACTGAAAAACACATATTATTGGCCTAAGTAAAAATCCGGGTCCAGAGGGGCCTGGATTTGGCTTATTGCCGCCAGAACCGGATTAAATGCAAACTATAAAGGGACTTATTCCTATGCAGGCAGAGCCTTTTGGCTCTGATCTAGCCCTGAGGACCAGATTTCCTCTGTTAGAATCAACAACCACGTTTTTTAAGCGTGGTTGTTGATTTATGGTGCCTGTTCACAATCGTAGATGTTAAGTATCACTATCCGCGTCATGAAGGAAGATGTCCCCGGAATTAGAACCCTTTCATGCTTATTTTGTTAAGCAAGACAGGCAAATGAATGTGAGGTAGCGATATGAACAAAATGATCGAATTTTTTCTTCTCATTTCCGGCTATCTAATGCTGACCGGTTTTAACCTGGATTACACCATCATTCCCAAAGGCGAAATCCTCGCCGGCGGTCCGCCCAAGGATGGCATCCCCGCCATTTTGCAACCCAAGTTCGTTCCTGCCGACGAAGCCGGTTTCCTCAAGGCCAATGACCAAGTGATCGCGGTAGAGATCGGCGAGGAGGCAAAGGCATACCCGATAAAGATCTTAAACCATCATGAAGTGGTGAACGACACCGTCGGAGGGTTGCCCATCGCGGTGACGTTCTGACCGCTTACCCAGACCGGAGTGGTCTACTCCAGAAAGATAAAAGACAAGACTTACACCTTCGGCATTTCCGGGCGGCTCTACAAGAGCAATGTCCTCTTCTACGATCATCAGACGGAAAGCCTCTGGTCACAGCTGCTCTCCAAGGCGATCTCCGGGAAAATGGCGGGAACGAAGCTTATCCAGGTAAGTTCAAACCGGGTCAAGTGGCGGACCTGGCGAAAGAAGAATCCCAAAACCCTGGTCCTCTCCACCGATACAGGCTACGTCCGGGACTATGCCACCGACCCGTATGAAGGTTATTACCGGGTCGGGACAATCTGGTTTCCTGTCGGCAAGGTCCGGCAAGACCTGCCACCCAAGGACCGGGTTCTGGGAATCGAGATTGGCGATACGGCCAGGGCCTATCCGTTGGCAGAGCTCCGAAAGAAAAAGGGCACGATCACAGATCAGCTAAATGGAGTTTCAATCCGGATCAGGTTGAATGATGATGGCGAAGTTATGGATATACTTGATGCCAACAACCAACCGGTGCAGCATATATTTGCTTACTGGTTTGCGTGGCAGGCGTTTAATCCGGGAACAGAGGTGTATGGGGTGAAATAGATCTGTCCACTTTAGACAATCTTTTTGACTCGGCCGACGACGCCGCTTTCCAGGCGGACTTTAATGCCATGGGGATGAGTCGAAGATTTGGTCAGGATGTCTTTGACGATCCCTTCGGTGAGCTGCCCGGATCGCTGATCCTCTTTTAAGACGATGGAAACCCGTAAGCCTGGCCTTATATCTTTTCGATTTATGCCATTCATGATTGTTCTCTATTTAAATACCCTTGAATAATTTGCTGAGTGAGAAAGAGAGTGTGTGTTCATCTTCCCCCTTCACTTCACTTTCTAATTGATTTTTCCTAAACACTTGACGCGGCCATTTGACAAATGCGGGCGAACTCCTCTGGATCAAGGCTGGCCGTGCCGACCATCAGGCCAGCTACCCCGGGAATATCCAGATAGTCGCCAGCGTTATCCTGGTTGATTGAGCCGCCGTAGAGGATCGGACGATCCGGGGCGATGGTTCTGATCTCCGCGAGCGCCGCCTGGATCCGGGCCGGAGTCTGGGGCAAATTAATGCCAACGGCTTCAACCGGGCCATAGCCGATCAACAGTTCGTCGAGATCCTCATCGCTTAGAGCGGCCAGTTGCGATCTGGCATAGGGCAGGTCGACACAGACTATCGGCTTGATATTGGCCCCCCGCGCCTCGCGAATCTTTTTGGCAACATCAAGATCTGTTTCATGGAAATAACGCCGCCGCTCCGAATGACCGAGCATCGCATACTCAACCAGCTCCCGGACCATCTCCGCGGCCAGCTCCCCGGTATAAGAGCCGAGAGGGAAAGGCGACAGATCCTGAATGGCCAAGGCCAGATGACCACTTTGTTCCTGGACCAATTTCTGGTGCAGCGGCAGCAAATATAATGCTGCCGGGGCGACAATCACCTCAACCTGCGGGTGGGGCTTATACAACCGCCCAAATCTTTCAAGCCAAACCATAGCTTCCGACAGGGTTTTATGGGACTTCCAGTTTGCCAACACATATCTTTTCATAAATTATCCCGATAAAAAATGGTTAGCCCGGAACCATGACCTCTGTGCGGTGATCTGATATGTTTTGGCGCAGGCCCGCAGAGATACAAGGGAATCCCCAAGAGTCAGGAGGACATCTAAACACCTTACTTGATTATTGGCCATCGGCTGCAGATAAAAAAAGCGGTTGAGGAATCCCCAACCGCTTCTTGCTCAAGTATTTAAAAATCGTTCAGGCTTCGGCCAAAGTTTTCTGGAGCCAGGCAATAGCTTTTTTTCGGCTTCTGAAGGTCCGAATTCTACCGGGGTTTTTATCTTCACTTGTCGTTTTAGTGTCTGATTCTTTTACATTAATCAGATTCGCCACGCCCTTGAGATTTATCAAATTGGCATAGACTTCTATTGATTCATAAAAATGAAAATAAACATTTTCTCTGTTGGCCAAAATCGCATAGGGATTTTTCTGGTATTTTTCACATAAACCGACAGCAACCACCGACAGCTTGGCCCGGTCAAGATCGACACCATCTTTTATGGTGATTTCCATGATATTAGGCTCGACTTCCCTAAATGTACCAAACTGCAAATGTTCGAGTATCATAGCGTGGTTCTCCTTAATCATAATGTCATTTCGTACCGCCGGACTGTCTCACACTTTACCACACAAACACCTGCAATGATCAATAGGGGTCTTCCCGTAATTTCGCGACACTCTGGGGTAGGGTTTCACCTCATTGGCATAAGTTGCGAACGTCAATTATTTTCTGCTACAATGACGTGGACAGGCAAGAATGTTCGTGCCTTCTCCTGACCGGCGCCGGGAGACGCACAAAATCCAGACGATTCAGAACCATAACATTCTGGAGAAATTTTCTATCAGCAACACCTTGGCAAGAAGGTGGAGAAAGCCCTAAAAAAGCTGCTTCCTAACTGACTATAGAAAGAAAATAAGGTCCGCAAATGGCAAAGAAACTGGTGTTGATCGGTGGCGGTCATGCCCACATGGTAACCCTCGCCAATCTTGAAAATTTCATTAAAAAGGGCTACTCGGTCACGGTGATCGGCCCTTCCGAGTATCATTATTATTCAGGCATGGGTCCGGGGATGCTCAGCAAAACCTATACCCCTGATGACATCCGTTTTTACACCCGCAAGGTTGTTGAGGAACGGGGGGGCAGCTTCATCCTTGATTCGGTGGTGCGCATTGATCCGCTTGAAAAGATGGTTCTTACCAAGGCAGGCCACCAAATCCCCTACGATGTTTTATCCTGCAATGCCGGCAGTTATGTCACTGATCAGGGTTTCACAGGAGACTCGGATAATGTTTTTGCGGTGAAACCAATTGAGAAACTCCTCCAGGCCCAGCGGAAGATTCAGGAATTAACCAGCAAACGCCAGATCGAAATCGGTATCATCGGCGGCGGACCATCTTCGGCCGAAGTTGCCGGTAATATCGTCCAACTGGTTGAAAAGTCCGGTGGCCACCCACCTAAGATAAGGATCTTCGCCGGAACCTCATTTATGAAAAAATTTCCGGATAAGGTTAGGAGACTGGTCAAACACTCTCTGACCAGACGGGGAATCGAGATCATCGAAGATGGCCATGCCAATTTAATCAACGCCACCACCATCGACATGGAGAATGGCCGGAGATATGAAGCCGATCTTATCTTCATGGCCACCGGGGTCCACCCCTCGACGCTCTTCTCCGAATCGGCCTTGCCAGTCGGCCCGGACGGGGGACTTCTGGTTAATCGCTACCTCCAGTCGGAAATGCATCCTGAGATCTTCGGCGGCGGCGATTGTATTTATTTTGAGGAGCAACCTCTGGATAAGGTCGGGGTCTACGCGGTCCGCCAGAATCAGATTCTCTACCACAATCTGCTGGCGGCACTGGCAGGCACGGAGCTTAAGGAATTCAATCCCGGTGGCCCATATCTGTTGATCTTTAACCTGGGCAACGGCGACGGGGTTCTGCACAAGTACTGGCTTACTTTCGGCGGCAGACTGGCCTTTATAATCAAAGACTATATTGACCGCAAATTCATGCGCCTCTTCCAGGCCATTGAAAAAGATCAGACCGATTAGTTTTCATTACTCAAAACGTGCCGGAGATATCTTCTCGGTTAATTTTGTGGCTGTTCCAACACGTTTGTTTAGTTCCGTGCGGCGCATTAATGATATTCCTGACCCCACTAACGAAAACCCTACGGTTCACGGCCACCTTGATCGCACTTTCTTCAGCTGTCCCTCGCTGTAGAGTTTGTCGAGCAACTCTTTATATTTGCGGATCACACCTTTCCTTTTTATTTTCATCGTCGGCGTTAATTCCCCATTCTCTTCGGTAAGAGGCTCGGGCAGGACCACAATCTTCTGGACTTTTTCATACGAGGCAAGGTCATTGCCTCTTGCAGTTATTCTGGTCATTAGAAAATCGTACAACCCCTTTTTTTCAGCCAATTCCGTCGGCGACAATCCGGCCAGGGTGGCAACAGGGTTTCTGATCGAAAGATGTTCATAATCAGGAACCACCAGGGCAGTCAGGTAGTTTTTCTTATCACCGTATAAGACGACCTGCTGGATATACTCATCGGTGTTGATCAGATTTTCGATATATTGCGGGGCGATATTTTTACCGCCGGAAGTAACGATAATATCTTTCTTCCGATCCAGTATTGTTAAAAAGCCATCCTCTAGCTCTCCCAGATCCCCCGTCAGCAGCCAACCATCCCTGACAATCTGCATGGTGGCCTCTTCATCCTGATAATAGCCGAGCATTATCGAGGGACCTCTGACGGCAACCTCGTTATCTGCCATTATCTTCACCTCGCACCCCGGTAGCGGAATCCCGACAGTGCCCGGACGAATGTTGCCCAGCCGATTCACCGCGATCACCGGTGAATATTCGGTCAGGCCATATCCTTCGAGAATCTGGATTCCAGCACCAAGAAAAAACTCGACAATTTCCCTGGCCAGTGGGGCGCCGCCGGAAACAAAGAAACGTAGGCGCCCGCCCAATTTTTTTCTAAATTTACTAAAAACGAGCCTGTCGGCAATGAGGTGTTGCAGAGACAAGACCCTCCCCGGCGGGATGTTGTTATCTTTCACCGCCAACATCCGCTGGCCAACTGCCATGGCCCAATGAAAAATCTTTTGCCGTAAGGGTGGGGCCTCACGAACGCCATCAATGATCCGCCCATACAATTTTTCATAAAACCTGGGCACCCCGAACATAATCGTCGGCCGCACTTCCCTGATGTTGTCGGCGACGTTGCGAATTGACTGGGCGTAGGCAGTGGTGGCCCCACTGATCAGCATCAGATATTGGCCGGCGGTACGTTCAAAAGAATGACTGAGAGGCAGAAAAGACAGGAATAAATCATCTGGTCCCACCGGTTGGGCCTTTAATGAAGCGGCTGCATTGGCGAGGATGTTGGCGTGGGATAGCATAACCCCCTTAGGGTTACCGGTGGTGCCGGAGGTAAATATTATGGTCGCACAGTGCTCGGGGTTGAGCGCCGCGATTCTTATGGCCAATTCAGAACAAGTCCCACCAGAGAGCTGATCCCGGCCGCGCTGCCTGACCGTGTCATAATCGTAGGCACAACTGCCGGCTGAATCGATCCCGACCGGATCCAGGGAGATGATGGTCTTTAGCGCCGCATCACAGGTGGTAAACATCTCGGCTTTTTCAGAGCGGGCGACAAAGGCGATGTTTGCTCCGGCCTTTTTCAGGATATAGTCCGCCTCGGTTGGGGTGCTGGTGTGATAGATGGGGACGGTAATAGCGCCGCTAGCCATGATTGCCAGATCGGCGATCAGCCATTCCGGCCGATTATAGGCCATAATCGCTACCCGATCACCCGGTTGGACGCCGAGTTCGATAAGCCCGCAGGCAACTTCACGAACCGTATCGCCCAGCTCACTCCAGCTAAGGGAAATATATTGCGGACCGACCTTATGGAGCAACGCCGTCTTGCTGCCATACCTTGCCACCTGCCCGAAGAACATGCTGGGAATTGTCTCTGCTTCGGCAAAGTCCACGCCACTATCAAGGGGGAGATTAACCATAAAAACCGCCATCCAATTTCGCCATGCGCCGTAATAAACCTGCCGGTTCAAACCGCTGGCCGATGGCCGAGACGAACCCATCCAGTCGCTTGACGATCATCTTGCTCCCGACTTTATCGGCATAACGGATAAGGCCGCCGGTGTAGGGAGGGAATCCAGCGCCGAAGATCATAGCCAGGTCAACTGCCTGGGCTTCGTTGACCACCCCTTCCTCAAGGCAGTATACGGCTTCGTTGATCATCGACATGATAAGGCGGTCAATGATCTCCTGTTCATCAAGCCGGTTGTCGCCATCGCTAGTAAGTTTGAGTAATGGATATATCTCCGGATCGACTGTAGCCGGTTTGGAGTTACTATAATCATAAAAACCCTTACCGCTTTTCTGGCCCAAACGACCGGACTCCATCATCCTGGTCAATATCGGTGACGGTTGTATGCGCTCCCCGAAGGCGGTGAACAGTATATCGGCCACATGGGCCGCAATATCCAGTCCTACCATATCCAAAAGCTTAAAGGGGCCCATCGGCATACCGAACCGGAGCAGGGCTTGATCGATTTGGCCGACATCAACCCCCTCTTCAAGCATTCTGGCAGCTTCATTGAGATAAGGGAGCAGCAACCGGTTAACCAGAAATCCCGGTCTGTCCTTGACCAGTATCGGTATTTTACCCAGCCGCCGGGACAAGGCCATGGCCTTGCTAATTGTCTCCTCGGAGGTCTGGTCGCCATAGATGACTTCTACAAGTTTCATTCGGGCCACCGGGTTGAAAAAATGCAGACCGGCTATTCGGGTGGGATTACTGACACCACTGGCCATTTCGGTTATCGACAATGACGAGGTGTTTGACAGGATCAGGGTGTCATCAGCTAACGCCTCGGCAATTTTTGCCATGATCGTCTTTTTGACCTCCATATCTTCCACCACGGCCTCGATAACCGCATCCAGATCATGCATGCCACGCATGACTGTATCGTAGGTAACCCGACCCTTGATCTGCTCGGACATCGCCGGGGTAATGATTCTTTTCCGCTGCTTGGCGGCAAGGAGTTTGGCCATAAAGCCCAAAGCGACGCTCAAGCCCTTGGTCGAACGATTGACCAGACGGACCTGCAGGGAATGCTCGGCAATGAGGGCCACGATCCCACCGCCCATGATCCCGGCTCCCACCACGCCTATATTGGTAAAATCTCGGGCCGGTTTAGTGTCCACTTGGGAAAACTTCTCCTGAAGGCGGAAGACCTTCTGGAGATTTTTGGCCGTCTCGGTAACGGCCAGTTGTCCGAGCAAGCGGGCCTCGTTCTCCAGGCCCTTGTTCAGGCCGTGCCTGATCCCTTTCTCGATGGCATCAATAGCGGCTGGGATGGCTGGATAGTTCTTGCCGGTCCGTTTGGCGGCAATCTGGCGGGCCTTGTTGAAAACCAGTCGCTGCCAGAGGGGAAACCGGTCAAGCAGATTCAGGCAGGTTGGCTGACAAAGGCGACGGCAACGTTTCCCAGTGTGATGACGCATGATGCGTTTGCGCGCGGCAGACAGGAGGTTCTCCGCCACCACCACCTCGTCAACTAACCCTTTACGCAGGGCCGGTTTGGCAAAGACCCTGGCGCCGGTGGTGATCATCCGGAGCGCCTCGGCTATTCCGACCAATCTGGGTAAACGCTGGGTGCCGCCGAAGCCGGGAATTATGCCCAGTTGGGTTTCAGGCAGGCCGAGAAACGAGCCGCGATCATCGGTCAGTATCCGATAGGTGCAGGCCAGAGCAAGCTCGGTGCCACCGCCAAGACAGGAACCATTAATCGCCGCCACCGTCGGGAATGGCAGGCCGGCAAGGATTGAAAAAACCTGTTGGCCCTGACTGGCAAGCGCCATGCCCTCGACTGCCGAAGCGATGTTTTCAATCACGGAAATATCGGCGCCGGCGATAAAATTGTTGTGTTTGGCTGAGGTTATGATCAATCCCCGCAGGTCTCTTTCACTACCAAGTTTGTCGAGGCAATCCGAGAGCTCCTCCATGACGGCCGGACTGAGAATATTTACCTTGGCATCAGGCAGATCAAAGGTGACAGTGGCGATATCGTCTCTTATTCCAATATTTAATGCTACCGACATATTATGCCCTCTCAATTAGCAGAGCTGCGCCCTGGCCGCCGCCCACACAGAGGGTCGCCAGCCCCAGATCCACCGATCGACGCTGCATCTCCAGCAGCAGGGTCAGAATCAGTCTGGTCCCGCTTGAACCGACGGGATGCCCCATGGCAATGGCGCCGCCGTTCACGTTCATAATCCCCCGGTCAATAGTGCCCATGGCTTTCCGGCCCAAATAATGCTCCGAGTATTTATCGCTGCCGAAGACCATCTCATTGGCAATAATCTGCACTGCAAAGGCTTCGTTCATCTCAATGAGACCGATATCGTCCAGACTGAGCCCGGCCCGATCCAGGACAAGGGACGTCGCATAGGAGGGGCCAAGGCCCATCCGCTTCGGAGAGAGCCCGGCGAAGGCGTGTTCTCTGACATATCCCATGGGCTTCAGATCATACTTGGCCACCGCCCCCTCGCTGGCCAGCAACAAGGCCACGCCGCCATCTGTGACCTGGGATGAATTGCCGGCGGTAACCGTGCCGTATTTACGATCAAAGAAAGGACGGAGGCGGGTCAACATCTCCATTGATTCATCACCCCTGACGCCAGTATCGAAGTCAAGAGCTTTCTTTAACTTCGGCGGGCAAATAACCGTCATAATCTCCTCACCGAAACATCCTGCCTCATAGGCCTTTGTCGCCCGCTGATGACTCATTAGGGCATATTCGTCCTGGCGCTCGCGGCTGATCTTGAGCTCCCGAGCCAGCACTTCGGCGGTCTGGCCCATGTTAAGGCTGCAGGTCGGGTCGGTAAGGCCAAGCATCAAACCAATCTTGGGGATAAAATCATGGGGTCTTAGTTTGAAAAGAGAGGCGGCCCTCGCCTTTAAGGTCTTGCTATGCAGATAATTTACAGCGATATCATGGAATTTCTTGGACAGAAAGAAGGGGATATTCGACATTGATTCAACGCCACCGGCCACAACAACCTCCGCATCACCCATGGCAATGGCCTGGGCTCCGGAGATTACCGCCTGCAGGCCGGAGGCACAATTGCGGTGGACGGTAAAGGCCGGAACATGCTCGGGAATGCCGGCAAAGATCGAGATAACCCGGGCAATGTTAACCGCCTCCATCGGCTGGGAGACATTGCCGATCACCACCGAATCAAGGACATCCGGATCGATACCGGTCCGGGCAATAAGTTCCTTTACCACCAGGCGCCCCAAGTCAACAGCACTGAGATCGGTAAAGTAGGTACCAGCCTTTACATACGGTGTTCGCACTCCGCCGACGATTGCTATCCTGTCATTCATATATTTACCCCGATTGGATTCGAATCCACTCAGCCGTAACAGAGGATTGGCAGCAAAATCCGTGAACGGCCTGCTCTCTACCGGTTATAGCTTCCAGGGCTCCTTCGAGATGACCCTGACGAAAAGCCGCCTATTTCGTTCCATTGTATGCTATAATCCTATCATTAGATTGAGCTTTTATCTTAGAAAAAATATTTCTCGGTAATTTTTCTAAACATTTGGGCGAATGATTATGAAAGAAAAAATCGGTCTCGTTCTCGGTGGTGGCGGTGCCCGCGGTCTGGCTCACCTGGGTGCCATAGATGCCTTGGCCAAGAGAGGCATCATCCCGGATCTGATTGTCGGAGCCAGTATTGGGGCAATCATCGGGGCCATATACGCTACCTCAGGAGATAGTGAAGCTGCCATCCGAAGGGTCAATGACTACTTCACCTGCGATTGCTATACGAAGATAGAATTCGATTTTGTCAAGGAAACCGAAGCGGGCAGCACCAATGACGGTTTGTTTGATACTCTGTCCCGCTTCTTACGGAAGAAATTTTTATATAATGTTGTTCTGGCCAATCGCCAGTCATTTGTTTCTTTGGACACTTATATGGAGAACATCTCTTTTCTGATCGATGACATTGATATTCGCGACACCAAAATACCATTCGCTGTTGTCTGCACCGACATTAACGACGGTTCTGAAATTGTCCTCTCTAAAGGCTCTCTACGCCAAGCGGTGGCGGCATCAGCTGCTATTCCCGGCATCTTCCCGCCGATAGAAATTGATGGCCACCTGTTGATGGACGGCGGTTGGGTGAATCAATTGCCGGTTGACACCTGTCGAACGTTGGGGGCTGACTTCATCCTTGCCGTCAACGTGGTCAGGGAAATGGAGCAGGATTTTTCAATCGAGAGCGGGCTTGATATCCTCCGGCGGACAAACGCTATTACCAGAACGGTTCTCAACCGGATCCAAGCCAAAGATGCGGACGGCATCATAGCTCCGGAGGTGGGAGATATCAGTTGGGCCGAATTCACCTGTATTAAAGAGTGCATGCAAAAGGGTCGGGATGCGGCAGAGCAATTTATCGAAGTTTTTCTTAAACAGGAGAAGGGGAAAGATTCATCTTTGTTTTAGCGCCCTGTTCAAATAAGCTGTTCCATCGGCGGGATGCCGGTGCAGCTTGCTTTAATCCATGAGGCCTGGTTATGACAAGTGCAAGCGGGATAACATGGTTGGTGGCAGTAACGGCGATTATCCTGATGCTGGCCTATAAGCGTCAACCCCTATTGATATGGACCGTGACTTTTGCGGGGGCCCTTACGGTTGCCTCGGTTTTCTCTCTGTTTGCCCCTGATCCGTTGATCATTCTGTGGCTGTTGTTCTGGATGTTTTTGCTAACCTTCCAAGTTTTGCCGATTCGGAGAAATTTATTGAGCAGGCCGCTTTTGGCCCTGTTTCGTAAAATTATGCCTGAAATATCAGAAACAGAGGAAGAAGCTCTGTTGGCCGGGACCAGCTGGTGGGAAGCAGAACTCTTTTCGGGGCAACCGCACTGGGAAACAATCACCTCCCTCCCTTCGCCCGAATTATCGGCTGAAGAGCAGCGATTCCTGGATGGTCCGGTTGAAGAATTATGCACCATGCTTGATGAGTGGCAAATCGTCCGAGATAATAACTATGATCTGCCAGGAGAAGTATGGGCTTTCCTGAAAAACAAAGGATTTTTCGGGATGATCATCCCAAAGCGTTATGGCGGCTTGGAATTTTCCGCTTTGGCCCATTCTGCGGTAATTGTCAAGTTGGCCAGCAAGAGCTTAACGGCAGCGGTAACCGCCATGGTCCCCAATTCGTTGGGTCCGGGTCAACTGCTCTTACGCTATGGCACCGATAAACAGAAAAAATATTATCTGCCGCGCCTGGCAAACGGGACCGAGGTCCCCTGTTTTGCCCTGACCAGTTCCGTGGCAGGAAGTGATGCAGCTGCGATGCTCGATCAAGGAGTGGTCTGCCGACAAGACTTCGCTGGTAAAAAGGATGTTCTGGGCATCCGTCTCACCTGGGATAAACGTTACATAACCTTGGCGCCAGTGGCCACTATTATGGGGCTGGCATTCAAGATGTATGACCCGGAACGCCTGTTGGGTAATAAAGAGGAACTGGGCATAACCGTCGCCCTGGTGCCGACCAATTTACCTGGAGTAGAGGTGGGGAAACGCCATATCCCTCTGGACCAGGCCTTCCAGAATGGGCCAACCAGGGGACAGGATGTCTTTATTCCTCTGGAAAATGTAATTGGCGGCCAGGACTATGTCGGCCAGGGCTGGCGCATGCTGATGGAGTGTCTGGCGGACGGCCGTTCTATTTCACTGCCTGCTCTGGCGGCCGGCATGGGCAAGCTTGCCACCCGCAGCACCGGTGCCTATGCTCACATCCGTAAACAATTCAAGGTGTCCATCGGTATGTTTGAGGGGGTCCAGGAGGCCTTGGCAAGAATTTTCGGCTATACCTACGCCATTGAGGCGGTGCGCTTGCTGACTGCCCAGGCGGTGGATGAAGGTGAAAAGTCATCGGTGGTATCGGCTATTGCCAAGTACCATTGCACAGAGTTGATGCGTAAGATTGTCAACGATGCCATGGATGTTTTCGGTGGTACAGCTATCTGCCTGGGGCCTCGAAACCTGTGGGGCCGCTATTATGAAGGGATCCCGATCAGCATCACCGTTGAAGGGGCAAATATTCTGACCCGCAGTCTGATTATTTTCGGTCAGGGAGTCATCCGCTGTCACCCTTATCTGCTGGCTGAAATGAAGGCGGCCCGGAATGGTGATACCCGCAAAGGGCTTCGTGACTTTGATCGGGCCTTCTGGGGACACGTTGGTTTGGTGGGCAGCAATAAAGTGCGGGCCTTTCTACTGGCCCTAACTGACGGGCAGTTGACCCGCAGTGGTTTCCAGGGCAGAACAAAAAAATATACGGGCCAAATTGTCCGGATGAGTGCGGCCCTGGCCCTTGTTGCCGATGCGGCCCTGCTGGTCCTTGGTGGGCGCCTGAAACGACAGGAAAGCCTTACCGCCCGTCTCGGTGATATCCTATCGCAACTGTATATTGCCAGCGCCGTCATCAAAAGGTTTCAAGAACAAGGTCGACCTGAAGCGGATACTGCATTGTTGGACTGGATTTGTCAAGACGCTCTTTTTAAGGCCCAGGATCAATTGGCTGGTTTTCTAAATAATTTCCCGAACAGGCTGTTGGCCTGGGGGCTTAAATGTTTACTATTCCCCACGGGCAAACGCTACCTCCCGCCGGATGATCGTCTGGGTGGCAAGGTGGTTAACTGTTTCCTCGAACCGACAGAGACACGTGAGCGCCTCACCGCTGGAATATTTATTTCGGGCGAAGCGGATGATGGACTGAACAGAATCGAACTGGCGTTCCAGAAGCAGGTTGCAATTGCTGATATAGAGAACAAGGCCCGGGCGGGCTTAAAGGACCTTGGCCTTAAAGTTGCGAATGATCTGGAGCTAATGGAGCAGGCCCTTGCTGAAAAAATCCTCTCGCCAAAAGAGGTGCAAAAACTGCGAGAAGCCTATGAGGCAACACTCAAAGCCCTTGCTGTCGATGATTTCTTGTTGAGAAATTAAACTTATTGCTATTGACCAATCTTTTTGAAAAGATCGATTGTCAATTAATTGCGTCACTACTGTAAAGGAGCCGAAAGACGCAGAGTGCTTGCAACAGATAAATGACCTAAACAGCCCTATTATACACAGGGCAATCGCTAATTCAGAACAACCACCCCTAAACCCGTTTAAATCTTATGAAAGAAATCGATATTCAAATATCAGGATGTAATGTCAGCCAGGGACAGGCCCAGGAGATCGGGCAATTACTTGCCGAACAGGATAATCCGGACAGCATGGTTATTTCCAGATTTAATCGCGCCGCTAACGCCTGTTCTCCTTGCTGCCTAAAGGGAGCGTTGGGAGAAAAACCAGCTTGGGAGGTTTATGGAGAAAACCACGGAGGGCAACTCAAAATCACCGTCAATAAAGGTGATTACATTTTCATCTTCAGCTGAAAACAATTTCGGTGTTTTACTTCTACCCGCCCTGCCTAGGCCGGCTAAACAAAAAGCAGGCAGTCTTACTTGCTGTTTACAGCAAAAAAACATCGAGCGGGAGCAATAGCGGGCCACCGTGACTAATCAGCAACCGCACCATATCACCTTTTTTTGTTTTTTTGGGCCAGGTCCGCCTTACCCTCTGCCCTTACGGCAATGGCCCGTGCTTCAACCGCCAAAGTCCATGCGTCAGAGGCAAGCTCCTTTGTTTTTTTGAGAGTAGTTCCCGACATCATATTCCGATCAACCCTTTGTTCCAAATACCCCATCTGGCGCTCCAGATACTTAATTCTGGTCAACAGATCACGTATTTCCTGATTCTGAAGATCACTAGTTGCTTGTGTCAAAGTCGCTGAATTTGTTACTGAATATTTGCTGGCCTGCTCCAATCCAGGATCTTCCGCTGCCCAGCTATTTTGCATGCCAAAAGCATGGCTAAAACCGATAATGGCCAATCCTACCCACAATCTCTTAAGTGCCATAACTTGCCACATTTTACTCTCTCCCTTTAATCTCAAAAAATACTTTTATCTAGAAAATATCTTTTGACAGTACCCGCCCCAAGATCTTCTTTTTTAATCTAGAAGTGGCACCGGTTGTTTGGACAGGTTAGCGGCAAAAATAAGGTGGAAAGCCAATGTTGTTGTTATGCCGCCAGCTTGATGACGGTGCCGGGGTAA